>DATCUN010000001.1:0-4803 GCA_036561825.1 Pseudomonas sp.
CAGGCCGACCGAGGGCTACCGCATGGCCGGGCTGGACGAGCTGCGCCAGCTGCCCCACCCCCAGGGGCAGCACAGCCTGTACGACCGCCGCGGGCTGGTCCCGGGCACCCAGCGTCTGGAGCGCTGGCTGCTGTGGCCCTCCGGGGTGGTCTCGCCGGGCGCCATGCGCCAGTGGGGGCGGCATGCCAGCGCCTTCGTCGGCCAGGCGCATTTCGATGACCCGGACCTGCTGGGGCGCTATTTTCCCCTGCCGCCGACGCAGAAATGAACAAGGCCGGCGCAGGGCCGGCCTTGTTGCTCGCCCTGGCGTCGTCAGCCGGCCCGGCGCAGCAGCCAGACCCCGACCAGGCCGCAGATGCCCGCCGGCACCAGCACCGCCAGCAGCGGCGGGAAGCCGAACACCTGGCTGGAAGGGCCGAGCATGTCCTGGGCGATGCGGAAGATGAAGCCCACCAGCACACCGGTGAACAGCCGCTGACCGAGGGTCACCGAGCGCAACGGGCCGAAGATGAAGGAAATCGCCAGCAGCACCAGGGTCGCGGTGACCAGCGGCTGCAGGGCCTTGGTCCAGAACGCCAGCCAGTAGCGGCTGTTGTTCAGGCCCTGCTCGCCCAGATAGTGGATGTAGCGCCACAGCCCGGTCATCGACAGCGCCTCCGGCTCGACCACCACGGTGCCGAGCAGTTGCGGCGTGAGCTCGACATCCCAGCGCTCGCTGGGCGCCTGGAGCACCTCGCTGCGATCCTCGTGCAGCAGCGTGGTGGCGACGTTCTCCAGCTGCCAGTAGTCGCCCTGATACTGCGCGCGGCGAGCAAAACTGGCGCTGAGCAGGCGCCGCTCGTCGTCGAAGCGATAGCGGGTCACCCCGAGCAGCACGCCGTTGGGCTGCACCGAGTTGATATGGATGAACTCCTCGCCCTGGCGATGCCACAGGCCGCGCTTGGTGGTCTGCGCCTCACCGCCGCCCTGGGCCAGCGAACGCCCGCTCTGCGCCTCGCTTTGCGTCCAGGGCACGACGTACTCGCCGATCAGCAGACCGACCACCAGCAGCACCAGCAGCGGCTTCATCACCGCGCCGACGATGCGCCCCAGCGATACCCCGGCAGCCCGCATGACCGTCAGCTCGCTGCTGCTGGCCAGCGAGCCGAGGCCGACCAGGCAGCCGATCAGCGCCGCCATCGGCAGCAGCTCGTAGATCCGCGCCGGGATGGTGAACGCGATGTAGCGGGCGGCTTCGGCCACACCATAACCGGCGTCCAGATCACCCAGCTCATCGATGAAGGCGAACAGCAGCGCCAGGCCGACGATGACCCCCAGCACCCCGAGGATGCTGAAGAACACACTGCTACCGATATAACGATCAAGCCTGACCACGAGCGGCCTCCTTCGCGACGCGGCGCGCCATCCACTTCAGCCGCAGCGACTCGCGACACATCAGCAACAAGCCGATGGCGAGGAACAGCGCGTGCACCCACCACAGGCCGAGCGCCGAGGGCAGCTTGCCCTCCTCCACCCGGCCGCGCATGGCGATCAGCAGGGCCAGATAGGCCATGTACAGCAGGATCGCCGGCAGCAGCTTGAGGAAGCGGCCCTGGCGCGGGTTGGCGCGGGCCAGCGCCACGGCCAGCACGGTGACCACGAACACCAGCAGCGGCAGCGACAGACGCCACTGCAACTCGGCCTGATGGCGCCGCTTTTGGAGCTCTCGCAGACCCGCGCGGGGTATCTGTTCCAGACTCTTACCGCTGATCAACTCGGCAGTCGGGATGCCCTCGCGCTCGTTCAGCTCGCCGGCCACTTCCGGCTTGGGCAGCAGCACGCCGTAGCGGTCGTACTGGATCGCCCGGTAGTCGGCCTGGCCGGGCTTGCCGTCGTAGCGATAGCCGTTCTCCAGGATCAGGTAGCGGCTGCCGTCGGCACGGATCTCCTGGCGGCCCTTTTCCGCCACCAGCACGCTGATCCCCCGCTCCTTGTTGCCGCTGCGCGACAAGCGCAGTTCGGAGATGAACACCCCGCCCAGTTCGCGGCCGTCCTCGGACAGCGCTTCGGTATAGGTCACTCGCGAGCCGCTCTTCAGCTCCTGGAAACGCCCCGGCACCAGGGTATCGAACTCGGTCAGGGCATCCTGGCTGTAGAGAATGCGCTCGACCTGGGTCACCCCCTGCGGCGCCAGCGACAGGCTCAGCCAGGCCACCACGGCCGCCACCAGCGCCGCCGGCGCCAGGGTGTAGACCAGCAGGCGCTTGCGGCTCATGCCGGCGGCGGCCAGCACGGTCATTTCCGACTCGAGATAGAGGCGCCCGTAGGCCAGCAGGATGCCGAGGAACAGGCCCAGCGGCAGGATCAGCTGCAGGAAGCCGGGCAGGCGAAAGCCCATGATCATGAACAGCACGCCCGGATCGAGCAGCCCTTGGGCCGCCTGCGCCAGATACTTGATGAAGCGCCCGCTCATGATGATCACCAGCAGCACGGCGCTCACCGCACTGAAGGTAACCAGTACTTCGCGGGACAGGTAACGAAAGATGATCAAACCAGGACTACTCCAGGGTTGTCAGGCTCGGGCCGCAACGCTCAAACTAGCCGTCAACCACGCCGGCTGGCGCAGCATCGCTGCCCGCAGAATGAAAATAGGCCGGCATTATCCTGCAAAGCCGACCGTTTGTCTTGGGGACCCCCGTCCATGCAATTTCTCGTCAAGAGCGCCCGTCCGGAAGCCCTGAAAACCGCCACCCTGGTGCTCGCCGTCGGCGAGGGCCGCAAGCTCGGAGCCGCCGCCCGTGCCGTCGACGCGGCCAGCGAGGGCGCCCTGAGCGTCCTGCTCAAGCGCGGCGACCTGGCCGGCAAGCCGGGCCAGACCCTGCTCCTGCACAACCTGCCAGGGATCAAGGCCGAACGCGTGCTGCTGGTCGGCTGCGGCAAGGAGCGCGAACTCTCCGACCGCAACTACCGCAAGGTAGTTTCCGCCGCCCTCGCCGTGCTCAAGACCCTGGGCGGCAGCGACGCCGCACTCACCCTCGGCGAGCTGATGGTGCAGGGCCGCGACCTGTACGCGCGCACCCGCCTGCTGGTGGAAGTGCTGGCCGACGGCCGCTACCTGTTCGATCGCTTCAAGAGCGAGAAGGCCGACACCCCGGCGCTGAAGAAGATCACCCTGCTGGTCGAGGAAACCGAGATCGCCGAAACCGAGCGCGGCGCCGCCCACGGCCAGGCCATCGCCAGCGGCATGGCGCTGACCCGCGACCTCGGCAACCTGCCACCGAACCTGTGCCACCCGAGCTTCCTCGCCGACGAGGCCAGGGCGCTGGCCAAGCAGTTCAAGAACCTCAAGGTCGAGGTGCTCGACGAGAAGAAGCTCAAGGAACTGGGCATGGGCGCCTTCCTCGCCGTGGCCCAGGGCAGCGAGCAGCCGCCGCGGCTGATCGTGCTCGAGTACAAGGGCGGCAAGAAGGACGAGCAGCCCTTTGCCCTGGTCGGCAAGGGCATCACCTTCGACACCGGCGGCATCAGCCTCAAGCCGGGTGCCGGCATGGACGAGATGAAGTACGACATGTGCGGCGCCGCCAGCGTGCTCGGCACCTTCCGCGCCCTGGTCGAGCTGCAGCTGCCGATCAACGTGGTCGGCCTGCTCGCCTGTGCCGAGAACATGCCCAGCGGCGGCGCCACCCGCCCCGGCGACATCGTCACCACCATGAGCGGGCAGACCGTGGAGATCCTCAACACCGACGCCGAAGGCCGCCTGGTGCTGTGCGACACCCTGACCTACGCCGAACGCTTCAAGCCGCAGGCGGTGATCGACATCGCCACCCTCACCGGCGCCTGCATCGTCGCCCTCGGCAGCCATACCTCCGGCCTGCTGGGCAACCACGACGCGCTGATCAAGCAGATCCTCAAGGCCGGCGAGCACGCCGGCGACCGCGCCTGGCAGCTGCCGCTGTTCGACGAGTACCAGGAGCAGCTGGACAGCCCGTTCGCCGACATCGCCAACATCGGCGGCCCCAAGGCCGGCACCATCACCGCCGCCTGCTTCCTGTCGCGCTTCGCCAAGAAGCTGCACTGGGCGCACCTGGACATCGCCGGCACCGCCTGGATCAGCGGCGGCAAGGACAAGGGCGCCACCGGTCGCCCGGTGCCGCTGCTGACCCAGTACCTGCTCGAACGCTGCAAGTGAGCCGCTTCCGGCCGGCGTTCGCGCCGGCCGGAGCCGACCGATGAAGCGCATCGACTTCTACATCCTCCCCGATAGCGACGCCGCCGCGCGGCTGACCTATGCCTGCCGCCTGGCGGCCAAGGCCTGGCGCGAGGGGCACCGCATCTACCTGCACTGCCAGGATGCGGCGCAGTGCGCGGCACTGGACGAGCGGCTGTGGAGCTTCAGCGCCGCCAGCTTCGTGCCGCACCAGCTGGCCGAGGACGGCAACGACGCCCCGCTGCTGCTGGCCTGGGGGCCGGATGCCGGCGGCGAGCAGAGCCTGCTGATCAACCTGGCCAGCACGGTGCCGGCGTTCTTCGAGCGCTTCGCGCGCATCGCCGAAGTGGTCAACCAGGACCCGCTGACCCGCGACGCCCTGCGCACGAGTTACCGCTTCTACCGCGAACGCGGCTATGCTCCCCAACACCTGCATCTGTAACGCGCGAGCCGCCGATGGACACTCCCCCGCTTCCACCGCAACCCGCCAACCTGCCCGACTGGGCCAATGACGAACTGCCGCTACTGACCGAGACGGTCGGCGAGCCGGGCATTCCGCTGCTGTCCGAGGTCGTGCCGGCTACGCCGCGCCCCGCCGCGAGCGAGCCGACCAGTCC
>DATCUN010000002.1:0-2542 GCA_036561825.1 Pseudomonas sp.
CGACCTGAACCGCGCCGGCACGCCGTTGCTGGAGATCGTGTCCGAGCCGGACATGCGCAGCGCCAAGGAAGCCGTGGCCTACGTCAAGACGATCCACGCGCTGGTGCGCTACCTGGGCATCTGCGACGGCAACATGGCCGAGGGCTCGCTGCGCTGCGACTGCAACGTCTCGGTGCGCCCCAAGGGCCAGGCCGAGTTCGGCACCCGCGCCGAGATCAAGAACGTCAACTCGTTCCGCTTCATCGAGAAGGCGATCAACCACGAGGTGCAGCGGCAGATCGAGCTGATCGAGGATGGCGGCAAGGTGGTGCAGGAAACCCGCCTGTACGACCCGAACAAGGACGAGACGCGCTCGATGCGCAGCAAGGAAGAGGCCAACGACTACCGCTACTTCCCCTGCCCCGACCTGCTGCCGGTGGTGCTGGAGGACGACTTCATCGAGGCCGTGCGCGCCAGCCTGCCGGAACTGCCCAACGAGAAGCGTGCGCGCTTCGAGAGCGAGCATGGCCTGTCGGCCTACGACGCCAGCGTGCTGTCAGCCAGCCGCGAACTGGCCGACTACTTCGAGGAAGTGCAGAAGGTCTGCGGCGACGCCAAGCTGGCGGCCAACTGGGTGATGGGCGAGCTGTCCAGCCTGCTCAACGCCGAAAACCTTTCGATCGAACAGTCGCCGGTCTCCGCCGCGCAGCTCGGCGGGATGATCCTGCGCATCAAGGACAACACCATCTCCGGCAAGCTCGCCAAGATGGTGTTCGAGGCGCTGGCCGCCGGCGAAGGCGACTCGGCCGATGCCATCATCGAAGCCAAGGGCCTCAAGCAGGTCACCGACAGCGGCGCCATCGAAGCCATGCTCGACGAAGTGCTGGCCGCCAACGCCGCGCAGGTCGAGCAGTACCGCGCCAGCGACGAAGCCAAGCGCGGCAAGATGTTCGGCTTCTTCGTCGGCCAGGCGATGAAGGCCTCGAAGGGCAAGGCCAACCCCGGCCAGGTCAACGAACTGCTGAAGAAGAAGCTCGAAGGCTGAGCCAACGGGCAACCCCTGCGTTGCCTTCGCAAGCGCCCGGCCAGGCATGGCCGGGCCGGAGCTGTCGACAGGTATCGAAGTCACGGCACGGATGTCCGCTCCAGCCCGAAATCCTCCCGCCGCCGGACTCGACCGGCGGCGGGCCTTCCGGAGTCCCGACATGCGCCGAGCACTGCCCATCCTCCTCCTCGTCCTGCTGGCCGGCTGCGCCAGCCGCGACCAGGCCTCCGCCCCCAGCGACTACCGCGCCGAAGGCCAGGCCTCGTACTACAGCAGCCGCCACCATGGCCGCCGTACCGCCAGCGGCGAACGCTTCGACATGCACGCGCTGACTGCCGCCCATCGCAGCCTGCCGTTCGGCAGCAAGGTCAAAGTCACCAATGTGAAAAACCAGCGCAGCGTGGTGGTGCGCATCAACGACCGCGGCCCCTACGCCCGCGGGCGGATCATCGACGTCTCGCGCAAGGCGGCCGAACGCCTGGGCATGCTGGGCAGCGGCGTGACGCAGGTGCGCCTGGAGCGCCTGCCCGACTGAACCAGCAATGCAGCACGCGGTAACAATCGGCTCTGGCCCGGGGCTGGCAGCGCGGCGGCAAAACGCTAAGCTGGCGCGCAACTTGTCCAGAGCATCCAAGCCATGACCCTGATGACCTTCGCCTATCTGATCGCCGGCCTGATCCTGCTGGTCGCCGGCGCCGAAGTACTGGTACGCGGCGCCGCGCGCCTGGCCGCCCAGTTCGGCATTCCCCCGCTGATCATCGGCCTGACCGTGGTCGCCTTCGGCACCAGCGCGCCGGAAATGGCGGTCAGCGTGCAATCGGCCTTCGCCGGCCAGGGCGACATCGCCGTCGGCAACGTGGTCGGCAGCAACATCTTCAACGTGCTGTTCATCCTCGGCCTGTCGGCGCTGATCACGCCGATGCTGGTGTCGCGCCAGCTGATCCGCTTCGACGTGCCGATCATGATCGGCGCCAGCCTGCTGGCCTGGTTCCTGGCCATGGACCAGCGCTACGGCCGTCTCGACGGCGTGCTGCTGTTCGGCGGTGTGCTGGCCTATACCGGCTTTCTGATCGTCGGCAGCCTGCGCGCCCGCAACAACGGCGCCAGCGAGGAATTCGAGGACGAGTACGGCATTCAGGAGCCGAGCGGAAGCTTCGCCAGCCTGCGCCACCTGGCGTTCATCGCCGCCGGCCTGGTTCTGCTGGTGTATGGCTCCGGCCTGCTGGTGGACGGCGCGGTCAGCCTGGCCAAGGCGCTGGGCCTGTCGGAACTGGTGATCGGCCTGACCATCATCGCCGCCGGAACCTCGCTGCCGGAGGTGGCCACCTCGGTGATCGCCGCCCTCAAGGGCGAGCGCGACATCGCCGTGGGCAACGTGGTCGGCAGCAACATCTTCAACCTGCTCTGCGTGCTCGGTCTGGCCTCGCTGGTGTCGCCAACGCCGCTGAGCGTGTCGGCCAACGCCATCGCCTTCGACTACCCGGTGATGATCGCCGTGGCCATGGCCTGCCTGCCGGT
>DATCUN010000003.1:0-6679 GCA_036561825.1 Pseudomonas sp.
CAGCTGCCGGAGCCGGCGCCGGAGTAGCTGGTGCGACAGCATCGGCTGCAGCAGGTACGCCGACAGGTGCAGGAGCGACCGCCGGGGCAGTTGCCGCAGCGTCCGCAGCCGGAGCTGCGGCAGCCGGCTGGGCAGTAGCGGCAGCGGCGGCTACAGCGGCAGGCATGGCCTGGGCATCGGCGGCCAAACCACCCTGCAGCTTGGCCATTTGTTCGTTCTTCAGCTCGATCAGACGCTGCAGCTTGTCCAGCTGGCTTTGCAGGTCGGTGAGGCGCTCCTTGAGCTCCTGATTCTCGCGCTGCGAGGTGACCAGGCTTTCCTGACTGACGGCCAGCTTGTCGGCCAGCGCCTTGCCGTCACCGGCAGCACCGTTGTCGCGACCACTGGCGGCCTTGCCGCTGGCGGCGGCCACCAGGCGCAGATTGTCTTCGGCCGGCGCCTGCGCCGGGGCATTGCCCGCCTCGCTGCGGCGAGTGGCGTCGAGCTGGCGGGCAGCCACCGGCTGCACGGCACGACCTTCGCGCCAGGCGCCGTTCTGCGCCTGAACCTGAGCCAGGGCATCGGCCTGGCTGCGGCTGCGGATCTGCTGCTCGGTCGGCAGGCGCAGCACCTGGCTGCGCTTCAGGCGATTGATATTGCCATCGAGGAAGGCGTCCGGATTGAGATCCTGGATCGCCAGCATGGTCTGGTGCACCGAAACGGCGCTGCTCGGGCGCACGCGACTGGCGACTTCCCACAGCGTGTCGTCACGATCGGTACGGTACTGGTCGCCGTCGATGCGGCTCGGCGCCGGAGCGACGGCGGCAGGCGCGGCAGCCGGGGCGACGGACTGCGGACGGCTGACCGGAGCCTGCGGCGCTACGCTGACACGCGGCGCCACCGGCGCAGCCTGCGGCAGACGCGGGCTGGCGGCGACCACGGTCTGCGGCGAGTAGAGTGGCGGATCGAGCAGCACGGTGTACTCGCGCAGCAGACGGCCATTGGGCCACAGCACCTCGACCAGGAAGTTCAGATAGGGCTCGCGCACCGGCTTGTTCGAGGTGACGCGAATCACGCTCTTGCCATTGGCCTTGAGTACCGGAGTGAACTTCAGGTCGGTGAGAAAGAAAGGCCGATCGACGCCCACCTTGCTGAACTCTTCGACGGCAGCCAGCGAGGGCAGCACCTCGTTGCTACCCAGATCGCGCACCTCGAGCAGCTCGATTTCCGCATCCAGCGGCTGGTTCAGGGAGGACTTCAGCGATATTTCACCCAACCCCAGCGCATGCGCCATGCCGGAGGACAGCGCCGAAGCGGCGGCGATTGCTAGCACCAGTTTGCGAACCCGAACCATAGCCTGTATTCCCTGTTTTTTCTGCTGTGCTCGCCCAGCGAGTCAGTGGCATGGCTGGCATCTGCGCCCGCGATGTGGCGGCCCCCCAGATGCACAGTCAAGATGAAAAAGCTTACAAATTTTGCGGCAAGTATCTTTTACAGGTGGGGTTTAAGCAATAACTCGCCCAGCTGCACGGCATTGAGTGCCGAACCTTTTCGCACGTTATCTGATGCAATCCACAAATTGAGTTCGCACGGATCATGCAGCCCAGCGCGTACCCGTCCGACATACACCAGATCCTGGCCGAGCGCGTCGCCGACGGCGGTGGGATAGTCGCCCTGCTCGACCAGTTCGAGGTCCGGCGCATCGTCGAGACAATGCAGCACCACCGGCAGGTCGACCGGCTCTGCACACAACAGGCTGACCGCCAGACTGTCGCCGAAGAACACCGGCGCCTGCACGCAGGTGATGGCCACCGGCACTTGCGGCTCGCCCAGCACCTCGAGCAACTCGCCGGCCAGACGGCGCTCGTCGCGGGCATGACCGTCCGGCATCTCTGCCGAAGCGCGGGCCAGCAGGTTGAAGGCGATCTGCCGATCGAACAGTTGCGGCTCCACCGGGCGGGCATTGAGCAGCTGCGCGGTCTGCCGCGCCAGCTCCTCGACCCCCTCGCGCCCGTGGCTGGACACCGCCAGACAGGCCGTGGCCGTCACCCGGCGCAGCTGCAGCACCGTGCGCAGGTTGCCGAGTACGCTGGCCAGCGCCACCGCGGCCGGCAGCGGGCTGCGCAACCAGCGCCCGACCGCTGCCGGCGCATTGACCCCGGCGACCACGCAGGGCGCCTGCCACTCCGGCAGCGAGCCGCTCAGATCGACCAGCGCACAACCGGCGGCCTCGATCCGTACCAGCTGTGCCGGCGCCAGCGGCTCGACCACAAACACCAGCGCCACAGTGGCGAAATCGAAGGAGTCCAGCGCGCGCACGCGCAGGTTGCGCTCGCGAAACGCGGCGATCTGCCCGACCGCCGCCTCGGCGGACAGGGGGAACAGATTGCCGACCGGAAACTCGCGCTCGTCAAGGACCATCAGCAGCGCCTCGCCGACCAGGCCGGTGGCACCGATGACGGCGATATCGAAAGTCTCGTTCATGAAGCGGCCTCCTGCGAAATAGGGCCGCACTTTAGCGAGCGCGCCGGCAATTGGGTAGCCAGCCCATGCGCAGGCGGACCAGCGGAACGCGCCGCAACTGACCTACGACAAGCCTTACCCACAAATGACAAGACCCGCCGCAGCGGGTCTTGTCAGGGTTCAGCAGGCTTAGCGGCGCATTACACGCCCTCCATTCAACGCTCCAGCAGGATGCGCAGCATGCGGCGCAGCGGCTCGGCCGCGCCCCACAGCAGCTGGTCGCCGACGGTGAAGGCGCCGAGGTACTGCGAGCCCATGTTGAGCTTGCGCAGACGGCCGACCGGGACGCTGAGGGTACCGGTCACCGCGGTCGGGCTCAGCTCGCGCATGCTGATCTCGCGCTGGTTCGGCACCAGCTTGACCCACGGGTTGTGCTGGCTGATCAGGCCTTCGATGTCGGCCAGCGGCACATCCTTGTTCAGCTTGATGGTCAGCGCCTGGCTGTGGCAGCGCATGGCGCCTATGCGCACGCACAGGCCGTCGACCGGGATCGGGCTCTTGTTGCGACCGAGGATCTTGTTGGTCTCGGCCTGAGCCTTCCATTCCTCGCGGCTCTGGCCGTTGGGCAGTTCCTTGTCGATCCACGGGATCAGGCTGCCGGCCAGCGGCACGCCGAAGTGGTCCACCGGGAACTCGGCGCTGCGCTGGGTCTCGGCGACCTTGCGGTCGATCTCGAGGATGGCGCTGGCCGGGTTGGCCAGGTCGTCGGCCACCGCATGATGGATCGCGCCCATCTGCTTGATCAGCTCGCGCATGTTCTGCGCGCCGGCGCCGGAAGCGGCCTGGTAGGTCATGGCGCTCATCCACTCGACCAGACCGGCTTCGTACAGGCCGCCGAGTGCCATCAACATCAGGCTGACGGTGCAGTTGCCGCCGATGAAGTTCTTGCCGCCGTTGTCCAGCGCCTGGTCGATGACCTTGCGGTTGACCGGATCGAGGACGATCACCGCGTCATCGTTCATGCGCAGGCTGGAGGCCGCGTCGATCCAGTAGCCCTGCCAGCCGGCTTCGCGCAGCTTGGGGAAGACTTCGCTGGTGTAGTCGCCACCCTGGCAGGTCAGGATCACGTCCAGGGACTTCAGCTCGTCGATGCTGTAGGCATCCTTCAGCGGGGCAATGTCCTTGCCGACGGCCGGACCCTGGCCACCCACGTTGGAGGTGGTGAAGAACACCGGCTCGATGAGGTCGAAATCGCGCTCTTCCAGCATCCGCTGCATGAGCACGGAACCCACCATACCGCGCCAACCGACAAGACCAACACGCTTCATCGCAACTACACCTTTCTCGAAAAAGTGGGGCCGCCCGCGGCGGGGCGGCTCCCGGACAGCTTACAGATTCCGCAGCGCGGCGACTACTGCGTCGCCCATCGCGCGGGTACCGACCTTCTGGCAGCCTTCCGACCAGATGTCGCCGGTGCGCAGGCCCTGGTCCAGCACATTGCCGACCGCGCGCTCGATGGCGTCGGCAGCCTCAAGCTGGCCGAAGCTGTAGCGCAGCATCATCGACACCGAGAGAATGGTCGCCAGCGGGTTGGCGATGCCCTGGCCGGCGATGTCCGGCGCCGAGCCGTGGCACGGCTCGTACATGCCCTTGTTGTTGGCGTCCAGCGAGGCCGACGGCAGCATGCCGATCGAACCAGTGAGCATCGAGGCTTCGTCGGAGAGGATGTCGCCGAACATGTTATCGGTGACCATCACGTCGAACTGCTTGGGCGCGCGGACCAGCTGCATGGCGGCGTTGTCGACGTACATGTGCGACAGCTCGACGTCCGGGTAGTCCTTGGCCACTTCCTCGACCACGGCGCGCCACAGGCGGCTGGACTCCAGCACGTTGGCCTTGTCCACCGAGCAGAGCTTCTTGCCGCGCAGGCGGGCCATGTCGAAGCCGACCTTGGCGATGCGGCGGATCTCGCTCTCGCTGTACGGCAGGGTATCGAACGCCATGCGCTCGCCGTTTTCCAGCACGCGGCTTTCACGCGGGCTGCCGAAGTAGATGCCACCGGTCAGCTCGCGGACGATGAGAATGTCCAGGCCGGCGACGATCTCCGGCTTGAGGCTGGAGGCGCCGGCCAGTTGCGGGTAGAGCAGCGCCGGACGCAGGTTGCCGAACAGGCCCAGCTGCGAGCGGATTTTCAGCAGGCCCATTTCCGGACGCAGCGGACGGTCGAGGTTGTCCCACTGCGGGCCGCCGACGGCGCCGAGCAGGATGGCGTCGGCGGCGCGGGCGCGCTCCAGGGTCTCGTCGGCCAGCGGGGTGCCGTACTTCTCGTAGGCGGCGCCGCCCAGCTCGTCGTAGCTCAGCTCGAAGCCCAGCTGGTACTTCTCGTTGGCCAGCTCCAGTACCTTGACCGCTTCGGCGACGATTTCCGGACCAATACCATCACCCGGGAACACCAGAATCTGCTTGCTCATTGCATGTCCTTGTAAATGTCGAACCGCGGGAGCGAGCCCTGCCCGCTCCCGCCGAAAAGGGGGTTACTTGATCGCGCCGAACAGCCAGGGGCTGCTCTGCTGGTGCTTGGCTTCGAACGCCTTGATCGCGTCGGCATCCTGCAAGGTCAGGCCGATGTCGTCCAGACCGTTGAGCAGGCAGTGCTTGCGGAACGGATCGATGTCGAAGGACAACACCTTGCCGTCCGGGCGGGTCACGGTCTGCGCCGCCAGGTCGACGGTCAGCTGGTAGCCCTCGGCCGCCTCGCACTGCTGGAACAGCTCGTCCACTTCCGCTTCCGGCAGGATGATCGGCAGCAGGCCGTTCTTGAAGCTGTTGTTGAAGAAGATGTCGGCGTAGCTCGGCGCGATGATGGTGCGGAAGCCGTACTCTTCCAGCGCCCACGGCGCGTGTTCGCGGGAGGAGCCGCAGCCGAAGTTCTCGCGGGCCAGCAGCACGCTGGCGCCCTGGTAGCGCGGGAAGTTGAGCACGAACTCTTTATTCACCGGACGGTTCGCGCAGTCCTGGTTCGGCTGGCCGACGTCCAGGTAGCGCCACTCGTCGAACAGGTTCGGACCGAAGCCGGTGCGCTTGATCGACTTGAGGAACTGCTTGGGAATGATCTGGTCGGTGTCGACGTTGGCGCGATCCAGCGGGCAGACCAGGCCGGTGTGTTGGGTAAAGGCTTTCATTCAGACGATCCTCAGTTCAGCAGCTCACGCACATCGACGAAGTGACCGGTCACCGCGGCCGCGGCAGCCATGGCCGGGCTGACCAGGTGAGTACGCCCACCGGCACCCTGGCGGCCCTCGAAGTTGCGGTTGGAGGTGGAGGCGCAGTGCTCGCCACTCTCCAGGCGGTCCGGGTTCATCGCCAGGCACATGGAGCAGCCCGGCTCGCGCCACTCGAAACCGGCCTCGATGAAGATCTTGTCCAGGCCCTCGGCCTCGGCTTGCGCCTTGACCAGACCGGAGCCCGGCACCACCAGCGCCTGCTTGACGGTGGCAGCGACCTTGCGGCCCTTGGCCACCACGGCAGCGGCACGCAGGTCCTCGATGCGCGAGTTGGTGCAGGAGCCGATGAACACGCGGTCCAGCTGGATCGTGGTGATCGGCTGGTTCGCGGTCAGCCCCATGTACTTGAGGGCGCGAACGATGGAGTCGCGCTTGACCGGGTCGGCTTCCTGCGCCGGATCCGGCACGTTGGCATCGACCGGCAGCACCATCTCCGGCGAGGTGCCCCAGCTGACCTGCGGCTTGATGTCCTCGGCCTGCAGCTCGACCACGGTGTCGAAGTGGGCGTCGGCATCGGAGACCAGCCCCTGCCACTGCTCCACAGCCTTGTTCCAGTCGGCGCCCTTGGGCGCGAAGGTGCGACCTTCGACGTAGGCGATGGTCTTGTCGTCCACGGCGACCAGACCGACGCGGGCGCCGGCCTCGATGGCCATGTTGCAGATGGTCATGCGACCTTCCATCGACAGCTCGCGGATCGCGCTGCCGGCGAATTCCAGGGCATGGCCATTGCCGCCGGCAGTGCCGATCTTGCCAATGATCGCCAGCACGATGTCCTTGGCGGTGACGCCGGCGGGCAGTTGGCCCTCCACGCGCACCTGCATGTTCTTCATCTTCTTGGCCACCAGGCACTGGGTCGCCAGCACGTGCTCGACCTCGGAGGTGCCGATGCCGTGGGCCAGCGCGCCGAAGGCGCCGTGGGTGGAGGTGTGCGAGTCGCCGCAGACCACGGTCAT
>DATCUN010000004.1:0-6317 GCA_036561825.1 Pseudomonas sp.
ATCTGCCAGTCGCAGCGCATAAGCGATTTGCTCCTCTGAAAACCTCGACCTTTTCATTGCCTCTCCTTGTGCCCTTTGGGGCCTGCCGGAAAGCAACCGTAACTCTAGTTTTGAAAAGTCCGGAATTCGGGGGAGACGTCACCACCATCGTTTCACCGCCCGCAGCCCAGCCCGTGCCCGACGTCATGGAGGATTTGCTCGCGATGGTGGGCTTGGGTGTCGGTCGGCGTTGGCCAGGATGCCGAGGAGTTCCTCCACACCCCCGCGCCAGCAACAGCCGCGACGTCCATTCCATCGCCTGCACCTGCACCCGCGCCTACGCCTGGGCCATCGGCAACGAAGCCATCCGGGGAACAGTTCATGGTTTGGCTGAAGCAGGGAATCGCATCACGACGGCTCATCATCAACGACGCGAAGGCACTCGTGCATACGGTGAATGACACGGCCTACCTACCTGGTCAGCCCGGGTGTGTTCCAACGCTATGCGCAGGAGCATCCCGAAGTGGCCGCACTCGCCAAGCAGGAGAATCAACAGGATTGGCAATGGGTGCAGAAGCGCTTCGAG
Organism: Pseudomonas sp.; assembly: GCA_036561825.1. GTDB lineage: Bacteria > Pseudomonadota > Gammaproteobacteria > Pseudomonadales > Pseudomonadaceae > Geopseudomonas. The sequence continues at coordinate 566 of DATCUN010000004.1, forward strand.
AAGCTGCTGCAGCTACATCGAAAGCAGCCCAATGGCCTGAACATTTGGACCTGTGAAGTCACGGGCCCGAGGAAGTCCCGCCGACTGCATGGCTACCTCCTCGAAGATGGGTCCTTGGCACTCGCCGAAATACCGCCCAACAACCGCTATCTTGCTCTGACTCAGGAGGGATGACGCGATTCGGGCATTGATCGCCACCGTCGTGTGGCGACGATCAATGCCCCGCGAAAATTGGCAACATTTGGCGAACTGAGCTACTCGGCCCGCGCCAACTCCTGTGCAAGGAACGGAGCGGTTCTGCTGCCAGACGTTCGGGCCACCTGCTGAGGGGAGCCCGCCACCACGATGCTGCCGCCGGCAGCGCCTGCACCAGGCCCCACGTCGATCACCCAATCGGCCTGGGCCACCGCGCGCATATCGTGTTCGATCATCACTACGGTATTGCCGGCATCGACCAGGCGCTGCAACTGCACCAGCAGCCGGTCGGCGTCCGACGCATGCAGCCCGGTAGTCGGCTCGTCGAGCACGTACAGGCTTCGGCCGCGCTGGCTGCGCTGAAGCTCGGTCGCCAGCTTGATACGCTGCGCCTCGCCACCGGAAAGCTCGGTGGCCGGTTGCCCCAGGCGCAGGTAGCCCAGTCCGATATCGCGCAGCAGTTGCAGTGGCCTTGCCACAGCGTCTTCACCCGCGAAGAATTCGCTGGCTTCGTCCACGGTCATCTGCAGCACCTCGGCGATGTTGCGCCCGTTCCATTGCACCTTCAGCGTGGCCTCGTTGTAGCGTGCGCCATGGCACGTCGGGCACGGCGCGTACACGCTGGGCATGAACAGCAGTTCCACGCTGACGAAGCCCTCGCCCTCGCAGGTCTCGCAGCGCCCCTTGGCGACGTTGAACGAGAAACGGCCGGCGTCATAGCGGCGGCGGCGAGCGTCGGGCGTGGCGGCGAACAGCTTGCGCACGTGGTCGAACAGGCCGGTGTAGGTAGCCAGGTTCGAGCGCGGCGTGCGCCCGATCGGCTTCTGGTCCACCTGCACCAGGCGCTGTATGGCGTCCACATCGCCTGCCAGATGACCGCCAGTCGCTTCGATCACCGCCGGCCCTTCGCTGGTGGCGCTTTCGGCCGCATCGTCTTCCGGCTCGTGGCCCAGGTGCAGCAGCACCAACTCCGGCAGGGCCTGCGCGACGAGGCTGGACTTGCCGGAGCCGGAGATACCGGTGACGGCCGTCAGCACGCCCAGCGGAATGCGTGCATCCACGCCATGCAGGTTGTGGCGGTGGATGCCCTGCAGTTCCAGCCAGCCGGTCGCTTCGCGTGCCCGGCTTCCCGGCGCGGGGATCTCCTCGAACAGATAGCGGGCGGTGCGCGATTCGGCAATCTTGCGCAGGCCATCCGGCTCGCCGCTGTAGAGCACGCGGCCGCCACGCTCCCCAGCATCCGGCCCGACATCCACCAGCCATTGCGCGCGGCGCATCAGGTCCAAGTCGTGCTCCACCACGAACACCGAGTTGCCGGCGTCGCGCAGCCGGTCGAGCGCGTCGTACAGGGCCTGGCTATCGGAGGGGTGCAGGCCCGCGGAGGGCTCGTCGAGCACGTACACGACACCGAACAGCAGGGAACTCAATTGCGTGGCCAGCCGCAGGCGCTGCAACTCGCCGGCCGAAAGCGTCGGCGTGGCCCGGTCCAGCGTCAGGTAGCCCAGGCCCAGCCCACGCAGTTGGCGCAGGCGTGCCATCACGCCACCGGCCAGGCGCTGCGCGGCGAGGCGTTTTTCTTCCGACAGTGCGGAGGTGCGGCGCACGTCGGGCGATACCGCATGGACGGCACGACCGGAGGCCGCGCGTTCGGCACGGTCGCGTCGGGTCGCTTCCTTGTCCGTAGCCGCCCCCGCTGCATGGGCGCGGAAATCGCCCTGGGCGATGGGTTCGAGCAAGGCCGCCAACTGGTCCAGCGGCATCTGCATGAACGCGCCGATGTCCACGCCGGCGAAGGTGACCGACAGCGCCTCGGGCTTGAGCCGCTTGCCGTGGCAGGTGGGGCACGGTTTGCCCTCCATGAACCGGGACACGCGCTTTCTCATCAACGCGCTCTGGGTGTTGGCAAAGGTGTGCAGCACGTAGCGCCTGGCGCCGGTGAAGGTGCCCATGTAGCTCGGCTCCATCTTGCGCTTGAGCGCGGCGCGGGTTTCGGCGGGCGTGAAGCCGGCGTACACCGGCACCGTCGGTGTTTCCTCGGTGAACAGAATCCAGTCGCGATCCTTCTTCGGCAGGTCCTTCCACGGTCGGTCAACGTCGTAGCCCATGCTGACCAGGATGTCGCGCAGGTTCTGGCCTTGCCAGGCGGGGGGCCAGGAGGCGATCGCCCGCTCGCGGATGCTCAGGGAGGGATTGGGCACCATGATGGCCTCAGTCACCTCGTACACATGGCCCAGGCCGTGGCAGGTCGGGCACGCTCCCTGCGGCGTGTTGGGCGAAAAATCCTCGGCGTACAGCATGGGCTGGTTGGCTGGGTAGGCGCCGGCACGCGAATACATCATCCGCACCAGGCTGGACAAGGTGGTCACACTGCCCACAGAGGAACGCGCGTTGCTGGAGCCCCGCTGCTGTTGCAGCGCCACCGCCGGCGGCAGGCCGTCGATCGCATCGACGTCCGGCACGCCGGCCTGGTCGATCAGTCGCCGCGCATAGGGGGCCACCGACTCGAAGTAGCGCCGCTGGGCCTCCGCATAGATGGTGCCGAAGGCCAGCGAGGACTTCCCGGAGCCGGAGACACCCGAGAACACCACCAGCGCGTTACGCGGGATGGAGACGTCCACCTCCTTGAGGTTGTTCTCGCGCGCGCCACGCACCTGCACGAGGCCGCTGGCCGCAGCGGTACAAGAGGATTCACCGAAAGAATTGTTTGGCATGTTCTTATCCTGTAGTTCGTCCCGCTCAGGACGGGACTTCCTGAGTTCGGGTGCCGCGGCGGCTGGCTTCAAGCGCTGCGGTGACAGTGCGGGCGTCGTAGCTGCCACGCAGACGACGACCCTCGACGAAGAACGTCGGCGTGGCGTGCGCACCGCTGGCGACCGCACTGGCGAGGTCGCGCTCGACACGCTCGATCACCGCAGGGCTGTCGAGATCCGCGATGAACCGATCGACGTCGAGCCCAAGCTCTACGGCGTAGCCGATCAGATCCTCGCGCTCCAGCGCGTGCTGACGGGTGAACACGAAGTCCAGCCACGGCCAGAACATCCCCTGATTCGATGCCGCCTCGGACGCACGCGCGGCGATCGGCCCATGCGGGTGGTGCGGCAACTGGCGCACCACATACCGCAGGTCGTCCCCGAAGTGGGCGCGCAGATCCTCCCAAGAACCGGTAGCGTGCGCACAGTACGCGCACTCGAAGTCCACGTACTCCACCAGCGTGAGCTGCGCGTCCTCTGGCCCGCGAATGTGATCGACCTCGGGATCGACCGGCGGCTCAAGCACCATCGGCAGATCGGCGGTCTCCTCACCCCACCTGCGAGCGGCAACCTTGAAGATGAGCCGCCCGAGCAACGTGGCGAGCATCATCGACACGAGCACGCCGACCGTCGCCTGGCGGCCCAGGTCGGAGGTCGTGCCGAACGCGAGCCCGATGATGAGCAGCGACACGGTGAACCCGATCCCGGACAGTGCCGCACCACCGAACACGCTCCCCATTCCGACACCCGCCGGCAGGCGCCCCAGGCCGAGGCGGACCGCGGCGAGAGTGATGAGCCCGATGCCCAGGAGCTTGCCGAGCACGAGCCCCGCGACGACGCCCCAGGTCACGGGCGAGCCGAAGGCCTCAGCGAGCAGCCCACCACGCAGGTCCACCCCGGCGTTCGCCAAGGCGAACATCGGCACGATCAGCAGCGCTGTCGGCAGCCGCAGGAACTCGTGCAGCCGCTCGTTCACCGAGATACCCCGGGACAGCCCGCAGTCCACTGCGCGAGCCGATGCGGCACTCGGAGACTGCCAGAAGTCACGGAACAACTGTCTTGCCGCGACGACCTTGTGACGTTGCGTTGCGTAGGCGGGGATCAGCAGCCCCGCGGCCATCCCGGCGAGGGAGGCATGGATGCCGGAGTACACGGTCGCGAGCCACAGCACGATCACGATCAGCACATAGGGCGTTGCCCGCCACTGGCGGTTGCGCCCTAGCAACCACAACCCGACGAGACTGGCGAGGGCGATCAGCAACGGGACGACCCGGATCTCCTCGCTATAGACGATGCCGATGATGGACACGGCGAGGAAGTCATCGACCACGGTCAGGGTGAGCAAGAACACGCGCAACTGACCGGATAGCCGCGGGCCGACGATCGCCAGGGTGCCCAGCATGAACGCCGTATCGGTACCGACCACCGCCCCCCACCCGTGCAGGCCCTCACTTCCGGCCAGCCCCACGATCAGGACATACACCAGCGCGGGAAGCACGACACCCGCGACCCCCGCGATCAGAGCGAGACGGGCACGGCTGCGGTCCCTGAGCGACCCGTGGGCGAATTCCTGACGTACCTCCAGGCCGATCAGGAAGAAGAAGACGACCATCAGGCCGTCGTTGACCCAGTGATGCAGATCCATGTGCAGGCCCAGCGGCCCGAAGTCAAACCCGACGTCCAGGTGCCACAACTCGAAATAGGCGTTGGATAGCGGCGAGTTCGCCCACGCCAGCGCCACGACCGTGACGATCACCAGCAGCACCGCAGCACCAGACTCCGTGTGCAGATAGCGGGCAACTCGTCTTCGTCGGATACTCGCCGAGGATTCACCGAGAGAAGCGTCTGGCATGTTCTTATCCTGTAGTTCGTGAGGTAGCGATGGGCCGATTTCGGGGGGAGGTCGGTCAAGCGTCCGGGCTTGGCGGCGTCGCGTCATCGAGCGAGCGCAGCCAAGTAAGCCTTTCTCCCAGCCTTCGCTCGACGCCCCTGTCCGTTGGCTGGTACCAGCCCGGCCGCGCCACGCCCTCGGGAAAATAGGTTTGCCCAGCGGCATAACCGTTGGGCTCATCATGCGCGTAGCGGTAGCCTTCGTGATATCCCATCTGCTTCATCAGCTTCGTCGGCGCATTGCGAAGATGAAGCGGCACAGGCTGGGAGCCGCTGCGCTTGACGAATGCCTTGGCCTGATCCCAGGCCGCATAGGTGGCATTCGACTTGGGGGCCAGAACGAGGTAAGTCACCGCCTGGGCCAGCGGTATCTCGCCTTCGGGCGAGCCCAGCCTGTCGTAGGCCAGCGCGGCATTGAGTGCCAGTTGCAGCGCCTGCGGGTCGGCATTGCCGATGTCTTCGCTGGCCATCACCACCATGCGGCGGGTCACTTGGCTCACGTCGCCGCTGCCGTCGAGGATGCGGGCCAGCCAATACAGGGCCGCATCGGGGTCGGAGCCCCGTAGCGACTTGTGGAAGGCTGAGAGCTGCCAGTAGAACTCGTCACCGCCCTTGTCGAACCTGCGCAGCGATGGACTGGTGGACAGCTTGGCGAACTCGCCATCGACCACGGTCTTGCCAGCGCCCGACGCCGCATTCGTCACCTGCTCAAGCAGATTGAGGAAGCGCCTGCCATCGCCATCGGCAAAGCCCTTTAGCAGGTCCAGCGCGTCCGTGTCCAACGTGACGCCCTGGAGATGCGGCAGTGCGCGTTCGTAGAGCTGGTTCAGTTCGTCGCTGGACAGCGGTTCGAGGGTATAGACCTGCGCGCGCGAGAGCAGTGCGGAATTGACCGCCAACCCCGGATGCTCGGTCGT
>DATCUN010000005.1:0-3947 GCA_036561825.1 Pseudomonas sp.
GATGCTCGGCGGCCTGCTGCTCGGCGTCGCCGAGGCGCAGTTCTCCGGCCTGGTCAACACCGACTACAAGGACGTGTTCAGCTTCTCGCTGCTGGTGCTGATCCTGATCTTCCGCCCGCAAGGACTCCTGGGCCGGCCCCAAGTGGCGAAGGTGTGAGCATGCCGGTCGCGTCTCCCCTGAACCTCCGTCACGCCCTGCTGGACAGCCTGTTCGCCGGCCTGATCGCCCTGGTGGTGTTCGGCCCCATCGTCGGCGTGGTGCTCGATGGCTACCGCTTCAACCTGCAGCCGGTGCGGGTCGCCTGGATCGTCGGCACGGTGATGTGCGGTCGCCTGCTGCTCAGCCTGTTCCTGCAGACGGCGACAGGGCGGAGCTGGATGCAGCGTTTCGAGGGCAGCGGCGCGGGCGTCCATGTGCTGGCGCCGGAGCACCGCTCGCGGCTGCGCTGGATCGTGCCGCTGGTACTGCTGGCGGCGCTGGTCTTCCCCTTCTTTGCCAGCAAGTACCTGCTCACCGTGGTCATCCTCGGCCTGATCTACGTGCTGCTCGGCCTCGGCCTCAACATCGTGGTCGGCCTCGCCGGGCTGCTGGATCTGGGCTACGTGGCCTTCTACGCCATCGGCGCCTACGGTCTGGCGCTGGGCTACGAGTACCTGGGTCTCGGTTTCTGGAGCGTGTTGCCGCTGGCGGCACTGCTGGCGGCGCTGGCCGGGGCGCTGCTCGGTTTCCCGGTGCTGCGCATGCATGGCGACTACCTGGCCATCGTCACCCTCGGCTTCGGCGAGATCATCCGCCTGGTGCTGAACAACTGGCTGTCGTTCACCGGCGGGCCGAACGGCATGCCGGTGCCGGCGCCGACCTTGCTCGGTCTGGAGTTCGGTAGGCGGGCGAAGGAGGGCGGCGTGCCGATCCACGAGTTCCTCGGCATTGCCTACGATCCCAACCTCAAGTTCGTGTTCATCTACGCGGTGCTGCTGCTCACCGTGTTGCTGGTGCTGCGCGTCAAGGGCCGGCTGACGCGCATGCCGATCGGCCGCGCCTGGGAAGCGCTGCGCGAGGACGAGATCGCCTGCCGGGCGCTGGGCCTCAACCACGTGCTGGTCAAGCTCTCGGCGTTCATGCTCGGCGCCTCCACCGCGGGGCTGGCCGGGGTGTTCTTCGCCAGCTACCAGGGCTTCGTCAACCCGAGTTCGTTCACCTTCTTCGAGTCGGCGCTGATCCTCGCCATCGTCGTGCTCGGCGGCATGGGCTCGACCCTCGGCGTGGTGATCGCCGCCTTCGTGCTGACCGTGGCGCCGGAGCTGCTGCGCACCTTCGCCGACTACCGGGTGCTGCTGTTCGGCATGCTCATGGTGCTGATGATGATCTGGCGCCCGCGCGGGCTGATCCGCATCAGCCGCCGCGGCTTTGCCGAGCGACCGGGAGTGGCGCCATGACCGGGGAGCACGTGCTCAGCGTCGCCCATCTGTCCATGCGCTTCGGCGGCATCCGCGCGCTGCACGACGTCAGCCTGGGCGTGCAACGCGGCTCGATCACCGCGCTGATCGGCCCCAACGGTGCCGGCAAGACCACGCTGTTCAACTGCTTGACCGGCTTCTACCGCGCCAGCGGCGGCAGCATCCGCCTGTATACCCGCGGCCGGGCCACCGACGTGCTGCAGGTGCTCGGTGAGCCGTTCCAGCTGGGCGACTTCGTGCGCCCGCGGCAGTTCGCCAGCCGCCTGTGGTACAAGCTCTTCGGCGGCACCCACCGGGTCAACCGCGCCGGGCTGGCGCGCACCTTCCAGAACATCCGCCTGTTCCGCGAGATGTCGGTGCTGGAGAACCTGCTGGTGGCCCAGCACCTGTGGCTGAACCGCAACCTGCTGGCCGGGGTGCTCAATACCCCGGGCTTTCGCCGTGCCGAGGAGCAGGCGCTGGCCCATGCCTTCTACTGGCTGGAACTGGTCGATCTGGTCGACTGCGCCAACCGCCTGGCCGGTGAGCTGTCCTACGGCCAGCAGCGTCGCCTGGAGATCGCCCGCGCCATGTGCACCCGCCCGCAGTTGCTGTGTCTGGACGAGCCGGCCGCCGGCCTCAATCCGGCGGAGACCGCCGCGCTCGGCGCCATCATCCGTACCCTGCGCGACACGCACCAACTCAGCGTGCTGCTGATCGAGCACGACATGGGCATGGTGATGGGCATTTCCGACCACATCGTGGTGCTCGACCACGGCGAGGTGATCGCCGCCGGGCCGCCGGCAGCGATCCGCAGCGATCCCAAGGTGATCGCCGCCTATCTGGGCGCCGACGAGGAGGAGCCGGCATGAGCGTGCCGCTGCTAGAATTTCGCGATGTCGACCTCTGCTACGGCCCGGTGCAGGCGCTGCGCGGGGTCAGCCTGCAGGTGGAGGAGGGCGAGACGGTGTGCCTGATCGGCGCCAACGGCGCCGGCAAGTCGAGCCTGCTGATGTCGATCTTCGGCCAGCCGCGCGCCAGCGCCGGGCAGATCCTCCTGCGCGGCGAGGACATCACCGGCAAGTCTGCCCACCACGTGGCCGCCAGCGGCGTGGCCCAGTCCCCCGAGGGGCGGCGGGTGTTTCCGGACATGAGCGTCGAGGAGAACCTGCTGATGGGCACCATCACCATCGGCGACCGCCACGCCGACGAGGACCTGCGGCGCATGTTCGAACTGTTCCCGCGCCTGCTGGAGCGGCGCAACCAGCGCGCCATGACCCTCTCCGGCGGCGAGCAGCAGATGCTCGCCATCGCCCGCGCGCTGATGAGCCGGCCCAGGCTGCTGCTGCTCGACGAGCCCTCATTGGGCCTGGCGCCGCTGGTGGTCAAACAGATCTTCCAGATTCTCCGCGAGCTGGCGGCTGGCGGCATGACCATCTTCCTGGTCGAGCAGAACGCCAACCACGCGCTCAAGCTGGCCGACCGCGGCTACGTGCTGGTCAACGGCGAGATCCGCCTTTCCGGCACGGGCGCCGAACTGCTGGGCAATCCCGAGGTGAGGAGCGCCTATTTGGGCGGGCACTGACGGGCAGGCTGTTGAAAAACTACCTGCGTTGCCGATGCTGCGTTAAAAACGGCCCGGGACACGGCGTCTCAAAATGCTCATTTACAGCACGTAAACTGCGCTTTTCCGGCCGTTTTTGCCTTGCCTCGGCTGCCTCGCCGACGTTTTTCAACAGCCTGCTAGCTAATCGGGAATCTCCGCCTCGACCAGCTGCGCCAGCAGCAGGAGCGATTCCTGCCAGCCGAGATAGCAGGATTCCGCCGGGATGGCCTCGGGTATCCCCTCTTGCACAATGGTCAGCTCGGTCCCGCAAGACACGCCCTTCAGGGAGACCGTCGTCTGCATGGTGCCGGGCAGGTTCGGATCGTCGAAGTGGTCGCTGTTGCGGATGCGTTCGTTGGCTACCAGCTCGAGGTATTCGCCGCCGAAGGTAATGCTTTTCCCGGTGCTGAAGTTGGTGAATGACATCCGGTAGGTGCCGCCGACCCGGGCCTCCAGCTGATGCACCTTGGCGGTGAAACCGTGCGGCGCCAGCCACTTGACCAGGGCGTCGGCGTCCAGATAGGCGCGATAGATTCGCTCGGGCGGCGCACGCAGTACGCGGTGCAGGCGGACGGTGTGGGTCGGCATGGGGCTTTTTCCTGTCGTTGGCGATGGCTTGTCGGCGGGTTACTGGCCCTCGATGTACGCCTTGGCCTGCACGACTTCGCTACGCTCGGTGTCGCGCTTGGCGGTGATATCCAGCAGCTTGCGGTAGTAGTCCGCCGCCGCCTGGCGGTTGCCGCTGGCCTCTGCCGCGCGGGCAGCGCCGTACAGGCCGCGCAGGCGATTGGGATCGCGCTTGAGCGAGCGTTCGAACTCCGCCAGCGCCTGGGTCGGCTGGTTGGTGATGAGCAGCATCTCGCCCAGCAGCTCGCGCGAGGGCACCACGTTTCCCGGCGTGACG
>DATCUN010000006.1:0-5970 GCA_036561825.1 Pseudomonas sp.
AGAGCAAGCCGGCCGAGCCGACTCCTGCGCCTGCCGCAGCTCCGGCTGCCCAGCCGGCCGCTGCGCCGGCAGCCGCCAAGCCTGCTGCCGTCAAGCCTGCTGCCGTCAAGCCGGTTGCCACTCCGGTGGAGGTCTACGAGCCTGGCCTGCTCGACGAAGTGCTGGCCAATCCGCTGTTGCTGGCCGCCGCTGGCGGTGCCCTGGCTCTGCTGGCCGGGTTGGGCCTGACGATCAATTCGCGCCGCAAGTCGCGGAAGTCGGCCGAGCAGGAGGCCGAGCTGTTCCAGCAGCCGGACCTGTCTGCCGTGCAACCCGACTTCACTCCGGTTGCCGGTCTGGCGGCGCAGGCGGATGGCGTGCAGAGTCCGGCAGCGCTGACGACCGGGCTGCAAAGTTCCGATCCCCTGGGCGAGGCCGAGATGTACAGTACCTACGGCCGCTTCAACCAGGCCGCCGAGTTGCTGCGTAATGCGCTGAACGACGAGCCGCAGCGTGCCGACCTGCGCCTGAAGCTGATGGAGGTCTGCGCCGAGATGGGCGACCGTGAAGGTTTCGTCCGTCAGGAGGCCGAGCTGGGCGAGATCGGTGGTGCCCAGCCGCAGATCGACCAGCTGCGTGCCCGCTATCCGCAGATTCTCGCCAGCGGTGCAGCCATCGCTGCCGGTACTGCCTTGGCGGCAGACGTCTTCGATAGCGAGCCTGAAGTGGCAGCGCCCGAGCCTGTAGCGGCTGCCCGGGTCGAGCCGGCCGATGAGTTTTCCTTCGATGACTTCTCGCTCGATGACCTGTCTCTCGATGCCGTTCCGGCCGCTGCGCCGTCGGCTGCCGCCGAGCCTGTCTCTGCACTGGACGACGGCTTCGATCTGAGTCTCGACGATCTGGAAGCCGAGCTCGAGCGCGAGCTGGCGGCCAATCCGGCGGCGGCTGTCGAGGCTCCGCTGCAGCTCGACGAGCTGAGCCTGGATGGTCTGGATGATGATTTCGCCAGTCTCGAGCCGGCGCCTGCCGCCGAACCCCTGCTGGAGGGTGGCGAGCTCGATTTCGAGCTGGACCTGGATCTGGCTGCTGCACCGGCTGGCGGGGAAGTAGCGCAGCCGTCCGCCGAAGTTGACGACTTTGCCTTCGAGCTGGGCGAGGTGCAGCTGCCGGTAGTCGACGAAGTGCTGGCTGCCCCGCAAGACCAGACTGAAGAGGACGAGCTGCTGGCCGAACTGGACCAGCTGGCGCTGGACGCTCCCGCTGCGCCGGCGACTGCCGAGTCCGACGAGTTCCTGCTGGACCTGGCCGATCTGGATCTTGGCGAGTCGTCCGCTGCGCCAGCTGCCCAGGCTGAGGCTGAGCTGGCCGCGTTGCCGGGCTTGGACGACCTGGAGCTGGAGCTGCAGACCCTGAGCGGCGCCGATGCCGAGCAGGATCTGGATGCCGCGTTCGACGACTTCCTTACCCGCTCCGAGCTGCCTGAAGCGAGTGCTGCGCCTGCACCGGTGGCGGCGGTCGAGACGCTGGACGAGCTGCCGGCGCTGGATGAGCTGGCCTTCGAAACGACCCCGGCTCCTGCGCTGACCGGCAACGAGGATTTCGACTTCCTCGCCGATGCTGACGAAACCGCCACCAAGCTGGACTTGGCCCGTGCCTACATCGACATGGGCGATGCCGATGGCGCCCGCGACATCCTCGACGAGGTGCTCAAGGAAGGCTCCGCCAGTCAGCAGCAGGAAGCGCGCGAGATGATGGGTCGTATCGCCTGATCATGACGCTCCAGCCAGTAGTGCCTGCGGCAGCCGAAGTGGCTGCCGCAGGCGTTTCCAGAATCGCCCTCGGCGTCGAATACAAGGGTGCCCGCTACCGTGGCTGGCAGCGCCAGGAGACTGGCGTGCCGACCGTGCAGGAAGTGCTTGAGAAGGCCCTGTCGAAGGTGGCTGCCGAACCTGTTTCCCTGCACTGTGCCGGACGTACCGATGCCTCGGTGCATGCCAGTGGCCAGGTGGTGCATTTCGATACCCGCGTCGAACGCCCGCTCATCGCCTGGGTCATGGGGACCAATGCCAATCTGCCGGGCGATATCAGCGTGACCTGGGCGCAGCCGATGCCGGCGCATTTCCATGCGCGCTTTTCGGCCGTGGCGCGGCGCTATCGCTATGTGATCTACAACGATCCGGTGCGGCCGGCGCATCTGGCCGAGGAAATCACCTGGAATCACCGGCCGCTGGATGTGGCGCGCATGCGTGAGGCGGCGCAGGCACTGGTCGGCACCCACGACTTCACCTCGTTCCGCGCCCTGAAGTGCCAGGCCAAGTCGCCGGTCAAGACCCTCCACCACCTGCGGGTGATCGAGCAGGGGCGCTTCATCGTCCTGGACATCCGTGCCAATGCCTTCCTGCATCACATGGTGCGCAACATCGCCGGAGTGCTGATGACCATCGGTGCCGGTGAGCGGGAACCCTCGTGGACGGGCGAGATTCTCGCCGCGCGCGACCGGCGCAGCGGTGGGGTCACTGCTCATCCCTACGGGCTGTATCTGATCCAGGTCGAGTACCCCGAGGAGTTCCAGTTGCCGCAGCGCTATCTGGGGCCGCATTTCCTCTCGGCGATGGACGACTGAGCGGCGGCTGCGTGGCGCTGCGGTGGCAGGCTGACGACGCTCTGGGCATTTGTTACCATCGCGGCTTTTCCATCCTGACTTTGTTCGCAAGGGGAGCGTGCGTTGCCAGTCGTTCGCAGCAAGATCTGCGGGATTACCCGCATTGAGGACGCCCTGCTCGCGGCCGAGGCCGGCGCCGACGCCATCGGTCTGGTGTTCTACGGCAAAAGCCCGCGGGCAGTCGATGTGCGTCAGGCAAGGGCGATCGTTGCCGCGCTGCCGCCCTTCGTCACCAGCGTAGGCCTGTTCGTCAATGCCTCGCGCTGCGAGTTGGCGGAGATCCTCGAGGTCGTGCCCTTGGATCTGCTGCAGTTCCATGGCGATGAAACGGCGGCCGACTGTGCCGGCTATCACCGACCGTACATCAAGGCCCTGCGCGTGCGTCCCGGCGAGGACGTCAAGGCCCGCTGTGCCGAGTTCCCGCAGGCCGCGGGGATTCTCCTGGATACCTTCGTCCCCGGCGTGCCGGGTGGTACCGGTGAGGTCTTCGACTGGTCGCTGGTGCCGCAGGATCCGGGCTGCCCGATCATCCTCGCGGGTGGCCTGACCCCGGAAAATGTCGGTGCAGCGATCCGTCAGGTGCGTCCTTGGGCGGTGGATGTCAGCGGCGGGGTGGAGGCAAGCAAGGGCATCAAGGATGCGGGCAAGGTGCGCGCCTTCGTCGAGGCGGTGCGCGCCAGCTGAGTACGCTCATGTGACGGCCGCCGCCGCGCTGCCGTCCATTAGCCTGATGTTGCCGCAGGCGGTTGCCTGGTCGGCGGAGAGTTTATCGCGTGACGGCGCTGCGGCGACCGCGCGCACCATGGTCGCGAGCGATGCGTAACCCCTCGTGCCGGCAGCAGGGCTTGCCGGGCGAGCCGCGTCGGACTGCGGCCCAATCGTGAATCTGCTCGAGGACCTGCGCGGCGCACGCGGTGCGCGCCAGTCCGGGCCTACGGAGAACACAGCATGAGCAACTGGCTGGTAGACAAACTGATCCCCTCGATCATGCGTTCCGAGGTGAAGAAAAGCTCGGTGCCCGAGGGGCTCTGGCACAAGTGCCCGTCCTGCGACGCGGTGCTGTACCGTCCCGAACTGGAAAAGACCCTGGATGTCTGCCCCAAGTGCGACCACCACATGCGCATCGACGCGCGTGCGCGGCTGAACTTCTTTCTCGACGCCGAGGGCCGCGAGGAGATCGCCGCCGAGCTGGAGCCGGTGGATCGCCTGAAGTTTCGCGACAGCAAGAAGTACAAGGATCGCCTGACCGCTGCGCAGAAGGATACCGGCGAGAAGGATGCGCTGGTGGCCATGAGCGGTACCCTGCAGGGACTGGCGGTGGTGGCCTGCGCCTTCGAGTTCTCCTTCATGGGCGGCTCGATGGGTTCCGTGGTCGGCGAGCGCTTCGTGCGGGCGGCCAATGTTGCCCTGGAAAAGCGCTGCCCGCTGATCTGCTTCGCCGCCTCGGGTGGCGCACGCATGCAGGAAGCGCTGATTTCCCTGATGCAGATGGCCAAGACCTCCGCGGTCATCGCCCGTCTGCGTGAAGAAGGCATTCCCTTCGTCTCCGTACTGACCGATCCGGTCTACGGCGGCGTCTCCGCCAGCCTGGCGATGCTCGGTGACGTCAACGTCGCCGAACCCAAGGCGCTGATCGGCTTCGCCGGTCCGCGCGTGATCGAGCAGACCGTGCGTGAGAAGCTGCCGGAAGGCTTCCAGCGCAGCGAGTTCCTGATCGAGCATGGTGCCATCGACATGATCGTGCATCGTGCCGAGCTGCGTCCGCGCCTGGCTCGCCTGCTGGCGCAGCTGACTCACCAGCCGACGCCGGCCGCCGCTCCGGCCGCAGAACTGCTCGGCGCATGAGCCGCAGTCTCGCCGACTGGCTGAGCTATCTCGAGCAGTTGCACCCCGTGTCCATCGACATGGGGTTGGAACGCGCCCGCCTGGTACAGCAGCGTCTCGGCCTCGGCCGCCCGGCGCCGCGGGTGATCACGGTCACCGGCACCAATGGCAAGGGCTCGACCTGCGCCTTTCTCGCCAGCCTGCTGCGCGCCAGCGGGCTGCGCGTCGGCGTGTACAGCTCGCCGCACCTGCTGCGCTACAACGAGCGGGTGCTGCTGCCGGACGGCGAGGCCAGCGATGCTGCGCTGTGCGAAGCCTTCGCCGCCGTCGAGGCGGCGCGTGGCGAGACCTCCCTGACCTATTTCGAGATGGGTACCTTGGCGGCCTTCTGGCTGTTCGAGCGCGCGGCGCTGGATGCCGTGGTGCTCGAGGTCGGCCTGGGCGGTCGTCTCGATGCGGTCAACCTGGTGGATGCCGATCTGGCGGTGGTGACCAGCATCGGCGTCGACCACGTCGAGTGGCTGGGCGACAGCCGCAGCAGTGTGGCGGTGGAGAAGGCCGGGATCTTCCGTGCCGGCAAGCCGGTGCTGTGCGGCGATCTCGACCCGCCGCCGGTGCTGCTGGAACAGGCGCGCCAGCTGGGCTGTCCCCTGCTGCTGCGCGGTCGCGATTTCGATCTGGCCTACGGCGAGCAGGGCTGGCACTGGCGTGGCGTGGATGCCGGCGGTCAGCCGCTGGAGCTCACCAATCTGCCGCTGCTCGATCTGCCGATGGAGAACGCGGCCCTGGCGCTGCAGGCCTTTGCCCGGCTGGGGCTGCCCTGGCAGGCGCCGACCCTGGTTGCTGCGCTGCAGCAGGCGCACCTTGCCGGCCGTCTGGATCGCCGCACGCTATGCTGGCAGGGACGCCCGCTGAACCTGCTGCTGGATGTCGGCCACAACCCGCATGCGGCACAGTATCTGGCTCAGCGCCTGGCTCAGCGCCCGCCGCGCGGCCGGCGCCTGGCGGTCTTCGGCCTGCTGGGCGACAAGGATCTGGCCGGGGTCATCGAACCGCTGCAGGGGCTGGTCGCGCACTGGGCCGTGGCGCCGCTGCCGACCCCGCGCAGTCGCAGTGCCGAGGAGTTGCTGGCGGCCCTGCAGGCGCGCAGCGCCAGTGCCGACGCCTGGCCGTCGGTGGCGGCGGCCATCGAGGCTCAGGCCATCCGGGCGACGGCGGATGACGAGATTCTCGTGTTCGGCTCGTTCTACAGCGTGGCTGATGCCCTGTACTGGCTGGAGCAGCATGGCCAGTCTGGCAGCAAGCGCCAGGACAATCAGGGATAAGACGGAGGGGAAGCCATGGCCTTGCTGGACCGAAGATTCAAGCAGCGGATTGTCGGGGCTGCCGTGCTGGTGGTGCTGGTGGTGGTGTTCCTGCCGATGCTGTTCAATCGCGAGGACGAGCAGCGCCGCGTGCGCGTCGAGGCGCCGCCGATGCCGTCAGCGCCGCCGGTGGTCGTGGCC
>DATCUN010000007.1:0-2462 GCA_036561825.1 Pseudomonas sp.
CGACACCCCGACCGTGGTGGCCGCCTGCTGCTGGTGCTGCTGCCGTTCGCCCTGCTGCTGTTCGCCTACTTCATCGGCTCGGCGCAGCGCCAGGCGGACAACCCCAACGACAAGCTGCTGCCCAGCGCCACGCAGATGGTCGTCGCCGTCGACCGCCTGGCCTTCACCGCGGACAAGCGCAGCGGCGACTACCTGTTCTGGCAGGACAGCGGCGCCAGCCTGGCGCGCCTCGGCATGGGCATCGGCATCGCCGCGCTGGCCGGCCTGTGCCTGGGGATAGCCGCCGGCAGCCTGCCGCTGTTCGGTGCGCCGCTGTCACCGCTGCTCACCGTGCTGTCGATGGTGCCGCCGCTGGCGATCCTGCCGATCCTGTTCATCGTCTTCGGCCTCGGCGAACTGGCCAAGGTGATGCTGATCGTTATCGGCATTACTCCCGTCTTGGCCCGCGACCTAGAGCAGCAGGCCCGGCAGATACCGGCCGAGCTGCTGATCAAGGCGCAGACCCTCGGCGCCAGCACCTGGACGCTGATCCTGCGGGTGGTGCTGCCGCAACTGCTGCCGCGCCTGCTGATCGCCCTGCGCCTGGTGCTCGGCTCGGCCTGGCTGTTCCTGATCGCCGCCGAGGCCATCGCCGCCACCGACGGCCTCGGCTACCGGATCTTCCTGGTGCGCCGCTACATGGCCATGGACGTGATCCTGCCCTACGTGCTGTGGATCACCCTGCTCGCCTGGCTGATGGATCTCGGCCTGCGCCAGCTCACCCGGCTGGCCTTCCCCTGGTATGAAGGAGCCAAGGCATGAGTAATAAAAAACTTGGCGCCGACGCGAGCGAGTCGCTGGCAAGGCGCCCGGAGCACAGCAACCGGAATGGACACGTAGTCCATGAGGATTGCGCGCACCGCGCAACGCAGCCAGCGACTCGCGCAGCCGGCGCCTTCCTCGAAGTGCGTAACGTCTGGCAGGAATACGCCGATCAGGTGGTCATCGAGCGTCTCAACCTGAAGGTGGCCGAGGGCGAATTCTGCACCCTGGTCGGCGCCTCCGGCTGCGGCAAGTCGACCTTCCTGCGCCTGCTGCTCGGCCAGGAGCGTCCCAGCCGCGGCGAGATCCTCCTCGACGGTCAGCCGCTGGCCGGCGAGCCGGACGCCAGCCGCGGCATCGTGTTCCAGCGCTACACGGTGTTCCCGCACCTGTCGGTGCTCGACAACGTCGCCCTCGGCCTGGAACTGCCGCGCTCGAAGCTGCTCGGCCGCCTGTTCGGCAGCGCCAAGCGCGAGGCCCGCGAGCAGGCCGCCGAGATGCTCAGGAAAGTCGGCCTCGGCCATGCGCTGGACAAGTACGCCACCCAGCTCTCCGGCGGCATGCAGCAGCGCCTGGCCATCGCCCAGGCGCTGGTGATGAAGCCGCGCGTGCTGCTGCTCGACGAACCGTTCGGCGCCCTCGATCCCGGCATCCGCAAGGACATGCACGCCCTGCTGCTGGAGCTGTGGCGCGAGACCAACCTGACCGTATTCATGGTCACCCACGACCTCTCCGAAGGCTTCAGCCTCGGCACGCGCCTGCTGGTGTTCGACAAGGTGCGCGTCGACCCGCACGCGCCCAACGCCTACGGCGCGCGGGTGACCTACGACATCCCCCTGAACAGCGACCGCCGCGCCGCGCGCGCCGCCGTCGACGCCCTGCCCGCGCATATAGGCGGACTGCCATCCGCGCTCCAAGGAGTAACCCCATGACCGCATCCCTGACCCTGCGCCCGACCCTGTACGAGGAACTCGTCCCCGGCGGCGGGCACACCTCCTTCGTGCTCAAGCGCGGCCAGCTGCTGCGCATCACCGACCTCGAGGGCGGCGCCAACGTCAGCCTGCTGCTGCTCAACGCTGCCGAGAAAAGCGAGCGCCTCAACCTGCCGGACACCCTCAAGTGCCAGCACACCGCCAAGCTCACCGCCGGCCACTGCCTGTACTCGGACATGGGCCGCGTGCTCGCCGCGATCACCGCCGACACCTGCGGCTGGCACGACAGCTTCGGCGGCGTGCTGAATGCCGAGGAAGTGCGCGAAAAATACGGCGCCGGCCGCTACCAGGAGCTGCGCAACGGCTTCTACCGCAACGGCGTGGACAACCTGCTGGTCGAGATGGGCAAGTGGAACCTCAACCTGCAGGACCTGCTGATGACCCTCAACCTGTTCAGCAAGGTCACGGTCGACGAAGGCGGTGGCTTCCAGTTCGAAAGCGGCAACTCGCGCGCCGGCGACTACGTCGAGCTGTACGCGCCGATGGACTGCCTGGTGGTGCTCACCGCCCTGCAGCACCCGCAGGACCCCAACCCGGTCTACTCGCCCAAGCCGGTGCAGCTCACCTGGCACCGCGTCGACAGCGACGGCATCAGCGTGCTGTGCCGCACCTCGCGTCCGGAAAACGGCCGCGGCTTCCACAACACCGAACGTCTGTATATCTGAGGAG
>DATCUN010000008.1:0-10164 GCA_036561825.1 Pseudomonas sp.
GCTCGAAGCCGTGGCGCGCGAAGCCGCCAGCAAGGCCAATCTGCAACCTGAATTCATCAAGGTGACCGACATGATGGAGATCATGGCCTATGACCTGCTGTCCACGCCGGCGCTGGTGATCAATGAAAAAGTGGTCAGCAGTGGGCGCATCCCCACGGTGGCCGAAGTGCAGCAGTGGCTGACGGCTTGAGCCAGTAAGCTGGCGCAGTAACCGTCACGGTAGGAGCGGGGGCTCTGGGTAGGGCGGCATTGCTGCGCTCAGGGCTTCATGTCGTTCCGGCCCTGATATTCGGATGGCTGAATATGCGGACTTGTTTTCGGCCTGAGCCTCGCCAGTTGTGCGCTTCCTTGGCCTTGCGGAAGGTTTGAGCAATTGCCCTCCGATGCAGACAGGCGTCCATAAGCCCCCGCAGGAGGCGGATTTCGCCGCTGCAGGAACGCTCGGTGGCGGTCATTCAGCGACGCTCCGAGATCTTGCCTTGGGTTCTCGACACGCCACCTCGCTTTACTTGATATGCGACAAGCAATATATTCGAAAAATCATATTCAATGGTGGGCCCATCATGGGTCGCAATACCCGGGTCCAGCGACAAACCTGACGCTACGCCATTCACGAGATCCACGAGCGCTTCAAGATGTTCGTGCTAGTGAAGAACAAACATTGAGGACTGCCATGGTCGAGCACCTGACCCCCACCACGGTTTTCAAATGCCTGGCTGACGAGACCCGGGCGCGGATGACCCTGCTGATCGCCCGCGAGGGCGAGCTGTGCGTCTGCGAGCTGACCGCGGCGCTGGAGGAAAGCCAGCCGAAGATCTCCCGCCATCTGGCACTGCTGCGCAGCTCCGGCGTGCTGGAGGATCGCCGCCAGGGCCAGTGGGTGTACTACCGCCTGCACCCGCACCTGCCGGACTGGGTGCACGACATGCTGAAGACCATCCTGGCCGCCAACAAGAACTGGCTGAGCCCCGAGGTGCAGCGCCTGGAAGGCATGCGCAACCGCCCCGAGCGCGTCGGCGCCTGCGGCTGATCGGTGAGGAAAGCGATGAAGGTTCTGTTCCTGTGCACGGCCAACAGCTGCCGCAGCATCCTCTGCGAAGCGCTGTTCAACCATCTGGCCCCGGCCGGCCTGCGGGCCTTCAGTGCCGGCAGCCAGCCGAAGGGCTTCGTGCATCCGCTCACGCTTGAAGCTTTAGCGAGAGCAGGAGTGCCTGGCGAAGGCCTGGCCAGCAAGCCCAGCGAGACCCATGCCGACCTGCAGCCCGATCTGGTTATCACCGTCTGCGACAAGGCGGCCGGAGAAGCCTGTCCGGTGTTTTTCGGCCCGGCGCTCAAGGCGCACTGGGGATTGGCGGATCCCTCCGAGGTTGAAGGTTCGGATAGCGAAATCGCGGTGGCCTTCGATGCCACAGTTGCACGGATCACCGCCCGAACTCAGGCCTTTCTCGCCTTGCCCCTCGATCAGCTGGATGCCGATGCCCTGAAAGCCGAGCTGGCCCGCATCGCCAGCCTGTAACCCGTTTGCCCTGGATGGACGCCATGTACGACGACCTGCCCAACATCGATCCCGACCTGCTCGACCTGCCTGACCTGGGCAAGCTCGGCCTACCGGCGCAGCCGGAACACAAGCCGCGCATCCTGCTGCTCTACGGTTCCAATCGCGAGCGCTCCTACAGCCGCCTGCTGGTGCAGGAGGCCGCCCGCCTGCTCGAGCGCTTCGGCGCCGAGACGCGCATCTTCGATCCGTCCGGTCTGCCGTTGCCGGACGATGCCCCGGAAAGCCATCCCAAGGTCCAGGAGCTGCGCGAGCTGGTGCTGTGGTCGGAAGGCCAGGTGTGGTGCTCGCCGGAGCGCCACGGCGCGATGAGCGCGGTGTTCAAGGCACAGATCGACTGGATCCCGCTGACGATGGGGGCGATCCGTCCCAGCCAGGGCAAGACCCTGGCGCTGATGCAGGTCTGTGGCGGATCGCAGTCGTTCAATGCGGTCAACCAGATGCGCGTGCTCGGCCGCTGGATGCGCATGTTCACCATCCCCAACCAGTCCTCGGTGGCCAAGGCCTTCCTCGAATTCGACGAGGAGGGCCGCATGAAGCCATCTTCCTACTACGACCGGGTGGTCGATGTGATGGAGGAACTGGTCAAGTTCACCCTGCTGCTGCGCGGCCGCGCCGACTACCTGGTCGACCGCTACTCCGAACGCAAGGAGTCAGCCGAAGAGCTGTCCCGCCGCGTCAACCAGCGCGCCATTTGATTTGCAATCCGAAGGAATCCGCATCGTGCAACATCCCTACGACATCCTCGGCGTGCCCGGCTGCTCCGGTCGCCTGATCTTCACTCCGTGCCCCGGCAGCAAGGACACCAGCATCGCCTCGGCGCTGGACACCCTCAAGGCGGCCGGCGCCGAGGCGCTGATCACCCTGATGCCGGCCAGCGAGCTGGAGCAGAACCAGGCTGCCGAACTGCCGGCGCTGTGCGCCGCGCGCAACCTGGAATGGTTCCACCTGCCGGTGGCCGACGAGCAAGTGCCGCTGGACGACTTCGCCAGCGCCTGGGCGCAGGCGCGCGAACGCATCCGCGTGCTGCTTGACGAGGGGCGCAGCATCGCCATCCACTGCAAGGGCGGCTCAGGGCGCACCGGGCTGATCGCCGCGCGCATACTCATCGACCGCGGCCTGTCGCGCGCCGAGGCCGTCGCCCTGGTGCAGGCACTGCGGCCCAAGGCCATCCAGCATCCGGCGCACCTCGCCTGGATCGAACAGTTCGACGCCGCATAAACCTTCACCGGGAAGAGAGAACAAGACCATGACCATCAAGGTAGGCATCAACGGCTTCGGCCGCATCGGACGTCTGGCCCTGCGCGCCGCCTGGGACTGGCCGGAGCTGGAGTTCGTGCAGATCAACGACCCGGCCGCGGACGCGGCGACCCACGCGCACCTGCTCAACTTCGACTCGGTGCACGGCCGCTGGCAGCATGAAGCCGGCAGCGACGGCGATTGCATCGTCATCGACGGCAAGCGCATCAAGGTCACCCACAACAGGGCCATCGCCGACACCGACTGGTCGGGCTGCGACCTGGTGATCGAGGCCAGCGGCAAGATGACCAAGGTCGCGCTGCTGCAGGCCTACCTCGACCAGGGCGTCAAGCGCGTGGTGGTCAGCGCGCCGGTGAAGGAGGAGGGCGCGCTCAACATCGTCATGGGCGTCAACGACCAGCTGTTCGATCCGGCCAAGCACCGCATCGTCACCGCGGCGTCCTGCACCACCAACTGCCTGGCCCCGGTGGTCAAGGTGATCCACGAGGCGCTGGGCATCCGCCATGGCTCGATCACCACCATCCACGACCTGACCAACACCCAGAGCCTGCTCGACCAGCCGCACAAGGATCTGCGTCGCGCGCGTGCCTCCTTGATGAGCCTGATCCCGACGACCACCGGCTCGGCCACCGCCATCGCCGAGATCTTCCCCGAGCTGCGCGGCAAGCTGAACGGGCATGCCGTGCGCGTGCCGCTGGCCAACGCCTCGCTGACCGACTGCGTGTTCGAGGTGGAGCGTGCCACCACCGCCGAGGAAGTGAACGCCCTGCTCAAGGCCGCCGCCGAAGGTCCGCTCAAGGGCATCCTCGGCTACGAGGAGCGCCCGCTGGTGTCCATCGATTACCGCACCGACCCGCGCTCGTCGATCATCGACGCGCTGTCGACCCTGGTGGTCAACGGCACCCAAGTGAAGATCTACGCCTGGTACGACAACGAGTGGGGCTACGCCAACCGCACCGTCGAGCTGGCGCGTAAGGTCGGTCTGCCTGGCTGAAAACGACCGCGCTCGACTGCGTAGGGTGCGCCCTGCGCACCAGGGCGCCGCGATCGGTGCGCGCGGCGCACCCTACGTCGACTTGCACGGTCCGACCGCTGGGTGCGCCGTGCGCATCCAGCGCTCCCTCGCGGCCTGTCCACGCGGGAGCGTAGGCGCGATCAATGCTCCAGAACACCACCCTGCCGCACGGATTTGCTATGCACGCCCTGTCCCGTCTCTCCCCCGAAATCCGCCAGTACCTCTTGGTCACCGGCAACTACTGGGCCTTCACCCTCACCGACGGCGCCCTGCGCATGCTGGTGGTGCTGCATTTCCATGGGCTCGGCTACAGCCCACTGCAGATCGCCGCGCTGTTCCTGTTCTACGAGATCTTCGGCGTGGTCACCAACCTGGTCGGCGGCTGGCTGGGTGCGCATCTGGGCCTCAACCGCACCATGAACATCGGCCTGGGCCTGCAGGTGGCGGCGCTGCTGATGCTCACCGTGCCGGCGGCCATGCTCACCGTGCCCTGGGTGATGGCGGCTCAGGCGCTGTCCGGCATCGCCAAGGACCTCAACAAGATGAGCGCCAAGAGCTCGATCAAGTTGCTGGTGGCGGATGGGCAGCAGGGCACCCTGTACAAGTGGGTGGCGCTGCTCACCGGCTCGAAGAACGCGCTGAAGGGCGTCGGCTTCTTCCTCGGCGGTGCGCTGCTGACCGGGCTTGGCTTCACTGGCGCGGTGCTGGCCATGGCCGCGGTGCTGGCGCTGATCTGGTTGGCCAGTCTGGTGACCCTGAAGAAGGATCTGGGCAAGGCCAAGAGCAAACCCAAGTTCCGCGACCTGCTGTCGAAGAGTCGGGCGATCAACATCCTCTCCGCTGCGCGCCTGTTCCTGTTCGGCGCCCGCGACGTGTGGTTCGTGGTGGCGCTGCCGGTGTACCTGGCCAGCACCTTCGGCTGGGACTTCTGGAAGGTCGGCGGCTTTCTCGCCATCTGGGTGATCGGCTACGGCATCGTGCAGTCGTTCGCGCCGTACTTCACCGGCAAACGCAGTGGCAAGCTGCCGGATGGCCGCGCGGCCTTCGTCTGGGCTGCTTTGCTGGCCGGACTGCCGGCGGCCATCGCCCTTGGCTTGGGCACTGAACTTTCCGCGCAGACGGTGCTGATCGGCGGCCTGCTGCTGTTTGGCGCGCTATTCGCCATCAACTCCTCGCTGCACAGCTACCTGATCGTCAGCTATGCCAAGGAAGACGGGGTGTCGCTGGATGTGGGCTTCTACTACATGTCCAACGCCCTGGGCCGGCTGATCGGCACCCTGCTGTCGGGCTGGGTGTACCAGGCCTGGGGCCTCGAAGCCTGCCTTTGGGTGTCCAGCGCGTTCGTGCTGCTCGCCGCGCTGATTTCCATCGGCCTGCCGCGACATGCCCCGATCGCTCAGGCATCCTGAACAGTAAGCAGCGAAGGAATTGGCCAGGCGCGCCCATGCCGGGCGTGCTGGCGCGGAGGCAACACATGGCGCATGCACATCATCACGATCACCACTCTCACGCACACGCGCCGCAGCGCTACGACCGCGCCTTCGCCATTGGCATCGTGCTGAATCTCGGCTTCGTGCTGGTCGAGGCCTTCTATGGCTGGCAGGTGAACTCGCTGGCCCTGCTGGCCGACGCCGGCCACAACCTCAGCGATGTCGGTGGGCTGATCCTAGCCTGGGCGGCCCTGGCGGCTACCCGCCTGCGCCCCAATGACCGCCACACCTACGGCTGGCAGCGCGGCTCGATCCTCGCCAGCTTCACCAATGCCTCGATCCTGCTGGTGGCCATGGGCTCGCTGGGCTGGGAGTCGATCCAGCGCCTGCAACAGCCGGTGGCGATCGTCGGCGAGACGGTGATGGTGGTCGCCGGCATCGGCGTGCTGGTCAACGCCGCCACCGCCGCGCTGTTCCTTTCCGGCAGCCGCAGCGACCTCAACCTGCGTGGCGCCTTCCTGCACATGGCGGCCGACGCCCTGGTGTCGATTGGTGTGGTGCTGGCCGGGGGGCTGTATCTGTGGCAGGGCTGGAGCTGGATCGATCCGCTGGTCAGTCTGGCGATCGCTGTGGTGATCGTGCTCGGCACCTGGTCGCTGTTCCGCCAGTCGCTGCACCTGCTGTTCGACGGCGTGCCGGAGCACGTCGACCTGCCGGCGGTGCGCCAGTACCTGCTGGAGCAGCCGGGCGTCTGCGACGTGCACGATCTGCACGTGTGGGCGATGAGTACCGCCGAGGTGGCGCTGACCGCGCACATGGCCATGAATCCGCTGCCCGAGGATGACCGCTTCCTGCAGGGCATCGCCCACGAGTTGCACGAGCACTTCGGCATCAGCCATGCCACGCTGCAACTGGAGAGGGATCTCGGCTGTCCGCTGGGCTGCGCCCGTCTTCCCTGCCGTTAAGCTGCGGCGTCACTCTGGGCAGTAGGCCCAGGCGTTCGGGGCGTGAGGGTATTGCGCGCCGGTATCGGGGTGCCGCCAGAGATCTTCATCGTACCCCAGCAGCACGATGAAGCCATGTGGGCGGAAGTCGGCGAGCACCTCGGTCTTCTCGGCGGGGCGGGTTTTCGCCGTTTCCACACGGTTGCTGTCCATGTAGGTGATCAGTGCACGTGCGCCGCCGAGACGATTGACGATCTGCAGCTTTCGAACGTCGCGAGACATTGGAGGCCAACCTCGTTGCTGTGTGTTGTTACCCCTATTTTCCGTGTGGATGATTTCAATCTGGCGAACAGCAGATGACCAGTGTCTTGCTCGTGTTTCACTGCGGACCTCCTGGTGGCCTCGAAGCTCGAGCGCCTGGGGCGAGACCCGCGACAACCTCGTGAACTCAGGATTTGCTCGCCGAATGAGCAGCCGGCTGTACACAGCCTGACCTTGTCCGGGGCCAGCGGTTAACGATGGTCTTGGCTGAACGCTTTTTCGTCACAGACTACGGCGGTGCGCTCGGTTAGAATCCCGCCATTTTGTCCTGCCCGCGAAGATTGCCAGTGTCCATTGCCCGCCGTTTCGCCTTGCCTACCTTGTTGCCCTGCCTGCTCGCCAGCCCGGCCGGGCAGGCCGCCGACCTGTTTCTTGACGGCGAACAGCTGCCCGAGGTGCTCACTGCTACCCGGCTCAAGCAATCCCCTGCGGCGGTGCCAGGCAGCGTCACGGTGCTCGATCGTGCGCTGATCCAGGCCACCGGCGCGCGCGACATTCCCGAGCTGATGCGCCTGGTGCCGGGGATGATGGTCGGCTACACCAAGGGCAACCTGAGCACGGTCAACTATCACGGCGGCCGCGTCAGCGAGGCCCGCCGCCTGCAGGTGCTGGTCGACGGCCGCTCGGTGTACCGGCCTGGCCTGGCCACCGTGGACTGGACGGACCTGCCCCTGGCCATCGAAGACATCGAGCGTATCGAGGTGTTTCGCGGGCCGAACACCGTCAGTTATGGCGCCAATGCCCTGGCCGGGGTCATCAGCATCACCACCCGCCGTCCAGCAGATAGCCAGGGCACCCGCCTGAAGTACACCCGCGGCGAGCGCGGCGTTGACGACTGGTACGCCAGCGAAGGCTTCCACGCCGGCAGCGGCGATTTTCGCTTGTCGCTCTCCGGGCAGGAGGACAATGGCTTCCACCATACCGATGAGGGCGAAAAATACCGCGATAGTCGGCGCAGCACGCGCTTCCAGCTGAGCGCCAGCCATGTCCTGAACGACGAGCAGAGCCTGGACTGGCAAGTGGCGGCCAAGGAAGGCAGCAACCAGCGCAACTATTACTCCGATGAAGAGGCGCTGATCAGAAACGTGGTCCCGCGCGGTGACACCGACAAGGATGTGGTAGCCCGCGATTATGCCGGCTCCGTGCGCTGGAGCCTCGACGCCAGCGCCGACCACAACGTGCAGGTGCAGGCCAGTGCCCAGCGCTGGGAACGCCGCCAGGAGTGGCGGGCCTGCGACCTCGCCCTGTCCTTCACCCCCGAGGTGAGCCAGCTGTTCGCCCTGAACCCGGACAGCGTGGATACGCTGGCACGCCTGCTCAGAAAAGGCCGAGGCGATGCCGTTGAGACCTTGCTCAAGGGGCAGGAGCGGGCTCTGGCCAGAGTCATCCGCGACAACTACACCGGGCCAGACGGCGCCGCACTCCGCGCTCCCGTGTGCGGCGATATCAACAACAACATCGACGAAACCCGCTTCGACCTGGAGGTCCAGGATACGCTGAGCCTCACGGACAACCTGCGTCTGCTCAGCGGCGCCAGCTACCGTCGTGACATTAGCAGCTCGGAAACCTACTTCGACGGCCGCCTCAGCAACGATATCTGGCGGCTGTTCGGTCATCTGGAGTGGTACCTCAACGAGCACATCGTCCTGCAGGGCGGCGCGATGTACGAACAGGACAAGTTCAGTGGCGACTCACTGACGCCGCGCGTGGCCCTCAACTATCTGATCACCCCGCGCCACGGCCTGCGTTTCGTCTACTCGGAGGCGGTGCGCTCACCGGACATGTTCGAGGACCGGGTGCAGTGGCGTTACCGCATGGAAAACCTCTCCGGAGACGCCGCGGGCCGCGACTCGGCCTACTACTACGCCTACGCCAACGGGCCGAAGAATCTCGACCAGGAAATCATGCGTTCGCGGGAGATCGGCTACAACGGTCAGTTCGACTTCGGTCTGCGCATCGACATCAGGGTGTTCCACGAAGAAATCCACCAGATGATCAGTGAACCACTGGACATCACCGAATTCCGGCCGAGCAACGACAACCAGATGTGGTTCCGCGGCGCGGAAACCGAGATCGACTGGCAAATCGACAGTGCCGACCGCCTGCGTCTGACCTATGCCTACGTCGATTTCGCCGCCACGGCCAAGATTGATCGCCGCCTGACTGCCCGCTACAGCGGTTCCGGCGGCTGGATGCGTGACTGGGGACGCGGCTGGTCGAGCAGCCTGTTCTACTACGGCGCCGACCTGCTCAACGAACGCCGTTTCGAACGGCTCGACCTGCGGCTGGCCAAACGTCTCCGCCTGGGCGCGACCGAACTCGAACTGGCCGGCGTGCTGCAACAGCGGCTGGACGACGAACCCCTGACCTGGCGGGAAAACCTCTACGACGACCGCCGGCAGCTGTACTTCAGCGCGCAGCTCGAGTTCTAGACTCCGGTGCTTGTTCCGCGCGGCTTCACCTGCGCCAGCCGAGCGGGGGAGGCGAGCAAAGCCGCTGCTCCGCTTGCCGGCTGTCACCCCACGGGAGCGCCAGCCGATCCCCTTGGCCCGTCAGCGGCGTCAATCAGTCCGGATCGATGCCCACCTTGGCCAGCAAGGTCCGGATGTCGATCGGCTTGACCAGGATGTCGTCGAAGCCGGCGGCCATGATTTCCTGGATTTCCGCCGGCAGGGCGTGGGCGGTGTAGGCAATGATGCGCAGCCCGGCGAGGGCCGGGTCGCTGCGCAGGCGCTGGCATACCTCGGTGCCGGACATGCCCGGCATCATGATGTCGAGCAGGACACAGTCGAATTGCTCGCTGCTGGCCATCCGCAGGGCATCCGTGCCGTTGTCGCACTCGACCACGCTGCAGCCATAGCGCTGCAGCAGGACCCGGGGCAGGGTGCGGTTGAAGGCGGTGTCGTCGACCAGCAGGACTTTCATCGGTTCTCCAGGGGATGCAGCGGCAGGCGTACCTCGAAGGTACTGCCCCGGCCCGGTGCGGAATGCAGGGTGATGCTGCCGCCCATGATGGCCACCAGCTCGCGTGAGAGGGCCAGCCCGAGGCCGGTGCCGGCGTGCTGGCGGGTAACGAAGGTGTCGATCTGGCGGAAGCGCTCGAAGATCACTTCCTGCTGGTCCAGGGCGATCCCGGGGCCGGAGTCCTCGACCGCGAGGCACAGGTAGCCATCGGCCTGCGACACCAGCAGGGACACATGACCGGCGTCGGTAAACTTGAGTGCATTGTGCAGCAGGTTGCTGAGTACCTGCAGCAGGCGCGTGCGGTCGCAGCGCAGGGTGGTCGGCAGGTCGGCTTGCAGTCGGGCCGCCAGGGTCAGGCCCTTGCTCTCGGCGAAGGCCCACTGCATGTCGATGGCATCCCGGACCAGGGCGGACAGGTCTTCCTCGGCGAGGTGCAGCTGCATCTTGCCGGCTTCGATGCTGGCCTGGTCGAGGATGTCGTTGACCAGTTCCAGCAGGTGCCGACTGCTCTTGTGGATGATGCCGGCGAACTCGCGGCTGCTGGGGTCGCCGGCGGTTTCCTGCAGGTATTCGGCGTAGCCGATGATGCCGTTGAGCGGCGTGCGCAGTTCGTGCGACATCGAGGCCAGGAATTCGGACTTGAGGCGGTTGGCCGACTCGGCCTTGGCCTGGCTG
>DATCUN010000009.1:0-12820 GCA_036561825.1 Pseudomonas sp.
TCGATGAGTGCGGTGTGGTGCGCGAGGATCAGCTTGCGGGCGATGTCGTCGTAGTCGGCCAGCAGATACACCGCGGCAAAGCCCAACTGCGCATTGACGAACAGCGGCAGCTTGACGGGCTGCACGTTGAGGTTCTCGCCCAGGGTGAGTGCCGGCGGCACGCTCGCCAGGGCCTGGTCCACCTGCTCGCGCAGCGATTGCAGCGTGGCCTTCGTCTGTTCGAGCTTGTCCTCGATGCGCAGCATCCAGAAGTCGCTGTACGGGTCGTCCTGCTCCGAGCCGCGCCGCATCTTGTTCATCTGGGCGATGTAGCCGTTCAGGCCGACGATCCCCGGTCGTCCCTCGGCGGCGGCGCGGCCGTGCCAAATGCGCGAGGCGTGGTGCGTGTGCAGCGTCAGCGACATCGCGCTGCGCAAGGAGCCGAGATTCAGTTGCAGGGGTTCGTTGGTCGTTGCCATGGTGTCCGCTCGTTGTTGGAAAAGAGCGGACAGCTTCGGCAGGTGGCGGAAGGCAGTCAGTCAACAAACCGAAACCCGCCAGTCCCCGGTTCACGGCGCAGCGGGTGCATGCGGCGCGAGCTATCCCCTGGGGATAGCGCCATGGAGCGCCAAGGAACGCTGCACGCCTGGATCAGCGTGGACAGGGCCGATCCCACGGCAGGTGATCGGGGCTTGGCGTGCAGCGGTTCGACGTCGTAGCTGTCAGTGGAACTATCCCCTGGGGATAGTTCCATGGAGCGCCAAGGAACGCTGCGCGCCCGGGTCAAGCGCGGACAAGGCCGATCCCGCCGCAGGCGATCGGGGCTTGGCGTGCAGCGGTTCGACGTGTAGCCGTCAGTGGAACTATCCCCTGGGGATAGCTCTACTGGAAGCCACTGGCATCCACTTCACCGCCTTGCAGGCCCGCTCACTTGCTGGCGAGCAGGTTGCGCAGCCGCTCGATGTGCTGCCTGGCGACTTCTGGCGGCACCGGCTTGCCCTGCGGCTGGGATGGTGGCGGTGCTGCTGGTAGCCGCTCGTTCGGCGGAGCGTGTGCCGATGGCGCGTCTTTCTTGGCCCAGGCGTTGAACTCGCCATGGATGGCCCGCTGGATGATGCCGAACAGATACCCCGCAGGATTGCGGATGCCGTGGCTGCTGCATCGCGTGGCCCATTCGTCCAGCACGGCCTGCCTCAGCGCGGCATCGACCTGCTGCAATGCCACCCGCGCACCTGCCTGCTGCTCTGCCTTCAGTTCCGCGAAGCGTTTGGGCCATTGCAGGTCGCCCAGCGCGCGCGCCTGTGCCTGCGCCTGCGCGGTAGTACGTACTTCATTCATACGACTACTACGTACTGTACGGGCCTGCTTCGGATTCCGAAGAGAGCCGTCTGGCGCGGGTTTCGGGCCTGCTTCGGAATCCGAAGTGGGGTCATCAGGATTCCGAAGAAGGCTCGATTCCCCTTCTTCGGAATTGTGAGTGGCATCATCTTGTGGATAACTTTCGGTCGCCGTGATGCCCTGGTTGGCGAGGCGTTCGGCCAGGACTTGCAGCCTTGACGGCAGGGTGCGCCCGGCCAGCATCGGGTCTTCGCCGATTTCCTTGAGGGTGTGCAGGCCCACGATCTGCACGGCTTTGGCCGAGTGGCCGAGCGCCTGGCTGACGAGCTGCAGGTAGTCCGGGTCGAGCTGCATCGCTTCAAAGGGCGTCAGCGGCTCGTCGTGCAGGACATAGAGGTTGCCGAGGATGCGGCCGGTCTTGGCGTCGCGCCGTCGCCGCACCAGGCTCAGCCAACGGGTCAGGCGCAGCAGCGTCAGCGCCCGCGCCACGGTTTCGTGCGATGCCAGCCCAGCGCAGGGCATCGAGGCCAGCCAGGGCCGAAGCTGCTCATACGTCGGGAAGGCGGTCACGCCATCGTCGCCCTGCATCAGCCGGAATACCTGCCAGGCGTTGCGCTCCAGCGGCGTCAGGCGACGGTCGAGGAACAACCGCCGCGGCACGGTCTCATGCCGGTTGCCGCTGAAGAGGAACGCATCGCCGGACGCGGCCGGTGTCGCAGGTGATGGCGCAGGTATAGGCATGCGCGTGGGGGTGGGCGTGGGCGCAAGGTCTTTCAGCGCCGCATCGAACAGGTCAGCGAGTGCGACGGGGCCATGGCGTGGTGCAGTGTCGTCCACGGCCATGGCTCAACCCAATCCCTGATCGACCCACGACTTGATCGCGGCCCAGACCACCGACAGCGGCAAATCCATGCCTCCGGCGAGGTCCATGGCCGCGTCGAGAATCGAGGTCTCGTCCTCCAGGTCCACATTCCTGCTGCTGGTGATGGCTTTCCAGCGCCGCCACAGTTCGACGTCCTGTTTCTCGTCCAGGACAGGGTGACGCCCCTTGCGCTTGGGCAGGCCCAGCACCTCACGGCGCAGGGCGACTTCCTGATGGGTCAGGCCATAGAAGCGGCTGACCATTTCCGTGCTGGCCCCCAGGCGCAACATGCGATCGACGGTCGCGATTTCCTTCTCCACGTCCTGCGCCTGCGAGAGCAGACGCCGGAGCACCTCGCGGTTCACGGACACGGAACACCACGAGACATTGGCGTTGGCCAGCACGCTCACCATGGCGGGATGCTTGAGCGCATCCAGCTCTGCCTCACTGAAACCCATCGCCTTGCAGCGGCGCAGTTGGCCGTTGCGCAGGTCGTAGAGCGCCTGGGCGATGACGGCTTGGTTGAGCGGGTGCGAGGCAGACATGCTGGTCTCCTTCCTTCACGCCCCAGGGCCTGCGGTGCCGGATTCCAGGTCCAGCAGGCGCCGGGCCAGGCGCAGCAATCGGAACAGTTTGACCAGCGCGGTGTCGCTCAAGCGCCGGGGCGCATCGCCATGGCCGTGCAGCAGCGCCGCCAGCTCGGCGGCAAGCTGCCCGCCGTCCAGATCGGCATCGGTGAAGCTCTGGCCTGACAGGCTCGCCAGCAATGCCAGCACGGCGCGGCCCTGCGGTGATGGGGGCTGCGCGCTGGCATGGCATGCGAAGCCAACACCGTCCGCGCGGTCCTCGATGCACTGATCGAGGCCGGCCTCGCCCGTGATCTCACGTGCGAACTGCGCGATGTGGATGCGCAGGCGATCGGGCGTGTCCAGGCCCGCGTCGATGTGCCAGACGTCGGAAATCGGGTAGAGACCGCCCGCCTGGACGGGAATGGACTGCAAGACATTGGCCGAGAAATCGGGCAGCGCGTCCCCCAACTCGTCGGCGACCATCCGCTGAATGGATTGCAGCCGCTCCGTCGTCGGTGCAGGCGAAACGATGTGCCCCTGCAGCAAATCACCAGGAGCAGCCACGGGGCTTCCTGCGGGTGAGTCGTCCGTCTTCGAGCCGCCCTCGCGGTCGCGCGCCCCAGGCGTGGCCGCCGGCGTCGGGGCCGATGGGGTTGGTGCGACGGACGGGCGTGCCAAGGCTCCAGGCTCAGGCAGCGCGGGCGGTGCCGATGGTGGGGTCGGATCGCTGACCAGAGCGCGATGGCGGCTTTCGGATTCGGTGAGGTCAAGCGCCAATACGTCGTAGTCGATGCCGAGCAGTTCGGACATCTGGCCGATCAGCTCATCCTGCACACGCTGGGGGGTGAACTCGTCAGCCTGCGTGTCGAACTGCGACAGCACCTCCTGAAAGAAGTCGTCGAAGTCCTGCACCAGCGTGCGGCCCTTGGCGTAGCGCTCCCACGCGAGCATGCAGGCCTTGCGCATGACCGACAGGCGTTCGACCTGGTGGCGGCCGAGCCCGCCGTAGAGCACGGTCGGGATCGCCGGCAGGAGGTAGCGCACCGCGTCGTTCATTCGGCTGATATGGGACTGCTGGACCGGGAAGCCATCGGCGGCGAGGCGGCGGGCCAGCTCGGACTGGCTCAGGGCGGTGCCATTTTCCTGCTCGTAGAACTCACGCGCCTTCTCGACGCCGAGGGCGCGCTCGATGAACGTGAGCCCCCCGCGCAATTCGTTCTCGGCCAGGTGGCCGGTCAGCATCACGACTTCGCCGCGGCTGGGCCACGGCCGGAATAGGCACGATATGCGGAAGAACTGCTCGTCCTTGGTCTCCGACCACAGTTCGCGCAGGATCGCCAGACGTGTGTTGCCGCCGTTGCGGATGATGTAGTGGTCCTCGCCCGGGCGCCGGGTGATCGCTGGCGCCGCGTCCAGGCCGCGCTCGCGGATGGATGCCTTGATGTCCTCGTAGGCCGGATTGCGCTTCTTCCTGGGGTCGTGGTCGTAGGGGCGCAACTGGTCCAGGGTCACGACCATGGGCGTGTCGGCGATCGGGTCGCTCAAGGCCGGGGTGGACGGGCCGCTGCGCTCGAACCCGGCCGCGAGCAGCTTGCCGGCCATCTGCTGGGAGGTCATCTCAGCCATGGCGGCCTCCCTGCGCTGGAGACTGGGCCTCGCGCTCGGCGCGGCGAATCTGCGCGCGGGCGTTGAGCGCCGCCCGGTGGTCGCTGGCCGTCGAACTGGTGTAGATGGCGGCGCAGCCGGCCTTGGTGAATTTGAGGTGGCCGCCTGGCGTGCGCTTGACGTGCCAGCCCTCGCCGACGGCGAACTCGATCAGGGCGCGCAGCCGCTTGTGGCCTCGGGCCAGTTCATGTGCGTTCGCCATGGGACCTCCCGGTATCAAGAGGGAATGGCGGGCGGCCGGACACCGTGGCAAATCGGTGCTGCCATTGCGGGAACAGTTCGCCAGCGAGGCCGCGCATCGTGTCGAGCGCGGCGGCGGCGACTCTGCCCGGTGGCTGGCGGTACTCGACCCGATGCACCGGCAGGCCGCGCGTCGCGGCGCGCGGATAGGCTTCGATGGCCGGCACGTCGGTGGCCAGCACGCGGATGCCGGCGTGGTCCTGGAACAGGTCGCGCAGGGCCTGCTGGATCAGCCGGGCGTTCGCGGACACCGGATGGACGCGGTTGATGAGCAGGTGCAGTGGCGGCGGTTCGATGCCCAGGTGTCGGTACGGCGCGATGTCCTGCAGCAACTGCATGGTGCCGCGCCGCAGCTCGCGGGCGGCGAGGATTTCCGGGGTCACGGGCGACAGCGCGAGATCGGAGGCGAGCACCGCCATCTCCAGCGTCACCGAGCGCGCGCCCTGGGTATCGATCAGCACCAGGTCGTAGAGAGGTGCAAGCACGGGCAGCAGGTGCCGTAGCCGCAGGCGTCCGTCCGGCGCGTGCAGCAGCAAGGTGTTCAGCTCGCCCCGGTGATCGTTGGAGAGCACCAGGTCCAGGCCTGTGATGATCGTGCGGGACACGAGCTGGCCGAGGTCGCGCTCGTTGAAGGCCAGCAATTCATAGATGCCGCCAGGCGCGCGATGGCCCAGCTCGTAGTAGGACGACAAGGTGGGCTGCACGTCGAGGTCGAGCAGCAGCACGCGCAGCCCCGCATCCGCCGCGAGTCCGCCCAGGTTGGCGGCCGTGGTGGTCTTGCCCACGCCGCCCTTCGTTGAAATGATGGATACGACCTGCATGGCGTTCTCCGTGTGAGGATGGAAAGTCCGCGGGAGAACGGGTCAGGCCCGGCTGTTGACGCGCTCGGCGATCCACTCATCGATCTCGATGGAATCCCAGCCAACGGCGCGCACGCCCAGGCGCAGCGCCTTGGGGAACTTGCCGGCGCGCATCAGGTTGTAGAGGTGGGCGCGCTTGAAGCCGGACTTCGCTTCGACTTCTTCCAGGCGCAGGATGCGGCGCTCGTTGGGCGGCAGTACAGGTGCTTGCGACATGGCGGTCACTCCTGAACGCTCAGTGGCGTTTGTTGGCGTGACACCTATTCAAATGTCGGCTTCTGTCCCAGACCACCGCAAATGCGGTTTCCGCGACCGCAGATACGGGCTTGCAAATATCAGGAGACGGCGGATCGCAGCTTGCGGCGGGCCTGTGCAAACTTGGCTTGCAGTGTGCGATCGGTAATGCCCATGAGTTCGCCGTGATGCGCGATCATCGCGGTAGCGATGGCTTCCTGGCTGTTGAAGCTGGAGTACGGTGTGCCCGATGGGGATTGGCCGAGCATCAGTTCCAGCATCGTGCCGATGATGTGCAGGTAGGTGGCCTCGGCCCGATCGCTGATTGGGCACTGCGCGCATGCAGGAATCACCGTGGACTGCTTGAGCAGCGCGTCGTGCTTGTCTTGCAGTTCGTGCAGTTGGCGCTTGCACTGTTCCAAGGCAGATTTAAGAGCGAGCCGTTCAATCAGCATGGCTTGGCCGGTCTCCAACGAGATGAATGGATGGGCGATGCGCTCGCTGCGGGAGAAGAGAAAGCCGGGTCGCTGCTCGGGATAGTGCTGCTGCATCCAGCGCTTCAGATCGACGTGGCGCACCGTCAGATCAGGGGCGTCGATCAGTGCGGTATCGCGTGTCGTGATGCCGTTCTGCCCGAAGGGCAGTTCTCCATTGAGGATGCCGTCGTAGATGCGTTCGGTGTACAGCCTCAGTTCGCCCCAACGCGGGCAGTCCAACGACAGTGGCAGGTTCCTTGGCGACGAAATCGAGGCCAGGATGATTTGCTCGAATCGCAGCAGCCCGGTCCAGCGTATGGAGGCTTCGATCGGGCGGTAGAACACCTTTGATGTTGGTGCATTGTTGTTCATGCTCCCATCTCCTTCCAGGAGAACTACATGGCCGACTCCTTTGGCGCCAGCCGGAAGGTTGGCGTGTTGTCTGTGCATGAAGCGGGTCCCGAGGTCCGCTTCGTCATGGGGCCTGAGTACTTCTCACCGGCTTGTGTTGCAGGTAGCCGTCGTGTGCTCGATGTGCAAGAATTCAGTGAGTCGCAAGATGGTCGGGCCTGCCGCTGGCAGACTCGAAAGCGACGCGCACAGTAGCAGCGTCATAAGTAGCGGCGATCTTCGCAAAACCGTTTGGGTATGGCCTGATATGCCAGCGGTTTCACGAGGCGCGAAGGGCTCGCAATCGCTGCCCGACGTCCACAAGGACGCGGTGAACCCCCAGCCTGTCATGCTTGCCCAGCATCCTGATATAGCGACAAAGAATCGCGCGCTGACGCGCCACGACTAGGGTGCGCGTTCTTCCTGCATGATTTGCGCGGACGAGCTACGCAATGCGCGGTGCATGCGGCTCGTAGCTGGCATCCGAACTGAGCCAGCACCGAGAGGGTCGGCCTGGACGTCATCGCGGTAGCGGTGCGGGCACCGAGAGCAGGGGCACAGGCGGCCAGTTCGAGACCGTCGCTGACGACGTTGTGACGAGTGTGGGTCCGGCGTGCTGAGTGCGGGTCTATGGACGCCAGTGGAACTCTTTGGACGATCTTGTTGGCGGGGGCCAAAAACTAGGCTACAATCTAGGTCTTCGCTGGTCACCTCGGCGAAGAAAGTGTTCGGGAAACAACGACTTACGCGCCTAGTAAATGTCTGATTTCCCGCTCCATGTCTTTTCCTGGCCGCGCCCCGTGCGCGGCCAGTCGTTTCCGGCCCCGGCTAGGTGGCAGAGTGGTCATGCAGCGGCCTGCAAAGCCGCGTACGTCGGTTCGATTCCGGCCCTAGCCTCCACGCCTCCGTTCGCATAGCGCCGCATAGCGCCGAAAACCCGCGTAAAACCGAGCTTTCCGGCCTATGCGTAGGCCGCTACTGTCCGCTCGCGTCCATTGATAGCCGATATTTCGTCGGTACTTTCGACGGTACCGACGCCCTGGGCCGGGGGCGAAACCGTCACAGGTATTTACCGGACCTGACGGGGGATTGAGCCGATAGCCACGCTGGGCGAGCTTCGAGCGCAACTCGCGCGCCGAACCGGCATTGACGTCCATGAGCAAACCCTTGTCTCGACCTTCTGCCTGAAGGTCGGGTAGATCGACGCGTGAGCGTCCCTTGATTTCACCGGCGGTCACCCGGAAAGCACTGAGAATTCTGCGCGCCTCGAAAAGCAGCTTGCCGTGCAAATGACAGGATTTGTACAATCTGTGGGCGGCTTGCGCCTGCTGCAGGGCAAAGCGTCATCGCCCCGAGTCCATCTCGCGCAGCCGCGCCGCCACCGCGGCACCGACCTGCTCCAGATGCTGCGTCATCGCCGCCTGGGCGGCGGCAGCGTCGCCGGTAGTGATGGCCGCGCACACGGCGGCGTGCGCGGCACGGACGCACGGCGAGAAGTAGAGGGAGCCGAACGCCACCTTGATCAGGAAATCGCTGCGATCCCAAAGCGCGGCGGCGATTTCGCTCGCAGCCGGGGCACACGCCATGGCGTGGATGGCGCTGTGAAAATCGCGATTCAGGCGCCGGTAGACGGGGTCGCGATCCTGCGGGCCACCGGCGTTCTGCAATGCCTGGTCGATGCGCGCCAGGGTCTGGCCGAACGCGATCAAGTCGGCCTCGCTACGCCGCTGCGCCGCCAGCTGGGCAACCGTGCCTTCCACCGCGGCAAAGGCGGCGAAGAAATCCTCCACGTTGCCGGCCGTGGGCGCCGCCACCTGGCAGCCGACCTGCGGCACGATGTCGATCAAACCCTCGGCCTGCAGGCGCTTGAGGGCCTCCATGACCGGCACCCGACTGCACGCAAGTGCCTGCGCCAGTGCCAGCACGGACAGCCGGTCGCCGGGACCAAGGTCGCCTTCCAGGATGCGCGCCTTCAGGTGCTGGTAGGCGTGGCCGGCGCGTGGCGCCTTGCCGCGGCGGGCGGCGTGGCTTGAACCTTCAACTAACATATTAGTATTCTAACGAAACGAATGTTCGTTATTTTCGGCCTTGCCAACGTTCGGCTGGCGGCCCGTGAGGAGGATGCAGGATGACCGACAAGATCAGGCTGGGCGCCTTTCTGCTGCCCAGCGCCGGGGCCACGATTGCGCAGTACGAGCAAGGCTTCGCCGGCCAGAACCCGAATTTCTACCAGAACACGCTGCGCGACAGCGCGCGGCTGATCCGCCAACTGGACGACATCGGCTTCGACTTCGTCGCCTTCTCGGAGCACCACTTTCACCTGGAGGGGCTGGAGCTTTCCAACAACCCGATCCTGCTGGGCGCCTGGGCGGCGGGGCTCACGCGCAAGCTGCGCATCGGCCAGATGGGCAACGTGCTGCCGGCGCGCAATCCGCTGTTGATGGCCGAGGACCTGGCCATGCTGGATCACTTCTCGGAAGGCCGCATGATGGCCGGCTTCGCGCGCGGATATCAGGCCCGCCACGTGGCCACCATCGGGCAGAAATTCAATGCCTGGTCGACCGCCGCCAACGACCCGAAATACCAGGAACACGACCGCACCAACCGCGAGCTGTTCGCCGAGCACTACGACATCATCCGTCGCGCCTGGCGCGAGCCGCTGTTCCGGCACCAGGGCCAGCACTGGCAGTTGCCGCCGCCGGGCATCCCCTGGAATCACCCGGCCACGCTGGACATGGCGCCGGGCATGGTCGGCGCCGACGGCATGCTCGAGAAGGTCGGCATCGCGCCGATGACGTTGCAGGACCCGGCCACGATCGAGAGCTACATCCCGTTCACGATGAGCACGGCCACCCTGCAATGGGCGGCCAGAAACGAGGTCATCCCGATCCTGTTCACGCCCATCGACGAGCTTGTGCGCGGCTGTATCGACGCCTTTCAGGGCGCCGCGCAGGAGGCCGGGCGCCAGCTCGAATGGGGCCGCGGCCTGGGGCACTTTCGCGAAATCCTGATCGCCGACACGGACCAGGAAGCCGTCGCCCTGATGGAAAACGGCCTCGGCTACGTGTGGCCGCGCTGGCACCACTGGTTCGGCTTCAACGAGGCGCTGCGCAATCCGGGCGAGCAGGGCGAGATCGCCAACACCGCCGCCACCGTGCGCGAGCGCGGCTATTCGCTGTGCGGCTCGGTGGACACCGTCACCCGCCTGCTCGAACGCATGCTCAAGACCCTGAACACCAACCTGATCGTGCCGTGGATTTCGGTCGGCCCGATGCCGATCGATGCCCTGCTCAAGAGCAACGATCTGCTGGTGGAGAAAGTGCTGCCCAGGCTCGGCATCGAGCTGGAACGCTTCCAGCCGACGCTGCGACAGGAATTCACCGGCGACCTGTGGCGCGATGCCTCGCAGCGCTGATCGAACGAGGTAGTCAGACGATGAGCATTCGAACCGGCGCGCAGTTCCTGGCGGGCCTGAAGGACGACCGCGAGGTCTGGTACGACGGCGAGCGCGTGCGCGATGTGGCCTCGTTCGAGCCATTCGCGGCGTCAGTCAAGTCACTGGCCACGCTGTACGACATGCAGCACGACCCGCAGCACCGCGACATCCTGTCCGTGGATTGCCCGGAGTTTGGCGAGCGCATCGCCCGGCCGTTCCAGATTCCGCGCACGCCCGAGCAGCTGCGCCTGAAGCGCGAGGCCTACCGCATCTGGGCCGAGGCCACCTGCGGCATGATGGGCCGCAGCCCGGATTTCCTGAACGTGATGATGGCCTCGCTGGCCGCCAAGCGCAGCTTCTTTGCCGAGTTCTCCGAAGAACGTGCGGATGCGGTGGTGGCCTACTACCGGCACGTGGCCAGCAACGATCTGTTCCTGACCCACGCGCTGCTGGACCCGCAGCTGGACAAGGGCAAGCTGCGCCACCAGCAGACCGACCCCACCATCACCCTGCACGTGAAGGAGCGCACCAAAGACGGCCTGCTGGTGCACGGCGCCAAGCGCATCGCCACCGCCGCGCCGTACGCGGACGAGCTGCTGGTGTGGCCCTTCCCGCCGACCTTTCAGCCGGGTGAGGAGCCGTACGCCAACGTGTTTGCGGTGCCGATGAACACGCCGGGCCTGAAAACGATCTGCCGGCCGTCGTTCGCGCACCCCGGCCGGCGCAAGGACTACCCGTTGTCCGCGCAGTTCGACGAAATGGACGCCACGGTGGTGTTCGACAACGTGTTGGTGCCCTGGGAGCGGGTGTTCCTGCACGAGGACATTGGGTTGCTGAACCGCATGTACCGCGACACGCGCATGCGCGAGCTGACCGCCCACCAGACCAACGTGCGCCTGGAAACCAAGCTCGGCTTCGTGTACGCGGTGCTGCTGCGGGTGGCGCAGGCCAGCGGCATCGACACGCGCAAGGACGTGATCGAGATGCTGGGCGAGGCGGTGATGAACCTCGAAGCCATCCGCAACACCACCCGCTCGGCCGAGCTCCAGGCCACGCTGGACCCCGAAAACGGCGTGTTGTATCCGGACCTTTTCGCCCTGCAGTGCGGGCGCGCGCTGGGCCCGGTGGTCTACCCGCGCGCGGTGCAGATGATCCGCAAGGTGGCCGGCGGCGGGCTGGTGCAGCTGCCAAACTCCATGCACGAGTTCGATTCGCCGATCGGCGCGGACCTGGAACGGGCGCTGCGCGGCGCCGGTATCGGTGGCCGCGACAAGGCGCAGCTGCTGCGCCTGGCCTGGGACATCTGCGGCAGCGAGTTCGGCGCCCGCCACGAGCTGTACGAAATGAACTACGCCGGCGAGTACGGCGCGCTGCTGGCCGGCATTCAAAGGGAGTACGGGCGCAAGTCGTACTATCTGGACCACCTCGACCGCTTCATGAGCACGCTATGAGCACGCACCACAGTTTCTGGGCGGATCTTCGCGCCGGCAGCTTCAGCCAGGGGTATCTGGCCGCCGGCGGCATCCGCACCCGCTACCTGCATGCCGGCGAGCGCGGCATGCCGCCGTTGATCCTGATCCACGGCACCGGCGGCCACGCCGAGGCCTACACGCGAAACCTGATCGCCCACGGCGAGCACTTCGACACCTACGCCATCGACCTGGTCGGCCACGGCTGGAGCGACAAGCCGCTTGCGCCGTACGAGATCAGCGTCTACGTGCGGCACCTGCGTGCGGTGCTCGACACATTGGGCTTCGACCGCGTGCATCTGTCCGGCGAGTCGCTGGGCGGCTGGGTCGGGGCGCGCTTCGCACTCGAATACCCGGACCGGGTGGACCGGCTGGTGCTGAACACCACCGGCGGCGCCACGCTGGACCTGGGCGTGATGGAGCGAATAAAAACGCTCAGCACGGCGGCGGTGGAAAACCCGAGCTGGGAGACCATCAAGGCGCGCCTGGAGTGGCTGATGGCCGACCCGGCGGTCGTCACCGACGATCTGGTCGCCTGCCGCCAGGCCATCTACGCGCAGCCGGCCATGCGCGCCGCCATGCCGCACATCCTGTGCCTGCAGGAGCCGGACATCCGCCGCCGCAACAACCTGACCGACGCCGACTGGGCAGCCATCAAGGCGCCCACGCTGGTGCTGTGGACGGACAAGGACCCGACCGCCGCGGTGAGCGTCGGCCAGCGCATTGCCGACCTGATCCCGAACGCCCGGCTTGAAGTGATGGAGCGCTGCGGCCACTGGCCGCAGTTCGAGGACGCGCCGCGCTTCAATGACCTGCACATCGGCTTTCTCGGCGGCCGGGGCTAGCGTGCCATGCCGCTGGCCGCGCTGTTCGCGTCCCACACGCCGCTGAAGGATTACCTCGATCCGGGGCCGGGCATCGCCGCCGAAGTCGACGCGTGCCTGGCCGAAGCTCGTGCCTGGGTACAGGCCTTCGCGCCCGACCTGGTGATCGAATTCGCGCCGGACCATTTCAACGGCTTTTTCTATCAGCTGATGCCGAGCTTCTGCATCGGCGCGGCGGCCGAGTCGGTCGGCGACTGGAAGACCGCCACCGGTCCGCTGCCGGTGGCCGGCGAGCTGGCACAGCGGCTGGTCGAGGCGGTGCATGCCGACGGCGTGGACGTGGCCCTCTCGCAGCGCATGACGGTGGACCACGGCTTCACGCAGCTGCTGGAGATCCTGTTCGATGCCGGCAAGGCGCCGCCGCTGATTCCGGTGTTCATCAACTGCGCCGCCCCGCCGCGCCCACCGATGGCACGCG
>DATCUN010000010.1:0-6072 GCA_036561825.1 Pseudomonas sp.
CTGCACTTCATCCAGCGCCTGTGCGAGGAAGAGGGACTCCACTACCACTTCCAGCACAGCACGGACGACCATGTGTTGGTGTTCGGCGACGACCAGACGGTGTTTCCAAGGCTGGGACGGCCCAGCGCCTATGTGCAGGACAGCGGCCTGGTGGCCGTCGAGCCGGTGGTCAAGCGCTTCGCCGTGCGCCTGGAAACCCGCACCAGCCGGGTCAGCCGCCGCGACTACGACTTCGCGCAGCCGCGCCTGCAGCTGGAGAGCACCTTCGCCAGCGAGTTCGAACCGGACCTGGAGGACTACGACTACCCCGGGCGCTACACTGAACGCTCGCGCGGCAAGCACCTGGCCCGCCGCGCCCTCGAGCGCCACCGCGCCGACTACCAGCTGGCCGAGGGCGACAGCGACCAGCCGACCTTGCGCAGCGGGCACTTCCTCGAGCTGGGCGAGCATCCGCGCCGCGAGTGGAACCAGCTGTGGCTGCTCGGCGAAGTCCACCACGAAGGCAAGCAGCCGCAGGTGCTGGAGGAGTCGGTCACCAGTGAGGTGACTGCGAGCGACGGCTTCCAGCAGGGCTACCGCAACCGCTTCACCGCCACGCCCTGGGACGTGCCCTTCCGCCCGCCGCGGGCCCATCCCAAGCCGCGCCTCCTCGGCAGCCAGAGCGCCGTGGTCACCGGCCCGGCCGGCGAGGAGATCCACTGCGACCAATACGGGCGGGTCAAGGTGCAGTTCCACTGGGACCGCGAGGGCCAGGCCGACGACACTACCAGCTGCTGGCTGCGGGTCTCCAGCAGCTGGGCCGGCGACCGCTACGGCGGCATCGCCATTCCGCGGGTGGGTATGGAAGTGCTGGTCAGCTTCCTCGAAGGCGCCCCCGACCAGCCGCTGGTCACCGGCTGCCTGTACCACAAGGAACACGTCGTCCCCTACGACCTGCCGGCGAACAAGACCCGCAGCCTGTTTAAGACCCTCAGCTCCCCGGGCGGTGGCGGCTACAACGAGCTGCGCATCGAGGACCGCCAGGGCCAGGAGCAGATCTATATCCATGCCCAGCGCGACTGGGACCAGAACATCGAGCACGACCAGAAGCTCCGCGTCGGCCAGCAGCGCCACGACAGCGTCGAGGCCAACGCTTACAGCGAGTTCAAGGCCGAGGAACACCGCACCACCCACGGCGAGCGCAGGAGCGAAGTACGCGCCAGCGATCACCTGACGGTCGGCGCCAGCCAGCACGTGAAGATCGGCCAGGGCCGGTTCGTCGAAGCCGGCAGCGAGATCCATTACTACGCCGGCGAAAAGCTGGTGATCGACGCCGGCTTGGAGTTCACCGCCAAGGGCGGCGGCAGCTGGCTCAACCTCGATCCGAGCGGCGTCAGCTTGAGCGGCGCGACCATCAAGATCAACTCGGGTGGCAGCCCGGACCAGGGCTCGGGGATCGCCATCAGGTCGCCAGTGCTGCCGGGCGCGGCAGCCCGGGACGACGCCGGAGAGCTGCTGCAGCAGGCAAGCCCCCAGCCCCTTCGACAGCGCCCGCGCCTGCAGGCTCCCAGAGGAATATGCCTCGAATGCTGGCGCAAGGCCCTGCGTGAACAGCACGCCCTGCTGACCGGAGAGCAGGCATGAACCAGGTCGCTCACGGCAAGAGCGATGAAACTGCATGGGAGCCGGGTCACGCAATGACGCCAAGTCACTATGCCATCGTTGAACAACCCTCCATCACCGAGGAAGGACGACGCTACTGGCAAGGCCACCACCTGCCACGCATGCCACTGATGAGCCAGCCGGAGTTCGCCCATCTGCGCGACGAAGGTCCGTGGCTGGTGGCACTGGGCGAGCAACCGGAAAGTGCACTGGCGACCCTGCGCCACGATCTAGGCCGGCACTCGGTACAGGGCTGGATTTCCAGCCCTCTGTCCCTGGCTGAT
The DNA here is from genome assembly GCA_036561825.1 of Pseudomonas sp. GTDB lineage: Bacteria > Pseudomonadota > Gammaproteobacteria > Pseudomonadales > Pseudomonadaceae > Geopseudomonas. The sequence continues at coordinate 1,926 of DATCUN010000010.1, forward strand.
CTGGCACGTCACCTCAGCGATGCCCTGATCGCCCAGGATCAAGACGGCATGACCTTTCTGCTGCGCATTTATGCGCCCCATGTGCTCGCGGTGCTGCACCAGCGCCGGGACTGCGCCTGGCATGCCTGGCTGTTCGCCCCGATCAGCGAGTGGTCGGTGGAAGACAAGGGTGGCCGCCTGCATTCCCATACAGGTGGCGGACTGGGCACCTCGCCCGAATACGTACCGATCATCCTGGATGCTCCGCTGACGGAGGCTCTGGCGATAGACCAGCAAGCCTTGGCGCTACTGACGGAGCTTGAGCGCGCCGCACCGGAAGCCTTCACCATCACCTGCCATGGCGAACGGCTTGCACAAGTGGAACAGGCGTTGGCCGAGGCCCGCGCAAGCGGACTGGATCACCCCGACGACCACAACCTGTTTGCCGCTCTGTATCTGCTCGACGGGCAGGCTCCCAGCAAAGCGCCTCACTGGCCGGCAGCCATGCAACTGGTGCGGGAGGAGAACTACGAGCTGGCTCGTGCGCTGGAAACCGTTCAGGAAAACGACCTCTCATGAAAAATCTTGCGAACAACGCCAGCAAGCGCTGGCGAGAAATCCCCAAGGCATGGCGCTTCCTGCTGCTAGCCCTGTGCTCACTGGGCCTGATCGGCACGCCCCTGCTCTGGCAGTACCTCACCCCGCAGGGCGCAGCGCTGTATGGCCATAACCATACCGACCGACCGATCTTCAGTTACTGGGTGAATGGCAACTGGGGAGGTAATGGCGGGGTGACCTGCTGTTGGGCCATCGACGGCAACGTGCTTAAGGTTGCCTGGATCAAGGACCGAACCGGCGCGCAGGTGCGCCAGGGCCTAAAGGAGGAGCAGCGCGAGCTGCGCATCCCCAATCCGCCCCGCAAGCGCACGGATCATTACCTGCACGTGCACTTCTTCCCCGGTGATCAGGTACGCCTGGCCTGGAGCCCGGACCATGACTCGCCATACGAAGGACTCAGGGAACCCCGTCAGAGCAAGGAGAGCCAATGAAATCCCGTGTTGACCGCAACGCCGGGGCTCTGGCGCAGCTGTCCCCAGCCGTCCTGACCCGGCGCTGGCTGCAACTGCCCAAAGCGCTGCGCTTCCTGCTGCTGGCCCTGGCCTGGCTGGGGCTGCTCGGCGCCCCCCTGCTCTGGCAGTACCTCACTCCGCAGGGTGCGGCGCTGTATGGCCACAACCATACCGACCGGCCGATCGCCGATTACACGGTCAATGGAAACTGGGGCGGCAATGGCGGGATGACCTGCTGTTGGGCCATCGACGGCGAGGTGCTCGAGGTTGTCTGGATCAAGAGCATGACCGGCAAGCAGTTTCGCCGGGGGGTCAAGGAGGAGCAGCGCGAGCTGCGCATCCCCAATCCGCCCCGCAAGCGCACGGACGACACCCTGCATGTGCATTTCCTGCCAAGGGATCAGGTACGACTTGCCTGGAGCGACAGCCACACCAGTCCACTGAAAGGCGAAATCAACGCCCTGCTGGGCAAGGAGGCACCATGAAAGCCTGCACACTGGACAAGGCTCAGGCCATTGCGGCACGGAGCGGATCGATGACCGGCAAAAGCACTGTCGCCCTTTGTGGCCGCACCCTGCATGTGGGGTTCTTCTTCGACGGTTTCGCCCGCGACCTAGAAAAGGACCGGGCGAAAAACCGGATCAGCAATATCGGTCGGCTTTTCCTTGCCCACCCGCGCCCGGAAAGCGATGACACCTTCAATGCCTACCGAAAGGCCTATTTCAGCGGTCTGGGCGCGGACTACAACGCCGACGGCAGCACCATCGCCAACGGCGCCGCCCGGACAGCCTCGGCGTCCCTCGGCGATCTCCCCAAAGACCTCGTCACCGACGAGGCCATCGAAGGCGCCAAGGACACCCTCGACGGGCGCAACTGGTGGGAGCGGCTCGGCCGCGACCTGGACGAGCTGGTCGACAAGCCGCAGAAAGGCCTCAAGGTACTCAAGGGCGCGGCTATTGGCAGTGCGCTAGAAGGCTGGGCGCCGCTGCGCGACGGCTCCATCACCGGCACGCTGATGAAGACCGGCGCCGACACCCGCCTCGAAGGGGCCCTGGCACGTTTTCGCAAAGACCTCAATGAAGTCAAAAGCGCCAGCGACATCCCACTGCGCTGGATCAGGGTCTCGGTATTCGGCTTCGACTTCGGTGCCACCCTGGCGCGCGCCTTCCTGCACGCGTTGCTCGAGGAAGACACGCCGGGCGCCGAACTGCAGCTGGTGTTCGCCGGCCTCTTCGACGGTGTCGACCGCAGCGCGGCCAGCAACCCGATTCTCGAGCACTTCCTGCCGTTCAGGAACGATCTGGACGATGGCGGACTGGTACCCAAGGAGGTGCAGACGGTACTGCACCTGATCGCCGCCCACGAACGTCGCTTCTACCGGCGCGCCCGCCTGCTGGGCCGCTTGCAGCGTGACTGGCGCGAGCAGTTGATGCCCGGGGTGAGCGAGGACATCGGCGGCGGCCTAGCCCCGGGCGAACAGAAGCCCAGCGCCGAGCTGGCCCTCGCCAGCCTGCACCGGATGTATCGGGCCGCCTGCCAGGCCGGAGTGCCCTTCCCACTTCTGGAGCAATTGTTCGAGGTGGACGTGGTGACAGCCGAGCTTTTCGTCTTCAACGACAGGGTGCACGACCGTAGCGCTGCCACCTTGGCCGAGCGCTACCTGCGCAGCAGCGGTCATGCCCGGCCTGGCCGAGAAGGCTTCACCGCCCACATGCGCCTGTATATCCGCTGGCTGGCCGGACTCTGGCGCGACTACCAGACCTCGCTGAGGACTCTGGATGAGGAAGAGGATCGCCTGCATGCCACCCGTTTTTCCGGTGGCGGGATCAGCGGCCTGCTCGGAATTCCTCACGAGAGCGACACGCAACGAAAGCAGCGCCTGCAGCGAACCCGGGCGATCGACGAGGAGCGCACGGTCCTGCAGCAGCACCATGGCTGGCTGGAAGAAGTCGATGCGGAGGCGCGCTCGCTGCGCAATCGCCACCAGATCTATGGCCTGCGCACAGCCGGGGGCAGCCTGGAACATTTTCAGATGCAGCAAACCCTGCTCGCCGAGTGGTTCGCGACCCAGCCTGCCCGACTCGATCCGGCAGTCCGCGCGCTGTTCGCCTGCTTCATGCACGACAAGCTGGTGCTTAGCACGGCGCAGCGCACGGCCAGGTCGCTGAGCGGCGAAAACTTCTTCGCGATCCGCGGCTTCGACCTGCCGGATAGCGACGACGACGCCAGCGCCGCCTGAATCGATCAATTGCCCATGGAAAGGAACACCTGCATGCCCCGCCTCTACCCCGCCGCCCTGCTCGCCCTGGCCCTGTGCCTGGCCGGCTGCAGCGGCAACTACAAGTTCAGCGACGACGACTACCGCCCACTGGGCGATCCGCACGTGGAAAACCGCGGCAACTGACCGCCAGGGAGGACAACAACCATGGAACTGGTTTTCGAAATGGTCGCTGCCCAGCAGTTCGGCCCCGGGCTGCTGACCAGCAAGACCTTCACCCAGGCCGGCGGCATCATCGGCCGCGCCGAGGATTGCGACTGGGTGATCCCCGATCGCAAACGCATCCTCTCCGGCCACCATGCCGAGGTGAGCTACCGCGACGACGCCTTCTACCTCACCGACACCAGCAGCAACGGCATCCAGCTCAAGGACAGCGGCGCCAGCCTGACCCGGGGGCAGCCGCAGCGCATCGAGCACGACAGCGTCTACTGCCTGGGCGACTTCGAGATCCGCGCGCGGCTGGTCCGCGATCCGGCGCTGTTCGCCGGCGATATCGGCCGCCCGCTGCCGGCCGGCAGCATCATTCCCGACGATGCCTTCCTCGATCTCGACCCGCTGACCGCGCTGGAGCAGCAGGAGCGCGGCTATGCCGAGGTCGACGAGCTGAGCGCGATCCTCCAGCCGCCGCGGGCCCAGGCGCAGCAGCGCGACTACGCGCAGATCGACGAGGAAAACCTGCCGGTACCGGAACTGGTGATGCCCAGGCCCGCGCCGCCGTCCAGGCCGGCCGCCGAGCCCGAGCGCCTGCCTGCCGCCTTCTGGCAGCGCTTCGGCGCAGACCTCGGCGTCAGCCTCGACGGCCTCGACGACGACGCCCGCG
>DATCUN010000011.1:0-3795 GCA_036561825.1 Pseudomonas sp.
CGGGGTCAGCGGCGGCAGGCCGTGGGCGGCGCGAGCGGCGTCGCAGCGCGGGTTGTGCTCGCCGTGCTCCCAGGAGGCCTCGAACTCGCGGCAGGGGGAGGAGCGCTGCTCGTACATGGTGCAACGCACCCCGCAGCCAACATCACCCAGCAGGCTGACGCAGCGCGCCGGCTTGCTGGTGGTGCCGCGCATGGCCGCATGGTAGGGAGTGATCTGCTCGACCAGTTCATCCGGGACGATGCCGCCGGCAGACTGGCATTCGCCCCAGTAGAAGGACACACGAAAGTGCGCGCAGCAGGCGCCGCACGCAAGGCAGGGATTATTGTCGGACATCGGTGCAATACCGCGGAAACCGGCGACTGCCGGCGGGAGCCGCGGATTCTAGCGAGTGGCCAATCGCGCTGGAAAGGCCGTCCGGCAGAATTTTTTCCCGCCGTTTACAGCACCTGCGCCGACGCGCAGAATGCGGCCCTTTCAAGCCTGAGCGCGCACCACCATGGCCCTGCCGACCCTGCGCATGATTGCCTTCATCCTGGGCATCTTCCTGATCACCCTCGCGCTCAGCATGATCATCCCGATCATCACCCTGCTGAGCATGGACAACCCGGAAGGTCTCTCCGACTTTCTCTGGCCGGCGCTGATCACCGCCGGTTGCGGCCTGGCCATGGTCCTCCCCGGCCAGCCCAAGCACGCGCAGCTGCGCCCGCGCGACATGTACATGCTGACCACCTCCAGCTGGGTGGTGGTCTGCGGTTTCGCCGCCCTGCCGATGGTGTTCATCCAGCACATCGGCTACACCGACGCCTTCTTCGAGACCATGTCGGGGATCACCACCACCGGCTCGACCATCCTCACCGGGCTCGACCACGCCTCGCCGGCCCTGCTGATCTGGCGCTCGATGCTGCACTGGCTCGGCGGCATCGGCTTCATCGGTATGGCCGTGGCGGTGCTGCCGCTGCTGCGCGTCGGTGGCATGCGCCTGTTCCAGACCGAGTCCTCGGACTGGTCGCAAAAGGTCATGCCCCGCTCGCACATGGTGGCCAAGTACATCCTCGTCATCTACGTCGCCTTCACCCTGCTCGGCTTCCTCGCCTTCTGGTGGGCCGGGATGACCCCGTTCGAGGCGATCAACCACGCCATGGCCGCGATCTCCACCGGCGGCTTCTCCACCTCCGATTCCTCGCTGGCGCACTGGCCCCAGCCGGCGGTGCACTGGGTCGCCGTGGTGTTCATGCTGCTCGGCAGCCTGCCCTTCACCCTGTACGTCGCCTTCCTGCGCGGCCATCGCAAGGCGCTGTTTCGCGACCAGCAGGTGCGCGGCTTCCTCGGCTTCCTGCTGATCACCTGTCTGGGGTTCGGCACCTGGCTGTGGTTCCACTCCGAGCACTCCTGGCTGGACGCCTTGCGCATCGTCACCGTCAACGTGGTCTCGGTGGTCACCACCACCGGCTTCGCCCTCGGCGACTACACCCTGTGGGGCGGCTTCTCGATCCTGCTGTTCTTCTACCTGACCTTCGTCGGCGGGTGCTCCGGCTCCACCGCCGGCGGCCTGAAGATCTTCCGCTTCCAGGTGGCCTTCGTGATGCTCAAGGCCAACCTGCAGCAGATGATCCACCCGCGCTCGGTGATCAAGCAGCAGTACAACAACCACCCGATCGACGACGACATCGTCCGCTCGCTGATCACCTTCTCCTTCTTCTTTACCATCACCATCGGCGTAATCGCCCTGGGCCTCGCCCTGATCGGCCTGGACTGGATCACCGCGCTGACCGGCGCCGCCACCGCGGTATGCAACGTCGGCCCCGGCCTCGGCCCGATCATCGGCCCGGCCGGCAACTTCGCCAGCCTGCCGGACAGCGCCAAGTGGCTGCTGTCGGTCGGCATGCTGCTCGGCCGCCTGGAAATCATCACCATCCTGGTCGTGCTGACCCCCGCCTTCTGGCGGCACTAGGCCACCAGTGACAGCATGTCGCAGCTGGCGCGGGTACTTTGCGCCCGGCCGGCGGCTCGGCTAAGATCCGCCGTCGGCCACGGCTCGCCAGTGGCCCGTCCAGCCTGCAGCACCCGAACTAGAGGTGCGGGCACCTGTCAGGGAAGTCCTCGGCCAGATGAAACTCTCACTCTTCGCGCGTTCGGCAAAACAACTGCCGGACCCTCGCCGGCGCGAATACCAATCGCGCGTGCTGGCCTATCTGGCCGCCGCCGCCAGCATCGCTGCCGGCACCTACAGCCAGCACTTCGGCTACGACATCCTCTGGCTGGTGCCCTACACCCTGCTCTACCCGCACCTGGCCCAGCGTCTGAGCCAGCGCTTCAAGCACAGCCACCCGCAGCAGACCGACCTGGCCCTGATGGTGATCGACGCCCTGCACGCCGGCGCCGGCATGACCCTGCTCGGCTATTCGCTGGTGCCCAGCCTGATGTTCGCCCTGACCCTGGGCTTCAGCGCCCTGATCATTGGCGGCCTGCGCTCGCTGACCATAGTCACCCTCGGCGCCCTGTGCGGTGCCGTGCTCAGCTTCCTGGTGGTCAGCCCCGCGCTCAAGCTGAACACCCCGCCGCTGGTTTCGGCGGTCAGCATCCTGTTCACCCTGCTTTATCTGTGCATCGCCGCCTTCCTCGTCCACGAGCAGGCCATCCGCCTGGCCCTGGCCCGCGAGGAGGTCAAGAAGGAGCAGGAAAAGGCCGCACGCCTGGCCAGCAGCCTGGCCAAGTACCTGTCGCCGCAGGTGTGGGAGTCGATCTTCAGCGGCAAGAAGAGCGTGCGCCTGGAAACCCAGCGCAAGAAGCTCACCGTGTTCTTCTCCGACATCAAGGGCTTCACCGAGCTGTCCGAGGAGCTGGAAGCCGAGGCGCTGACCGACGTGCTCAACACCTACCTCAACGAGATGTCGAAGATCGCCCTGAAATACGGCGGCACCATCGACAAGTTCATCGGCGATGCGGTGATGATCTTCTTCGGCGACCCCACCACCCAGGGCGCCAAGAAGGATGCCGTAGCGGCCGTGTCCATGGCCATCGCCATGCGCAAGCACATGAAGGTGCTGCGCCAGCAGTGGCGCAGCCAGGGCATCACCAAGCCGCTGGAAATCCGCATGGGCATCAACACCGGCTACTGCACCGTGGGCAACTTCGGCGCCGACACGCGCATGGACTACACCATCATCGGCCGCGAGGTGAACCTCGCCAGCCGCCTGGAAAGCGCCTCCGAGTCCGGCGAGATCCTCATCTCCCACGAGACCTACTCGATGATCAAGGACGTGATCATGTGCCGCGACAAGGGCCAGATCAGCGTCAAGGGCTTCTCCCGGCCGGTGCAGATCTACCAGGTGGTCGACTTCCGCCGCGACCTCGGCGCCTCCGCCAGCTACCTGGAGCACGAACTGCAGGGCTTCTCCATGTACCTGGATACCAACAGCATCCAGAACTACGACAAGGAACGGGTCATCCTCGCCCTGCAGCAGGCCGCCGAGAAGCTGCGCGACAAGGTCATCTACTGACCCGGCCGCGCGGCTGCGCCATACTCACCGCATGTCCGCCCCGAAACCCTCCCTGCCCGCCTGCTGCAGCGTCCCCGAAGCCGACTGGCCGCTGCCACAGGTGCTGCCCGGCCTGACCCTGCACAGCTGCCGTTTCGACCCTGCACAGCTCGCCGCCGACGACTTCGCCCGCAGCCAGCTGACGCCGCCGCCCGGCATCGCCAGCGCCGCCCGCAAGCGCCAGAGCGAATACCTTGCCGGGCGCCTGTGCGCCGCCAGTGCCCTGCGCCAGCTCAGCGGCACACCCAGCTTCCCG
>DATCUN010000012.1:0-3834 GCA_036561825.1 Pseudomonas sp.
CCGCGTCGACCGCGATGCCCTGACCCTGGGCTACGCCGGCGTGTACAGCTCGTTCCTGCTGTTCGCCCAGCGCGCCGAGAAGAAGTACGGCGTGCCGGCCCGTGACATCCTCGTAGAGCTTGGCCGCCGCGGTACCGTCGGCGGCCAGGAAGACATGATCGAAGACCTGGCCCTCGATATGGCCAAGGCCCGTCAGAACCTGAAGGTGACTGCATGAACCGTACCCTGACCCGCGAACAGGTGCTGGCCCTGGCCGAGCACGTCGAAGGCGCCGAGCTGAATGTCCACGACATTCCGAAGATCACCAACGACTACCCGGAGATGACCTTCGCCGACGCCTACGACATCCAGTGGGAAATCCGTCGCCGCAAGGAAGCCCGCGGCAACAAGACCGTCGGCTTGAAGATGGGTCTGACCTCCTGGGCGAAGATGGCGCAGATGGGCGTGGAGACGCCGATCTACGGCTTCCTCTCCGACTACTTCAGCGTGCCGGACGGCGGCGTGATCGACTGCTCCAAGCTGGTCCACCCGAAGATCGAGGCGGAAATCTCCGTGGTCACCAAGGCGCCGCTGCGCGGTCCGGGCTGCCACATCGGCGACGTGATCGCCGCGGTCGACTACGTGATCCCGACCGTGGAAGTGATCGACTCGCGCTACGAGAACTTCAAGTTCGACCTGATCAGCGTGGTGGCCGACAACGCCTCTTCGACCCGCTACATCACCGGCGGCCAGATGGCCAACCTCGAGGACGTCGACCTGCGTACCCTCGGCGTGGTGATGGAGAAGAACGGCGAAGTGGTGGAAGTCGGCGCCGGCGCCGCGGTGCTCGGCCATCCGCTGTCCAGCGTGGCCATGCTGGCCAACCTGCTGGCCGAGCGCGGCGAGCACATCCCGGCCGGCACCTTCATCATGACCGGCGGCATCACCGCCGCCGTGGCGGTGGAGCCGGGCGACAACGTCACCGTGCGCTACCAGGGCCTGGGCAGCGTCTCCGCCCGCTTCGTCTGAGTCACCTGCCCCGGCCGCTGGCCGGGGCCTTCTTTGCGAGGAGGTTTGTCATGCCGATTGCCCATGTCCAGATCATGGAAGGCCGCAGCGACGAGCAGAAGGAAGCGATGATCCGCGAGGTCAGCGAGGCGCTGGCGCGCACCCTCGATTCCCCGCTCGACCGCGTGCGCGTACTGATCACCGAGCTGCCGAAGAGCCACTGGGGCATCGGCGGCACGCCGGCGAGCAAGCTCGGCCGCTGAGCTGAGCGCTCCACCAGAGCAAGACCACCAAGCCCGGCGATGCCGGGCTTTGCTGTTTCTGGGGAAGGAGTGTTCCACGTGGAACAGCATGGCTAGAAGTAGCGCAGCAGCAGATAGGCGATCGCCGCGATGCAGGCGAGGATGCCCGGCACCGCGATCAGGGTGATCGTGCGCTGGCGCTGCAGGGCCAGTTTCTGCAGGGCGATGGACTCGTCCACCTTCTCCCGCGAGCGCGTGAGCTGCTGTTCCGCCAGCGCCCGCTGCGCAGCGAGCTGGGCGAGGATCTCGTGCTGGCCATCGCGGATCTCGCGTAGCACGCTGAGGGATTCGTGGCGGTACTGCTCGTCGGTCATGCGCTCCATCCTTGCCGCTCGGCACTGGTTTCAGCTGGGTTCGGGATAGTGCAATGTGCCACCTTCGGCCGGGAACTGCAGGCTCTCCAGCGCCGTCCGGCTCAACTCCGCCCCGCTCCAGATGAATGCCCGCCGTGCCCCGGCGCCGAGCAGCAGTTCGGCCAGGCCGCGGATCTCGACCTGGGTCAGGCCGCCCTCGAGGTGCTCCAGCGGATGGAGGATCACGGTCGGGGCGGCCTGGAACAGCGTCGCCGGTATGAAGGTCTTGAACAGCAGCTGCAGGGTCCGCTCCGCCACGCTGAAGTCCGCCAGCAGGCTGCGCGGATGCTGGAAGCCGTTGACCACCGTCACCCCTGGGCGCCCACGCAGGACCTGCGCCGCGTTGCCGGCCGCCAGCGGGATCACCCTGCCCTTCTCGCTGCGCCAGGCCAGTACCGGCGCCTCCGCGAATGCCCGGCCGGACTCCACATGCAGTGCCCGCAGCTTGTCCGACTGCAGCTGCAGGTAGAGGGTGTTGCGGAACAGTTTGCTCATCTGGCGCTTCCGTTGCCTTGTGGGTGGAGGGGGGATGATCGGGGCCGGCTGTCGAGCTCGACGCGGATACCGCGCCGGCTGCTCGGCGGGGTCACGATCTTGCGGGCCTCGCAGCGGATGACCAGCCGGTCGGCCGCCTGCCAGGCGATTTCCGCGCTGCCCTTGCAGTAGCCGGCAAAGGCCAGCTCGCCGAAGCGCTGCGGCAGTGGCAGCCACGCCGGGGCGAGGAACACGTGCAGGCCATAGGGCGCATAGCCCGGGTTGCCGCTTTCGTGGATCAGGCTCATCAGGTGGGCGGTCGTGCCGCCTGCGGGGGCGTCGCTGCTGGCCCGACTTCCCCAGATGGCGAAGTTCTCGAACCAGAACAGGAAGGCGAACCAGGCGAGCGGCAGCAGGCCCAGCTTGAACAGGAGGCGGGCCAGCGGATCCTTGGGCAGCATGGGTGTCCCGCTCAGCGCAGCAGCTGGCGCGCCTGCGCCACCAGCTCACCGTTGTCCGGATGCACCGTGATCCGGTTGTTCAGGTCGACCACCGGCAGCAGATAGCGCCTGACCTCGAGACCGGCATTCTGCATGCGCCGGTGCAGGCGCTCGGCCACCGCCGGGCTGTCCACCGAGTGGTACTGGTAGCGGATGCCGGCCTGATCGAGCTGGCGCAGGGTGGTCTGGGTGTAGCCGCAGGCGTCGCGGCCGTAGACGGCCAGATAGGGCTCGGCGTGCAGCGGGGCGTTGCTCTCGCGGGAGAAGTGCTCCCAGGCCTTATAGCCGCCGCCACACAGGGCGAGCAGCAGGATGAGATTGCGCATGGACAAGTCCGTTTGTCGACGGCGGAGGTGGCACTCTAGCAGCCCGGTCCGGCGCGGGCTGCGCGCCGGTTGGCAGAGTGCGCTCAGGCCGACGCGAGCGGCAGGCGCAGGTGGATCAGCACGATGGGCTGCTGGCGGCTATCCAGCCTTTCCTCCAGGGCAAACGGCGTATAGCCGAGCCGGGCGTACAGCAGCAGGCCGGCGGTGTTGGGGTTGAAACAGGACACCCGCAGCTCGCTGGCCCCGTAGCGCTCGGCGGCCAGGCGGGCCATCTGCTGCATCAGAAAGCGCGCCACGCCCTGGCGGCGCGCCTGCGGCGACACCGCGACGTTGCCGACGTAGCAGGCACCCTGCTCGCGCTTGTAGATGTTGGCGAAGGCCAGCACCTGCTCGCCGCGGTAGACCACACTGGAGTCGCTGCGCAGGGCGATGCTGGTCGCCAGCTGCTCCACGTCGAGCGGGAAGCTGGCGCGCGGGGCGAGGAAATACAGCTCCTCGGGTGTGCGGGCGAAGGTGCAGATGGCGGGCAGGTCGTCGTCGCGGACCGGACGGAAACTGAGGTCGGTGTTCATCCTGAACTCCTGGGTGGGTCGTCAGTGGGAATCTAACACGGCGGACGGCCACTGATCATCGCCGGGCAATGGGGGGTCTGTGGACACGTTTTGGGGCGCTTATCCACAGGCCGTTTTGTCTGGCAGGCCATGCGGCTGAGAAAGTAGTTGTGGATAAAAAATTGTCCACAGCATCCCTCACCGCTTGCGGATCAGCCCGGGCGAGTTTCAGGGCAGCGGTTTGTCGCGGTGCCGCAGCCAGTAGAAGAAGCCGCCGATGCCGCCTAGCAGAAAGCCCAGCGGGCCGGTGATCAACAGGCCGAGCAGCGGTCCCTGGTTGG
>DATCUN010000013.1:0-2983 GCA_036561825.1 Pseudomonas sp.
CGCTGGAGCTGTGGAGCTGCGCGCCGCCCGGCGCCGGCCGTTGAATGCCCGGCGCTTCAGCCCTGCGCCCGCCAGAGGAGCAGATAGCCCAGCCCGAGCAGCAGCCAGCCGCCCAGCGGATGGAAGACGGTGCGCCACACACGGCTGTACGGGTCGAAGCCGACGCCGTGGATGAAGGCGCTGGAGATGCCCCACATCGCCAGCATCAGCAGGCCGTGGCTGTAGCGGCCGTCGCCGTCGAGCATCGCCGCCGGGTGGATCAGCAGCAGCAGCGCCAGCGGCGCGGCCAGCAGCAGGGAAACGGCGCGGCTGGCGCCGCGCCGCAGCCAGGGGCGGACCTCAGCGGTCACCCGCATCGCCCTCGTCGAGCCTCTGGGTGGCTTCCAGCCACAGCGCGTTGACGATGCCGAAGCTGCAGGCCAGCAGCACGCCGAGAATCCAGGTGAAGTACCACATGTGTCGTTCTCCTTGGCCCAGGTGGGCACTGATCGAGTAGGGTGCGCCGTGCGCACCGGGAAACTGCCGCGGCCCATGGTGCGCATGGCGCACCCTACGAACTCGGCGCGGGTTCGCGACAGTTCGCAGCCTCAGTACAACCCGTGCGGGTTGGCCTCGATGATCTTGTCGTTCAGCCGGCCCCACATGCGCAGGTAGCACCACAGGGTGTAGGCGAGGATCAGCGGCACGAAGATCCCCGCCACCACCAGCATGATGCCCAGGGTCTTGCGGCTGGACACCGCGTCCCACACGGTCAGGCTGGACGCTGGATCGAGGGTCGAGGGCAGCACGAAGGGGAACAGCGCAAAGCCCGCGGTGCAGATCGTGCCGACGATGGCCAGGCTGCTGCCGAGGAAGGCGATGCCACCGCGGTTGAGCTGCGCGCCGAGCAACGCCAGCAGGCCGCCGGCCAGGCCCGCCAGCGGGGCGAGCTGGGTCAGCGGGTAGCGGTCGTAATTGGCCAGCCAGCCGCCGTTGTCCAGGGCGACCTGCTTGTGCAGCGGGTTGAGCGCCGCGCCCAGATCGTCAAAGCCGCCGACCAGGCTGAAGCCCTGGATGCCCATGACCAGCCACAGGCCGGCGCCGGCGAAGGCCAGCAGGTAGGCCAGCGCGCACAGCCGGGTGGCCTGGCGCGAACGGGCATGCAGGGCGGCATCGGTGCGCAGCATCAGCCAGGCGCCACCGTGGGCGCAGAGCATGCTCAGGCTGACCACCCCGGCGAGCAGGGCGAACGGGTGCAGCAGGGCGAAGAACGAGCCCTCGTAGGACGAGCGCATCAGTTCATCGAGGCGGAACGGCAGGCCGAGGAACAGGTTGCCGAAGGCCACGCCGAACAGCAGCGCCGGGGCCGCGCCGCCGACGAACAGCGCCCAGTCCCAGGCGCTGCGCCACTGCCGGTTCTCCAGCTTGCTGCGGTAGTCGAAGCCGACCGGGCGGCAGAACAGGCCGAACAGCACCAGCAGCATCGCCCAGTACAACCCGGAGAAGGCCACCGCGTAGACCATCGGCCAGGCGGCGAACAGCGCGCCGCCGGCGGTGATGAACCACACCTGGTTGCCGTCCCAGTGCGGGGCGATGGTGTTGATCGCCACCCGGCGCTCGTTGTCGGTCTTGCCGACGAAGGGCATCAGCGCCATGGCGCCCATGTCGAAGCCGTCGGTGAGGGCGAAACCGATCAGCAGCACGCCGATCAGCACCCACCAGAGCAGTTTCAGGGTTTCGTAGTCGAACATGACGGTTTCCTCAGGCGTGGGCCGGCTGGGCGGCCTGGCGTTCGAAGTGGTAGCGGCCGCTGTGCAGGCTGGACGGGCCGAGGCGGGCGAACTTGACCATCAGGTACAGCTCGATCACCAGCAGCAGGCTGTAGAAGGCCACCAGCGCGACCAGCGAACCCCACAGGTCGCCGGTCGACAGGCTGGACGCCGACAGGTGGGTCGGCAGTACCTCGGCGATCGACCACGGCTGGCGGCCGTTCTCGGCCACGTACCAGCCGGTCTGCGCGGCGATCCACGGCAGCGGCAGGCTGCACAGGGCGAAGCGCAGCAGCCACGGCTTGTTCTCGGCGTTGCGCCGAATCGAGGCCCAGAAGGCCAGGGCGAACAGCGCCAGCATCAGGAAGCCGGAGAACACCATGGCGCGGAAGGTCCAGAACAGGCCGGCGACGTGGGGGATGCTGTCCAGCGCCGCCTGGCGGATCTGCGCCTCGCTGGCGTCGACCACCTTGGCGGTGTACTTCTTCAGCAGCAGGCCGTAGCCCAGATCCTGCTTCACCGCGTCGAAGGCGGCGATGGTCTCGCTGCTCTGGTCGCCGGCGCGCAGTTTTTCCAGCAGGGCGTAAGCGCCGATGCCGTTACGGATGCGCAGCTCGTGCTCGGCGATCAGGTCCTTGAGGCCCTTGACCTCCTCGTCCAGCGAGCGGGTGGCGATGATGCCCATCAGGTAGGGAATCTTCACCGCGTAGTCGGTGCGCTGCTGCTCCTGGTTGGGCAGGCCGAACAGGGTGAAGGCGGCCGGCGCCGGCTCGGTCTCCCACTCGGCCTCGATGGCCGCCAGCTTGGTCTTCTGCACGTCGCCGATCTCGTAGCCCGACTCGTCGCCGAGGATGATCACCGAGAGGATCGAGGCCATGCCGAAGGCCGCGGCGATGGCGAAGGAGCGGCGGGCGAAGCCCAGATCGCGCTGCTTCAGCAGGTAGTAGCTGGAGATGGCCAGGACGAACACCGCGCCGGTGACGTAGCCGGCCGACACGGTATGCACGAACTTGACCTGCGCCACCGGATTGAACAGCAGCGCGCCGAAGTCGACCAGCTCCATGCGCATGGTCTGGTAGTTGAACTCGGCGCCCACCGGGTTCTGCATCCAGCCGTTGGCGATCAGGATCCACAGCGCCGACAGGTTGGAGCCCAGCGCCACCAGCCAGGTCACCGCCAGGTGCTGCACCTTGCTCAGGCGGTCCCAGCCGAAGAAGAACAGGCCGATGAAGGTC
>DATCUN010000014.1:0-2483 GCA_036561825.1 Pseudomonas sp.
CCGCGCCGACGATCTCGTCGATGGTCTCGCTCTTCATGCGCAGGCCCATCAGGAAGGCGCCGATCTGCGCGTCGCTGCACTGGCCGGTCATGATCAGGCGCATCACGTCCTGCATTTCCGCGGTGCTCAGGTCGAGGTTGCCGGCCACCCGGTTGAGGGCTTCCTTGATCTCCATCAGCGCACGCCTCCGCTCTGCTTCAAGAAGTTGGCCAGCAGCTCGTGGCCCTGTTCGGTGAGGATGGATTCGGGATGGAACTGCACGCCCTCGACGTTGAGGGTCTTGTGGCGCAGGCCCATGATCTCGTCGACGCTGCCGTCCTCGAGTTGGGTCCAGGCGGTGATTTCCAGGCAGTCCGGCAGGCTCTCGCGACGCACCACCAGCGAGTGGTAGCGGGTCACGGTCAGCGGATTGGCCAGGCCTTCGAACACCCCCAGATCGCGGTGGTAGACCGGACTGGTCTTGCCGTGCATGGCCACCCGGGCGCGCACCACCTCGCCGCCGAAGGCCTGGCCGATGCTCTGGTGGCCGAGGCAGACGCCGAGCAGCGGCAGCTTGCCGGCGAACTCGCGAATCACCGCCAGCGACACGCCGGCCTCGTTGGGCGTGCACGGCCCGGGGGAAACCACGATGCGCTCAGGATTCAGCGCGCGGATCTGCTCCACGCTCAGCTCATCGTTGCGCACCACCTTGACCTCGGCATTCAGTTCGCCGAAGTACTGCACCAGGTTGTAGGTGAAGGAGTCGTAGTTGTCGATCATCAGCAGCATGTCAGTACCCCTTCACTCTGCACTTTGTTCGGCCAGGGCCACCGCGCGGAACATGGCGCGGCGCTTGTTGAGGGTTTCTTCCCACTCCAGCGCGGGCACCGAGTCGGCGACGATGCCGGCGCCGGCCTGCACGTGCAGCTCGCCGTCCTTGATCACCGCAGTGCGAATGGCGATGGCGGTGTCCATGTTGCCGTTCCACGCCAGGTAACCCACCGCACCGCCGTAGACGCCGCGCTTGACCGGCTCCAGCTCGTCGATGATCTCCATGGCGCGGACCTTCGGCGCCCCGGACAGGGTGCCGGCCGGCAGGATGGCGCGCAGCGCGTCCATCGCCGACAGCTCGGGTTTGAGCTGGCCGGTGACGTTGGAGACGATGTGCATCACGTTCGAGTAGCGCTCGATGACCATCTGCTCGGTGACCTTCACCGAGCCGGTGCTGGACACCCGACCGACGTCGTTGCGGCCCAGGTCGATCAGCATCAGGTGCTCGGCCAGCTCCTTGGTGTCGGACAGCAGATCCTTTTCCAGCGCCAGGTCGGCTTCCTCGCTCGCGCCACGCGGGCGGGTGCCGGCGATCGGCCGCACGGTGACCAGGCCGTCCTCGACGCGCACCAGCACCTCGGGCGAGCTGCCGACCACGTGGAAGTCGCCGAAGTTGAAGAAGTACATGTACGGCGTCGGGTTGATGGTACGCAGCGCGCGGTACAGGTCGATGGGCGCGGCCTGGAACGGGATCGACATGCGCTGGGAGATCACCACCTGCATGCAGTCGCCGGCGAGGATGTACTCCTTGATGGCACGCACCGCGTTCTCGAAGTCGTCATGGCTGAAGCTGGAGCGGAACGCCGGCTCCTTGCCCAGCGGGGCATTGAGGTCGACACCCAGGCGCGGCGTGATCGGCTGGCGCAGGCGGGCGACCAGCGCATCCAGCCGGGCCAGACCCTGGGCGTAGGCATCCGCCTCGGCCGGGTCGGCGAGGACGATGGCGTGCAGCTTGCCGGCCAGGTTGTCGAACACCACCACCGCGTCGGAGACCATCAGCAGGATGTCCGGGGTGCCCAGCGGATCGGGGTTGGGACAGGCGCCGAGGCGCTGCTCGACATAACGGACGCTGTCGTAGCCGAAGTAGCCGACCAGGCCGCCGTTGAAGCGCGGCAATCCGGCGAGAGTCGGCACGTGGTAGCGCGCCTTGAACTGCTCGACGAAAGCCAGAGGGTCTGCACAGTCGTGGACTTCGGTCTCGACGCCGTCGACCGTCACCCGCGCCTGGTGGCCATGCACGCGCAGCACGCTGCGGCTGGGCAGGCCGATGATCGAGTAACGCCCCCACTTCTCGCCGCCCTGCACCGATTCGAGCAGGTAGGAGTTGGGCGCGTCGGCCAGCTTCAGGTAGATGGACAGCGGGGTGTCGAAGTCGGCGAGGGTTTCGCGGGCAAGCGGAATGCGGTTGTAGCCGGCAGCGGCCAAACGCAGGAATTCTTCGCGGGTCATGATCAGCCTCGGGGCCTGGAAAACGGTCGATATGCAAACGCGCCGGCAAGCCGGCCAGGGACGATGTCAGGCGCGCCAGCGCCAGCGGGCCAGAGCCTTGATGACCTTCATCCACAATTTGCAGGTGACCACCACGATCTGATCTCTTCGGCGGGGTTTGAACACGTGCAGGCACACTAGCGCAGCACTGCGCACGAATCAACCAACTGGCGCAGATCGTCGAG
>DATCUN010000015.1:0-16848 GCA_036561825.1 Pseudomonas sp.
CGCGCTGCCCGCTCTGGCGGCGCTTTGCGAGTGATCATTCAATGGCAGGCATCCAGCACATTTTCTTCAGAGTTTCAGCAGAGGCTTGCTACATTTTTGCTACACGAAGAACGCATGAAATCATAAGCGATTGATTTAGAAAGATTATATTTAAAAATACTGCCAATCCATCATCGGCGCCACGGAGAAGCGACGGGACGGCTCGGGGCGCGTGGTTACTGGGTTGGAGCTAAATTTCATCAGGGTCTCAGTCGTGCGCGTTTCCGGGGTTTTTCGGGCGTTTCAGGGTTTTTCGGGCGTTTCAGGGAGTTTCAAGGCTCGGCGGTAAGATTTACCACCTCGAGAATCAGGTTTACCACCGGCCTCGAAGGGCTTACCACCATGGTCACCATCCGTACCCGGAAGAACAAGGACGGCTCCGTGATGTACACCGCGCAGCTCAGGATCAAGCGCGATGGCGTGCAAGTTTATCAGGAGAGCGCAAGCTTCAGTCGCAGGAAAGCGGTCGAGGCCTGGGCGAAACGGCGTGAGACGGAACTGAGCGAGCCCGGCGCGTTGGAGCGCGAACAGTGCGGGGGTGGAGCCACCCTCGTAGAGATGATCGAGCGCTATATCGAGGAGTCGGATCCGACCAATCCGCTCGGTAAGACCAAGAAGGCTACTCGCGCGCCCTGGCCGCCAGCTACCTGGGCTACCTGGTTTGCTGGGAGTATCTCGACAAGTCCCGTCAGCGCCTGCTGGTGCGGGACATGAAGAGCTATGGTGACAAGTGGGGGCAACGATGTGCTTTTCGATACAACGAGTAAGCAAAAGTTTCTATGAGAGGATTAGTTATTCCCAATTAAGCATTTTCCTCATCGCCTCGTGGGCTGTGC
This sequence comes from Pseudomonas sp., assembly GCA_036561825.1. Taxonomy (GTDB): domain Bacteria; phylum Pseudomonadota; class Gammaproteobacteria; order Pseudomonadales; family Pseudomonadaceae; genus Geopseudomonas. Next base: position 876 of record DATCUN010000015.1, read on the forward strand.
CTGTATCCGGATATCTGTACGAAACCGTCCATGAGGAAAGCAAGATGACGATGAATTTTATGGCGACCCTGCCGGCACGCGCAGCGTTGGGCGTGGCATCCGCCAGCCTGCTGGCATTTTCCGCCCAAGCCACAACCTGTACGAGATCCGCGACCGCAAGACCGACCAGGTCAAGTGGACCGCGACCCGGGCGGATCTGGTGTTCGGCTCCAACTCGGTGCTGCGCGGCTACGCCGAGGTCTACGCCCAGGACGATAACCAGGATAAGTTCGTCAGGGACTTCGTGGCCGCCTGGTCCAAGATCATGAGTGCTGACCGCTTCGACCTGGCCTGAGGCCAGCCACAGATCCCCACATTCGAAGACAGGGACGGCGATCCAGTCGTGCACCTACAAAAGGAAGTCCTGGAGCGGCTTGATCTCCAGGTCGGCGACACCCGGCACCTGTTCGAGGTCTGGGGCGGCGACGGGGCGTGCCCTGTCCTGAAGCAAGGCAGGGCGGGACGGGTGTTTCTGCTGATGCGTGCCGATTAGCACGCTGCCCACATGGCATCGCGGGGCTCGGCTTCGGTGTATCTGGAGGCGGATGGAAATACGCTGCGCGCAGCGTTGTCGATCTGCCGCTCCTCGCGGTAGGCCGGGGCATTGGTCTTGAACGTCGAGACCAGTTGCTTCATCTGGCCAGCCTGGTTTTCCAGGGTGGCGACGGCGGCGCGGGACTGTTCGACCAGGGTGGCGTTCTGCTGGGTGGTGCTGTCGAGCTGGTTGATCGCGGTATTGATCTGGCCGATGCCGGCGCTCTGTTCGCGCGTGGCGTTGGCGATCTCCTGCATCAGGGTGGAGAGCTGGCCGATCGAGGCCACGGTTTCGCGGATGGTCTGGCCGCTGTGTTCGGCCTGGCGCACGCCGTGGTTGATTTTGCTGCCGGTTTCCTCGATGAGGGCGCGTATCTCGTTGGCCGAAGCGGCGCTGCGGCTGGCCAGCATGCGGACCTCCGCGGCCACCACGGCAAAGCCGCGGCCCTGTTCTCCGGCGCGTGCCGCCTCGACCGACGCGTTAAGGGCGAGGATGTTGGTCTGGAAAGCGATCGAGTCGATGACGGTGATGATGTCATTGATCTTCTGCGAGCTGGTGGCGAGCTCCTGCATCAACTGGATGCTCTGCTCGACGTCCTTGCCACCGCTCTCCGCGGTGCGCGCCGCGGCGGCCGCCAGGCGGTTGGCCTGCTCGGTGGATTCGCTGTTCTGCTGCACCAGCGCGGTGATCTGTTCCATGCTAGAGGCGGTCTGCTGCAGGGCGGCCACCTGCTCGTCGGTACGGGAAGACAAGTCCTGGCTGCCGAGGAAGACCTCGTGGGCACCAGTGAAAACCTGCTCACTGCTGTCGTGCAGGGAAACCACCAGCGCCGACAGCTTCTGGTTGGTTTCGCCCATGGCCTCGAGCAGTTGGCCGGTTTCGTCGTGGGGGTTGCCGAAGATGTCCTGGGTCAGGTCGCCGTCGGCGACACGGCGAGTCGCCTCCAATGCGCTGTGCAGCGGTGCGGAAATGCTGCGGGTGATGCGCACGGCCATGATGGCGGCGATCAGCAGGGCCAGCGCGGAGAATGCCAGCAGGCCGATCAGTGCGTTGTGGTGTTGTCGGGCAATCTGTTCACCAGCGCCATCGAGCAGCTTCACGGCCGCCTGGTCGATGTCGGCTGCCAGTTTGTCCAGTTGCTGGATCTCGTCATTGAACTGGCCGAAGACCATGTCGGCAATCGACGGATCGGTAATTTCGCCAGCCTCGATCCGGCCGTATACGGTACCGAAGCCGTTTCTGTAGGCGTCCAGCAAGGTGGCCGATTGCAGGTACAGCCCGCGCAGTTCGGCATCGGGCGACAGCGCGGCTCCTGCTTCGAGGGTGTTTTTCAGTGCCTGCTGGCTGGCATCCCAGTGCTGCTTGTGGGTCTGCACGGCTTGTGGATTGTTGACGTTGAGGAAGATGTCCTTCTCGGCGCGGCGCCCCTCAAGGGACAGACGGCGGACTTCAGCGGCATTGCTGGAGAGGGCGACATCGATGCGGAGCATTTCGTTGGCGGTTCGTTTCTGCGCAGCGAGGCCCTGCAGTCCGACGGCGGTAGCGGCGGCGAGCAGCAGCGCGATGGCGCCAAAGGCAACGCCGAGACGGGTACCAATTTTCAGACGGGATAGCATCCAGAGCTCCACAGACAACCAAGTGATGGCGCATTGATATCATCTGGTCGTTGCGGTTTGGTGACGGTGGGCTGCTCTAGGGCGCGAGGCGTATCGTCGAGCGCTTGATCTGGCGGCTGCCGGTCGTTCTGGACTGGGCGCTGGGGGGCGTCAGGCCCGCGAGTCGATGCCGCCGAGGCTGCCGCGGCGGGCCTGGCCATCAGGGCCGTAGAGTCCCTTGCCGGCGGCTTCGTGGAGGAAATTGAGCATGCGCTGGTTGTGTTCCAGGCGATTGCGGATGCTCGCACCGTTGAGGTGGTTGAGCTGCTGAGCGCGCACGGCCTGTTCGAGCAGTTGCTGCCAGGTTGCCAGGCAGCCGGCATCTTCGGCTGCGCGCGTGGCTCCCGCGCGGTCTTCGCCATAGCCGAGTCGCCGCTGGGCATACTGGCGCTGGGTTTCCAGCTGTTCGATCTCGTCCAGCAGGGCCTGCTTGTCGCTCGCCAGTGTGCTCAGGCGCTGACCGTCGACCCGGCCTGCGCTCAGTTGCTGGGCCTCGGCTTCGAGCAGTTGGATGAAGCGCGCCACGCTGGCGGATTGGCGGGCGAGGTGCTTGGCCAGGCTCATGCGAACTCCGGAGTTGGGTTGGTCAGTCTTGCTCGAGTTGTTCGCGCACGCTGGCGATCAGGCCGTCGGCGATGCGCTCGGCGCTGATCTGCAGGCGACCCTCGAGGATGGCCTGGCGGATCTCGGCCACGCGCGCCGTATCGACATCCTGGGTCGCGTTCTTGCCGCCGGCGGCGCTCAGGTGGCTGACCGTCGACGGCGATTCGGCCAGGGGTTTGCTCTGGCTGCGCAAGGTTCTGGCACTGGCTTCCTTGCCTTCCGCCGCTGTCGGGCGGGTCGGCGAATGAGAGCTGTCGATTTTCACGGGAAATCTCCCTTGCATGGGTTCTGTACGCAGTATCGGCCGCTGACGAGCCGACTTGAGCCGTTCTGACGGCAGAAGTGTGCATTCCGTCTCAGATTATGCACGCCATGGCGATGGTCTAGAAATCCACGCTCAGCAAGTTGCGACCGCTGACTCGGGCCCGGATGATCTCGCCGGATTCGCTGCGGATGCGGACTGGCTTGCCCATTGCGCCACTGTCCAGTGCGGTGCCGTCGCGGCTGATGACGAAGCCGCTGGCGCGTGCCTCGACCCGAACCCGTGCGCCACGGGTGACCAGCGGCACACTGCGCAGGGCATTGCCCGGTAGCGGGCTGCCCTGGGGTAGGTCCCGGGTGAGCTGGCGGCCGAGAGCCTGTTGCATGTCGAGGACGGCATGGCGCGGCAGGCGGCCGAGGTCGCCGTGGCGCAGTTCCAGCAGCTCGGCAGTCAACGTCTCGCCGGCAGTCAGCGCGCGGCGGGCAATCGGATACTCGGCGCTGATCGCGACCGTCGCCTGTCGATAGTGGGTGCCGGCGCCCTCGCAGCGCACGCCCACGGCTACCCGTCCGGGCATATGCGCTTCGCCACGCGGCAGGAAGGGCTGGGGGTTCACGCAGGCAGGCAATTGGGCTGCGCCCGGATGCACCGCCACCCTGACCTGCCGGCCTGGGCCGGCGGCCGCACCGACCAGCAGTTCGTGTATCCGGGCTTCCAGATCCTCTGGCTCGGCGGCCGCGTGACAGGCGATCAGAAGCGCCAGCAGGGCGAGCACGCCGGACAGCAACGTGCGCAACCGGGCGAGGGAGGGGCGGCGGTGGCTCGGCATGGCGGCGGCTCGGGAAGTGCGACGAGGTGGAATTCTAGGCGCGCAGGCCATGCGGCAAGGCTGAAATTGGCTGGTAAATACCGGCCTGTTCAGGCCTTTGCGTTGGCAGGGTGCCCCCTATTCTGTGCACTGAATCACTTTTCCCTGTGCGCGGAGGTCGCCCGCATGATCGACAAGCTTGACGGTGCACTGCGTATGCACCAGCTGGCATTGGGGCTGCGTGCCGAGCGCCAGCAGGTGCTGGCCAACAACATTGCCAACGCCGATACGCCCAACTTCAAGGCGCGGGATTTCGATTTTTCCGCCGAGCTGAGCAAGGCTGCGCAGGGTGGGCAGCTGGCCGGCGGCAGTCGCGGGCTGCGGACCACCGATGCACGACACCTCACTGCACGGCTGGACAGCCTGGGCGCCGAGCGCGAGATGCTCTATCGCATCCCCGCACAGCCGAGCATGGACGGCAATACGGTGGACATGGACTTCGAGCGCGGCGAATTCGCTGACAACGCGGTGCGCTACCAGGCCAGCCTGACCCTGATGAACAGTCGTATCCAGGGGCTCAAGTCGGCCCTGCAGCCCGAGTAATCCGTCATGTCGATGTTCAACATCTTCAATATTTCCAGCTCCGCACTGAGCGCGCAGTCGCAGCGCATGAACGTCACGGCCAGCAACATGGCCAATGCGGATAGCGTGACCGGTCCCGATGGCCAGGCCTACCGCGCCAAGCAGGTGATCTTCGAGGCCCAGGCGGGCGACAGCCAGGGCGTTGGTGGTGTGCGCGTGGCTCGGGTGATCGAGGACGACGCGCCGATGCGACTGGAGTACCGCCCCGGTCATCCTCTGGCGGACGAGCGCGGGTATGTGAGCATGCCGAATGTCGAGCCGGTCAACGAGATGGTCAACATGATCTCCGCCTCCCGCTCCTACCAGGCCAACGTCGAGGTGATGAACACCAGCAAGCAGCTGATGCTCAAGACCTTGACGCTGGGCGATAGCTGAGGAGCACCGCCATGACTAGCACTATCGATACCTCGGTCATCAACGCGATCAATGGCGGCGCATCGACGACTGCCAGCGAGAAGCAGAAGGCCGAAGACCTGCGCTCCAACTTCATGACCCTGCTGGTGACGCAACTGCAGAACCAGGATCCGCTCAAGCCGATGGAAAACGCCGAGATGACCTCGCAGTTGGCTCAGGTCAACACGCTGAGCGGCATCGAGGAACTGAACGAGACCCTGCAGGGCATCACCGGACAGATCGACGCCGGGCAGACCCTGCAGGCCTCGGCGCTGATCGGACGCAATGTGCTGGTGCCCGGCGACCGGGTGCTGGTCGGCAGCGGAGAGACGACCCCGTTCGGCATCGAACTGGCAGCGCCGGTCGATCAGGCCAAGGTCAGCATCCATGACGGCAGTGGCCAGGTGGTGCGCCAGTTCGAACTCGGTGCACTGGATGCCGGCGTCCAGTCGTTCGTCTGGGATGGCACGCTGAATGACGGCAGTGCCGCGCCGGACGGCGCCTACCGGGTGACTGTCGAGGCCAGTGCCGATGAGCAGGCCCAGCAAGCCACGGTGCTCAGCTATGCGCAGGTCGGCGGGGTCAGTACCGGCGCCAGCGGCCCGCTGCTGGACCTGGGCGCCACGCTGGGGCGTGTCGGCCTGCAGAACATCCGTCAGATCCTTTAACCACCTTTTCCATCCGGATACGCGCCGCGGACCTCCAGTCCGCGCCGCCAGGGGAGTCAAGTCAACATGGGCTTTTCGCAGGCACTCAGTGGTCTCAACGCGGCCTCCAAGAACCTCGATGTGATGGGCAACAACATCGCCAACTCGCAGACCATCGGCTACAAGAGCGCCACCATGCAGTTCGCCGATGTGTATGCCGGCGCCAAGGTCGGTCTGGGTGTCAGCGTGGCCGGGGTGCAGCAGAACTTCAAGGACGGCAACCTGGAGGCGACCGGGCGCAACCTCGATCTTGCCATCAGCGGGGGCGGATTCCTGCGTTTTGACCAAGGCGAGCAGATCGTCTATGCGCGCAACGGCCAGTTGACCATGACTCCGGACGGCTATCTGGAGAATGCCCAGGGCGGCCGTCTGACCGGCTATCCGGGGGCTGCCGGCAATGGCGGCCAGCTGCAGCAGCTGAACGTCCCGGCCGTGGGGCTGCCGGCCAAGGCCACCGAGGAACTGAAGGCTACCCTGAACCTGGATGCCGGGATGGCAATCCTGGATCCGGCAGCCTTCGATCCGCTCAAGCCGGCCACCTATTCCTACGCCAACGGTGCCACCGTCTTCGATTCGCAGGGCACCGCGCAGACGCTGACCCTGTATTTCCTCAAGACCGGCGTCAACACCTGGGAGGTCAAGGCGGCGCGCGCGACGCCCGAAGGGCAGGAGTTTTCCGCAGACACTACCCAGCTGACCTTCGACAGCAACGGCCTGCTGCAGAACAGCTCCTCGATCAACGGGGGAGTCGCGGGTGCCGTCAGCAGTCCATACGAGTCGACTCCGGTCACCTTTGCGCTGACTGGCGGGGCAAACAACCTCGACTTCCAGCTGAACCTCACCGGCAGCACCCAGTTCGCCAACGAATTCGAGCTGGGCAGCCTCAATCAGGACGGCTTCACCTCCGGCAGCCTGGTGGATATTTCCGTCGACAAGAAGGGCCAGATCATCGGTAGCTACTCCAACGAGCGCACCCAGGTGCTGGGTACCATCGCGATGGCCAACTTCCGCAATCCCGAGGGGCTGTCGCCGGTGGGCGGAGCCTGGGTGGAAACCTCCGACTCCGGGCAGGCACTGATCGGCGAGGCCGGCACGGGCTTGTTCGGCGGCATCGAGGCCGGGGTGGTGGAGACTTCCAACGTCGATCTGACCAAGGAGCTGGTCAACCTGATCATCGCCCAGCGCAACTTCCAGGCCAACGCCCAGACCATCAAGCTGCAGGACGAAGTGCTGCAGCAGGCCGTGAACCTGCGCTGAGGAGCCTGACCGATGGATCGCATCCTCTATACCGCCATGAGCGGCGCGCGCGCCAGCCTCGAGCAGCAGTCCGTGGTCAGCCACAACCTGGCCAACGCCTCGACGCCGGGCTTTCGCGCCCAGCTCTCGCTCATGCGTGCCGAGCAGGTGGCTGGCGATGGACTGGAAACCCGCACGCTGGCGGTAGCCAGCACGCCGGCTGCCGACTTCACGGCGGGACCGATAAGCACGACCGGTCGCGAACTGGATGTCGCTATCCGCGGCGATGGCTGGCTGGCGGTGCAGGCGGCCGATGGCAGCGAGGCCTATACCCGCCGCGGCGACCTGCAGGTGGATGCCAACGGTATGGTCAGTGTGCTCGGACACCCGGTGATCGGCGAAGGCGGAGCACTGACGGTACCGCTGGGCAGCTCGGTCAGTATCGGCAACGACGGCACCCTCAGCGCCATCGGCGAGGGTGAAGCACCGGACAGCATCAGTCCGGTGGGGCGCCTGAAGCTGGTATCGGCAGCTCCCGGCAGTCTGGTGCGTGGCGAGGACGGCCTGTTCCGCCAGCAACCCGATGCCACCGGCGCCAGTGCAGCATTGCCGGCCGACGAGAATGTGCGCCTGGCCTCCGGAGCTCTGGAGGGCAGCAACGTCAGCCCGACCGAGGCGATGGTGGCGATGATCGACAATGCCCGCCGCTACGACATGCAGATGAAGGTCATCGGCAGCGCCGACGAAAACGCCCAGCGCGCCAACAGCCTGCTCTCGCTGCAGGGCTGAGCCCTGCCGAACCTATTCGGAGAAACAAGATGATCAGATCGCTGTGGACGGCGAAAACCGGCCTGGAGTCGCAACAGGTCCAGTTGGACGTGATTGCCAACAACCTGGCCAACGTCAGCACCAATGGCTTCAAGCGTTCGCGGGCAATTTTCGAGGACCTGCTGTACCAGAATCTGCGCCAGCCCGGCGCCCAGAGTTCGGCGCAGACCAACCTGCCGTCGGGCCTGCAGATCGGCACCGGGGTGCGTCCGGTGGCGACCGAGCGCCTGCACAGCCAGGGCAACCTGCAGAACACCGAGAACTCGCGGGATCTGGCGATCAACGGCAACGGCTTCTTCCAGGTGCTGATGCCCGACGACAACACAGCCTACACCCGTGACGGCAGCTTCCAGATCGACAAGGACGGCCAGTTGGTCACTGCCAGTGGCTACCCGCTGGAACCGTCGATCACCATTCCGGAAAACGCCCTGTCGGTCACCGTTGCTCAGGATGGCGTGGTCTCGATCACCGAGCCCGGTAGCACCCAGAGCCGCGAGGTAGGCCAGTTGTCGCTGGCCACCTTCATCAATCCCCCGGGGCTGCAGAGCATCGGCGAGAACCTCTACCTGGAGACCGACAGCTCGGGCCCGCGCAATGAAAGCACGCCGGGCCTGAACGGGGCTGGCCGTCTCATGCAGGGGTATGTGGAAACCTCCAACGTCAACGTGGTCGAGGAAATGGTCAGCATGATCCAGACCCAGCGCGCCTACGAGATCAACAGCAAGGCGGTGGAGACTTCCGACGAAATGCTTGCCCGCCTGACCCAGTTGTAATGAGGGGCTCGCACATGCTGTCGTCGCACGCACGCATCTGGCTGCTGGCCGGATTGCTGCCGGTTCTGTCGCTAGCCGGTTGTGCCCAGCTGCCGCGGTCTTCGGTGGTGGGCGAGCAGGAGCAGGTGCTGATTCCCGAGCGGTCGCAGACGCCGGCCAACGGCGCGATCTACCAGGCCCGGCGCGGCTTCCAGCCGTTGTTCGAGGACCGCCGGCCGCGCATGGTCGGCGATATCCTCACCGTTGTCCTCAACGAGGAGGTCAGCGCCAGCAAGAATTCGGCCTCCAGCGCCGACCGTGCCGGCAGCGCGAGCCTGACCCCGACGCTGGTGCCCGATACGCGCAACCTGCGTCTGAAGCGCCTCGGCGAGGTGGGCTTCGATATCGAGGGCGACAGCGACTTTTCCGGCGGCGGCGGTTCCGAGGCGAACAACTCCTTCACCGGCACCATCACCGTGACGGTGCTGGACGTGATGGCCAACGGCAACCTGCGGGTACGCGGCGAGAAGCAGATCGCCATCAACCAGGGCACCGAGTTCATCCGTTTCTCCGGGGTGGTCAACCCCCGCACCATCACCGGGCAGAACACCGTGCCTTCTACCCAGATCGCCGATGCCCGCATCGAATATGTCGGCGACGGCTACATCAACGAGGCCCAGCACATGGGCTGGCTGCAACGCATCCTCATCAATGTCTCACCGTTCTGATGGGCGAGCGCCGGGAACTGCCATGAAACTCTCCGTTATCCATAGCCTGCGGCAGTCCCTGCAACTGTTGGGGCTGCTCCTCGGCCTCGGTTGCGCGGGCTTCGCCCAGGCCGAGCGCCTGCGCGACCTGGCCGAGTTCGCCGGCGTGCGCAGCAATGCGCTGGTCGGCTACGGGCTGGTGGTGGGGCTGGATGGCTCCGGCGACCAGACCATGCAGGCGCCGTTCACCGGCCAGAGCCTGACCAATATGCTCTCGCAGCTGGGCATCACCGTGCCGCCGGGCACCAACATGCAGCTGCGCAACGTCGCCGCGGTGATGGTCACCGCCGATCTGCAGGCCTTCGCCCGGCCAGGGCAACATCTGGACGTGGTGGTGTCCTCGGTGGGCAACGCCCGCAGCCTGCGTGGCGGTACGCTGCTGATGACGCCCCTCAAGGGCGTGGACGGCGAAACCTATGCGCTGGCCCAGGGCAACCTGCTGGTCGGCGGCGCTGGCGCTCAGTCGGGTGGCAGCAGCGTGCAGATCAACCAGCAGGCCGGCGGGCGGATCAGTCGCGGGGCCATCGTCGAGCGCGAGGTGCCGCTGCAGCTGCAAAACGAACGCGGCCTGCTCGAGTTGCAGCTCAAGCAGCCGGACTTCGGCATGGCCCAGCGCATGGTCACGGCGATCAACTATGACTTCGGCCGCACCGTGGCCAGCGCCCAGGATGGTGGGCTGATCCTGCTGGATGCGCCGCGCGATCCCAATGGCCGGGTCAACTTCATGGCGCGGCTGGAGAGCCTGGACATCCTTCCCGGCGAGGTGGCGCCCAAGGTGATCATCAACTCGCGCAGCGGCGCGGTGGTGCTCAACGGCACGGTGAGGCTGCAGAACGCTGCCGTGGCCCACGGCAACCTGTCGGTGGTGATCGACAACCAGCCCAAGGTCAGCCAGCCGGCGCCGTTCAGCGGCGGCGAGACCGTGGTGGTGCCCGATTCGCAGATCACCGTCGAGCAGCAGGGCACCGGTCTGCGCATGGTCGCACCGAGCGCGAACCTGCTCGAGGTGGTCAAGGCGCTGAATGCGCTGGGTGCCACGCCGCAGGACCTGATGTCGATTCTCGAAGCACTCAAGGCCGCCGGCGCCTTGCGCGCGGAACTGGAGATCATCTGATGAGCGTTGCCGATCTGGGTAGTCAGTTTGCCCTCGACCTGCAGGGCGTGCAGCGCCTCAAGCAGACCGCCCGCCAGGATCCGGCGGCGGGACTGCGCGGGGCGAGCAAGCAGTTCGAGGCGCTGTTCCTGCAGATGATGCTGAAGAGTATGCGCGAGGCGAGCCCGCAGTCCGGCCTGCTCGACAGCCAGCAGAGCCGCTTCTACACCGAGATGCTCGACCAGCAGCGTGCCCAGCAACTGGCCGGCCATGGTCTGGGACTCGCCGAGCAGCTGACGCAGCAGCTGCAGAGCCAGGCGGGCGTCGCTGCGGCGGCCGCGCCCCCGATGGAGGGCGCGTTGATCGCCGGGATTCCGCGCGGCACGCCGCGTCCGCTGTACGGCGCGCTGCAGCCCGAGCCGGATGCCGTCGGGAGGCCGATGGTGGAGTCGACGGGCAGCAGCCGGTCAGGCCCGGTCGATCGTGGCTCTGCGCCAGCTGCGCTGACAAGCGCCGTGCCCGACGGGCCCGCCATCCTGGTGAGTACCCGCGGCGACACGGACAGCGGGCGGGCTCATCACGTCGAGAGCTTCGCCGCTCGACTGCAGGCGCCAGCCCGCGCGGCCAGCCGTGCCAGCGGCGTGCCGGCCGAGCTGATCCTGGCCCAGGCCGCGTTGGAAACTGGCTGGGGACGCCACGAGATCGCCACGGCCAAGGGCACCAACAGCCACAACCTGTTCGGCATCAAGGCCGGCAGCGAGTGGCGGGGGCCGACCACCGAGGTGCGCACCACCGAGTATGTCGACGGCCAGGCGCAGAGCCGGGTCGAGCGCTTCCGCGTCTACGAGTCCTTCGAGGCGGCCTTCACCGACTATGCCCGGCTGATCGGCAACAACCCGCGCTATGCCGGCGTGGTCAGCGCGCCGGATGCCCAGCAGGCGGCGCGCGCCCTGCAGCGTGGCGGCTATGCCACCGACCCGGCCTATGCCGACAAGCTGATCGCGGTGATGGCGACCCTCGCCCCGTACGATCCGGCACGCCAGCTGGCGCAGCTCTGACCCGGCCTCCCGCGGTCTGCAATGTGCGGCCCGTCACGCCTGCGGCGCTCAAGATCGTGGCGGCGCTGCCGATAACCTGAGCAAGGTTGAACAGGAACGGCTTCATGAGCATCTTTTCCATTGGCGTCAGTGGCCTGCACACCGCGCAGACCGTATTGGCCACCACCAGCAGCAACATCAGCAATGTCTACACCCCCGGCTACAATCGCCAGCTGCCGATACTGAGCGAAAGCTTCGTCGGAGGCGGTGTGGCGGTGGCCAATATCGAGCGCCAATTCAATCAGTTCGTCAGCGACCAGTTGAACCGCAGCAATGGCGTCGCCGGGGCGCTGAGCGCCTATCACGCCCAGATCAGTCAGATCGACAACCTGATGGCCGATCGCGAAGCCGGGCTGGCACCGCTGATGAGCAAGTTCTTTTCCGCCCTGGAAGATGTGGTGGCTTCGCCCGCCGATCCCGCCTCCCGCCAGGGCGTGCTGGGCGCTGCAGAAACCCTGAGCGGGCAGTTCCGCGCCTTCGACGGCTACCTCAGTGACATGCAGAGCAGCCTCAACGGGCAGATCAAGGATCAGGTCACCCAGATCAACAACGCCGCTTCCCAGGTTGCCAAGCTCAACCGCGAGATCGGCATGGCCAGGGCCAAGACCGGCGAGGCCCCCAACGGGATGCTCAATCTGCGCGACCAGTTGGTCGCCGAGCTGAGTCAGCGGGTCGACGCGCGGCTGACCATCCAGGATGGTGGCAGCTACAACCTGACCCTGAGCAACGGCTTGAGCCTGGTCAGCGGCAGCAGCAGTTTCAGTCTCGAAGCCATGCGTTCGTCCGAGGACGCCAGCCGCTTCGTGGTCGGCTACCGCGATCCGGGCGGCAACCTGCTGGAGTTCGCCGATAGCACCTTCAGCACCGGCGAGATCGGCGGGCTGATGACCTTTCGCCGGGAAACCCTCGACCGATCCCAGAACCAGCTGGGCCAGCTGGCGGTGTCGCTGGCGGTGGCGTTCAACGAGCAGCATGCCCAGGGTGTCAACCTCTACGGCGATGCCGGCAGCGCTTTCTTCGCCATCGGCCAGCCGGTCAGTTTCAGCAATGTGCAGAACACCAGCGATGCCTCGCTGAGTGCCAGCTACGACCCCGCGGAGCTGGGCAGCCTGACCGCCAGCGATTACGACGTGACCTGGACCCAGGCTGCCGGTTACAGCGTGATGCGTCGCGATATTGGCACTGCGGTAGCGGCCAACTACGACGAAGCCAACGGCACCCTGAAGTTTGCCGGCATGATCTTGCAGGTCAACGGCACCCCGCAGGAGGGCGACCGTTTCATGGTGCAGCCCACCCGCCGCGCCGCTGGCCAGTTGGCGAGCAATCTCACTGATGCCGCACGGATTGCCGCGGGCCAACCGGAAGGCAGCACGGGGGCTGGGGACAATCGCAATGCGCTGAAGCTGCAGGCCCTGCAGACCCGCCCGGTGGTCGGTGGCCAGGCGACCCTGAGTCAGGGCTATGCCGCCATGGTCAGCGATATCGGCAACCGTACCAATATCGCCGCCGCCAACCTCAGCGCCCAGCAGGGGCTTGGCGAGCAGCTCAGTGCGCTGCAGCAGGCCGACTCGGGGGTCAACCTCGACGAGGAAGCGGCCAACCTGATCCGCTACCAGCAGTTCTACCAGGCCAACGCCAAGGTCATCGAGATCGGCGCGGCGGTCTTCGACACCCTGCTCGGCATTCGTGCCTGATCGATAGGAGACAAGCGCGATGCGCATCAGCACCATCACCATGTACGAGCAGAGCCTGAACTCGCTGAACCGCCAGCAGGGGGAGTTCCTCAAGATTGGCCAGCACATCTCCAGCGGCCGGCGCGTGGTCAATCCTTCGGACGACCCGCAGGCTGCCGCGCTGGCGGTGGGCATCGACCAGGCCAAGGCCGTCGACCAGCAATACGCCAATGCCCGGGTCAGTGCGCGCAACAGCCTGTCCCAGGAGGAGAGCGTGCTCAACAGCACCTCCGACTTCATCGTGCGTGCGCGAACCCTGCTGGTGCAGGCCGGCAACGGGACGCTCAGCGATGTCGATCGCCAGGCCATCAGCCTGGAGTTGCAGGGTATCTACGAAGGGCTGCTCGGTCAGGCCAATTCGGCGGACGGCAATGGACGCTTCATGTTCGGCGGCTTTCAGGACAGCACGCCGCCGTTCGTGCAGGGCGATGATGGCAAGGTCAGCTATGTCGGTGACAGTGGCGTCAAGCGGCAGCAGGTCGATTCGGCGCGGCTGATGCCCAGCGTCGACAACGGCCAGGCGATCTTCAGGAGTGCGGATGACGCCGACCTGTTCGCCACCCTGGAAAACCTGATTGGCACCCTCGCAACGCCGGTGGAGAGCGAAACCGACAAGGCGAATCTGCAGTCCGTGCTCGCCACGGCCGGCAAGGAGCTGGGCAACAGCTTCGACAATGTCCTCGCGGTGCGCGCCGCGGTGGGCGCGCGCCTCAATGAGCTGGACGTGCTCGACGTGGTCGGCGGCAACCGCATGCTCAACTACGAGCAGGTCCTTTCCGATCGCCTCGATCTCGACTACAACAAGGCGATTTCCGACTACACCCTGCGCCAGGTCGGCTTGCAGGCGGCCCAGAAGGCCTTCGTCGACGTGCAGAAGCTGTCGCTGTTCAACCAGCTGTAATCAGCCGGCCAGCGCCAGACTCGCCACCAGTTGGCGCAGGAAGGTCAGGCCGTCGCCGAACAGGCTTTCCAGGAAGCGGCCCAGGTCGTTCATCATCACCATCAGCAGCACGATGCCCACGCACATGGTCAGCGGGAAGCCGATCGAGAATACGGTCAGCTGCGGCGAGGCGCGGTTGAGGATGCCCATCGCCAGGTTGATGATCAGCAGCGCCGCCACCAAGGGCAGCGCCAGCAGCAGGCCGGAGGCCAGGATGATGCGGGCATGGCGCACCAGGACTTCGCCGGCCGAGAGGTCCAGCGCCTGACCGATGGGCAGGCTGGTGAAGCTGTCAGCGAGGATTTCCAGCACGATCAGGTGGCCGTCGAGGGCGAGGAAGATCAGCAGGCTGAACATGTACAGCAGCCGCGACAGGATCATGGTGTTGGTGCCGGTGTCCGGGGCGAAGAAGCTGGCGAAGCCCAGGCCCATCTGCAGGCCGATGATCTCGCCGGCGGCCTGCACCACGGCCAGGATCACGCGCATGGTCAGGCCCATGGCCGCGCCGATCAGCGTCTGCTCGATGACGATGCCCAGGCTGGTCCAGGACACCAGTGGCACCGCCGGCAGCGGCGGCAGGTTCGGCCCCAGCAGTACCGCCAGCAGCACGGCCAGGCCGATCTTGGTCTGGGTCGGTATGCTGTCGTGGCCCCACAGCGGCGAGGCGGCAAGAAAGGCGGTGAGGCGCACGAACGGCCAGAAGAAGGCGGCCAGCCACTGCTGCAGCTGGGCGAAGTCGACCTCGACCATGCTAGCCGATCATCTGCGGGATACTGGTGAACAGGTCGCGGGTGAAATCGACGATCATCTTGATCATCCACGGCCCGGTCAGGACCAGCACGGTGAACACCGCGAGGATCTTCGGAATGAACGACAGGGTCATTTCGTTGATCTGCGTGGCGGCCTGGAACAGGCTGATCAGCAGGCCGACCAGCAGCGCGGTGAGCAGCAGCGGGCCGGCCATGAACAGGGTGATGCGCATGCCCTGGTAGGCGAGGTCCATGACTGATTCGGGGGTCATAGCACTGCTCCGGTGGCTTCCGTCATGGGTAGAAACTCTGCGCCAGCGAACCGATCAACAGCTGCCAGCCATCCACCAGCACGAACAGCATCAACTTGAACGGCAGCGAGATGGTCGCCGGTGGCACCATCATCATGCCCAGCGCCATCAGCACGCTGGCCACCACCAGGTCGATGATCAGGAACGGGATGAAGATGGTGAAACCGATCTGGAACGCGGTCTTCAGCTCGCTGGTGACGAAGGCCGGCAGCAGCACGCGCATCGGCACCTGCTCCGGACCCTGGAGGTCTTCGACCTTGGCCAGGCGCGCGAACAGCGCCAGGTCGGTCTCGCGGGTCTGGCCGAGCATGAAGGCATGGAACGGCCGGCTGCCGGTCTCGATGAACTGCTCGAAGTTGATCTCGTCGCGGGAGAACGGCTGCCAGGCTTGTTCGTGCACCTGGGTCAGCACCGGCGACATGACGAAGAAGGTGAGGAACAGCGCCAGGCCGATCAGCACCTGATTGGGCGGCGTCGAGGGCGTGCCAATGGCGGTGCGCAGCAGGCCGAGGACAATGATGATGCGGGTGAAGCCGGTCATCATCAGCAGCATGGCCGGCAGGAAGGCCATCGAGCTGAGCAGCAGCAGGGTCTGCAGGCTCAGCGACCATTGCTGGCTGCCGTCGGCCAGCGGCTTGCTGACGATGCCGGGCAGGCCGGTTTCGGCCAGGGCGAGGCCTGGCAGCATGAGCAGGGTCAGCACGGCCAGCAGCCAAGCGGGGCAGGGCAGGCGCTTCATGGCTGGCGGGACGCTCCGCGGCGCAGGTTGTGCTTGAGCGCCTGGGCCAGGCGCTCGGCGAAGCGGCCGTCTGGCGCGGCGGTC
>DATCUN010000016.1:0-6618 GCA_036561825.1 Pseudomonas sp.
CACCAGCCACGCCCCAGTCCAGACCGAGGACGAACCACAGGTCGAGCGCCACGTTGAGCAGGTTGGCAGTCAGCAGCATGAGCAGCGGGGCGCGAGCATTCTGCGTGCCGAGCAGCCAGCCGATCAGCGCATAGCTGGCCAGCGCCGCCGGCAGGCCGAACAGACGGATGTGCAGGTACTCGCGGGCCAGGGCGTCCAGCGCGGCACCCGGCTGCATCAGCGCCAGCAGCGTCGGCAGCAGCGGGATGACCAGCAGGCTGCCCAGCAGCGCCAGGCCGACGGCCAGCAGCAGGCCCTGTAGCAGTACCTGGCGCAACGCACCACCGTCGCTGCGACCGCAGGCCTGGGCGGCGAAGCCGGTGGTGCCCATGCGCAGGAAACCGAAGGTCCACACCAGCAGGCTGTACAGGCTGCCGCCAACCGCCACCGCGCCGAGCTGGTGGGCGTGCGGCAGGTGGCCGACCACCGCGCTGTCGACCAGCGCCACCAGCGGCACCGACAGGTTGGAGAGGATCATCGGGCCAGCCAGCGCCCACACCCGACGCTGGGTGGGGGCGTGCTGCCAGGCGTCGCGCAGGCCGCTCACTGGATCAGCCAGCTCAGCAGCCAGAGGCCGAGCAGCAGCCAGATTGTCCCGCGGACGAAGGCGCGGCGGATGAAGGCACGTACGGCGGCGGCCAGCAGCAACAGGCCGATCACCAGGGTCAGGAAGCCGAGCAGCGAGGGCTGCATGCCCAAGGCGTGCGACAGCCCGTCGAGAAAATGCCGGCCAGCGCTGGAGAGCAGGCCGAATAGCCCGCTCAGGCTCTCGACGAGGACGCGGATCAGCGTGCCCAAGGCCTCGCCCAGCCATTCGAAGAAGCTTTCAACCTGCATGTGGTCCTCTGCAAAAGGGGGACGGGGGGCTCGGCGAGGCGGGATCAGCCGCGGCGGATCAGCCACACCCCGGCGACGATCAACAGCAGTCCGGCGATCTTGCCTGCGGTCACCGAGGCCTGGGGAAAGCCGGCCCAGCCGAAATGGTCGAGCAGCAGCGCGGCGCTCAGCTGGCCGGCCAGCACCAGCGACATGAACAGCAGGGCACCGATGCGCGGGCCGGCGAAGGCGGCGCTGACCACGAACAGCACGCCGAGCAAGCCGCCGGTCCAGTGCCACCAGCTCAGGCCGCGGAAGGCGGCGAGGCCAGTGGGCAGTTCGCGCTGGGCCAGGGTGATGAACAGCAGCGCCAGGCTGCCGACCAGGAAGGAGATCAGCGAGGCGCTCAGCACGCTGTCGATGTGCCGCGCCAGCTGGCCGTTGACGCCGGCCTGCAGCGGCATCATGGCGCCGGAAAGCAGGGGCAGGGCGAGCAGGAACCAGCTGGGCAAGGACATGGACGACTCCGGTCGGGGGCAGGCGACGCGGCATAGTATGCCGCAATCGCTCGCCCCACCGGCGGCGATGACTGGCAGCGGCGGCCGGCTGGACTATGGTTAAGGCGATGCGGTCGCCCGGTCGGCCCGGGCGGCCTTTTCTTTCCCGAGAGGAGAGCACGATGGACATGAACCGTCGGCAGTTCTTCAAGGTCTGCGGTGTGGGCCTTGGGGCGTCGAGCCTGGCGGCGCTGGGCATGGCGCCCCCGCCGGCCTACGCCGAGACGATCCGCCACTTCAAGCTGGCCAGCACCCGCGAGACGCGCAACACCTGCCCGTACTGCTCGGTCGGCTGCGGCCTGATCATGTACAGCCAGGGCGACGGCGGCAAGAACGTCGCCCAGGAAATCATCCACATCGAGGGCGATGCCGACCACCCGGTCAACCGCGGTACCCTGTGCCCGAAGGGCGCGGGCCTGCTCGACTTCGTGCACAGCCCCAATCGCCTCAAGTACCCGGAAGTGCGCGAGGCCGGCAGCAACCAGTGGCAGCGGGTGAGCTGGGACGAGGCGCTGGAGCGCATCGCCAGGCTGATGAAGACCGACCGCGACGCCAACTTCGTCGAGAAGAACGCCGCCGGGCAGACGGTCAACCGCTGGCTGAGCACGGGCTTCCTGGCCGCCTCGGCGTCCTCCAACGAAGCGGGCTACATCACCCACAAGGTGGTGCGTTCGCTGGGCATGCTGGCGTTCGACAACCAGGCGCGTGTCTGACACGGCCCGACGGTGGCAGGTCTTGCCCCGACGTTTGGCCGTGGCGCCATGACCAATCACTGGTCCGACATCAAGAATGCGGACCTGGTGCTGATCATGGGCGGCAACGCCGCCGAAGCCCACCCCTGCGGCTTCAAGTGGGTGACCGAAGCGAAGGCGCACAACAAGGCGCGCCTGATCGTGGTCGACCCGCGCTTCAACCGTTCCGCCTCGGTGGCCGACCTGTACGCGCCGATCCGTACCGGCACCGACATCGCCTTCCTCGGCGGGCTGATCAACTACCTGATCGCCAACGACAAGATCCAGCACGAGTACGTGCGCAACTACACCGATGTGTCGTTCGTGGTGAAGGAAGGCTTCGGCTTCGAGGACGGCCTGTTCAACGGCTACGACGAGGCCAAGCGCAGCTATCCGGACAAGTCCGCCTGGGGCTACGAGATCGGCGCGGACGGCTATGCGGTGGTCGACCCGACCCTCAGCCACCCGCGCTGCGTGTTCAACCTGCTCAAGCAGCACTACAGCCGCTATACGCCGGAAGTGGTCAGCAGCATCTGCGGCACGCCGCAGGAGACCATGCTCAAGGTCTGGGCAGCCATCGCCGAGACCTCGCAGCCGGGCAAGGTGATGACCATCATGTACGCCCTCGGCTGGACCCAGCACACCGTGGGCTCGCAGATGATCCGCACCGGCGCCATGGTGCAGCTGCTGCTCGGCAACATCGGCATGCCCGGCGGCGGGATGAACGCCCTGCGCGGCCACTCCAACATCCAGGGCCTGACCGATCTGGGTCTCTTGTCCAACCTGCTGCCGGGCTACCTGACCCTGCCGAGCGACGGCGAGCAGGACTACGCCGCCTACATCGCCAAGCGCACCAGCCTGCCGCTGCGTCCGGGGCAGCTGTCCTACTGGCAAAACTACGAGAAGTTCCACGTCAGCCTGATGAAGGCCTGGTTCGGCAAGGGCGCCAGCGCGGAGAACAACTGGGCCTACGACTGGCTGCCCAAGCTGGACGTGCCCGGCTACGACGTGCTCAAGGTGTTCGACATGATGTTCCAGGGGCAGATCAACGGCTACTTCTGCCAAGGCTTCAACCCCATCGCTGCCTTCCCCAACAAGGCCAAGGTCGGCGCGGCGCTGGCCAGGCTCAAGTACCTGGTGATCATGGACCCGCTGGCCACCGACACCTCGGAGTTCTGGCGCAACGCCGGCGAGTTCAACGACGTCGACACCGCCAGCATCCAGACCACGGTGTTCCGCCTGCCGACCTCCTGCTTCGCCGAGGAGGATGGCTCGCTGGTCAACAGCGGGCGCTGGCTGCAGTGGCACTGGAAGGCCGCAGAGCCGCCCGGCGAGGCGCGCACCGACATCGCCATCATGGCCGCGCTGTTCCATCGCCTGCGCGCGCTCTACACCACGGAGGGCGGCGCCTTCCCCGAGCCGATCCTCAACCTCGACTGGCCCTATCTGCGCCCGGACGAGCCGGGGCCGGACGAGCTGGCCCGCGAGTTCAGCGGCAAGGCACTGGCCGACCTCAGCGATCCGGCGACCGGCGCCGTGCTGGCCAGGGCCGGCGAGCAACTGGCCGGCTTCGCCCAGCTGCGCGCCGATGGCTCCACCGCCAGCGGCTGCTGGATCTTCAGCGGCAGCTGGACGCAGGCCGGCAACCAGATGGCGCGGCGCGACAACGCCGACCCCTATGGCATGGGCCAGACCCTCGGCTGGGCCTGGGCCTGGCCGGCCAACCGGCGCATCCTCTACAACCGCGCCTCGGCCGACCCCTCGGGCCGGCCGTGGGACCCGGTGAAGAAGCGTCTGGTGTGGTGGAACGGCAAGGCCTGGGGCGGCACCGACGTGCCGGACTTCAAGGCCGACTCGCCGCCGGAAGCCGGGATGAACCCGTTCATCATGAACCCCGAAGGGGTGGCGCGCCTGTTCGCCGTCGACAAGATGGCCGAGGGCCCGTTCCCCGAGCACTACGAGCCGTTCGAGACGCCGATCGGGCGCAACCCGCTGCACGGCAACGCCCAGGCGATCAGCAACCCGGCGGCACGGGTGTTCAAGAACGACCTGGAAGTGTTCGGCAAGGCGGAGGAGTTCCCCTATGCGGCGACCACCTACCGGCTGACCGAGCACTTCCACTACTGGACCAAGCACTGCCGGCTCGCCGCCATCACCCAGCCCGAGCAGTTCGTCGAGATCGGCGAAACGCTGGCCAAGGATCTCGGCATCAAGGCCGGCGACCGGGTCAAGGTCAGCTCCAACCGCGGCTACATCAAGGCGGTGGCGGTGGTGACCAAGCGCCTGCGACCGCTGACGGTGGACGGCAAGACCGTGCACCACGTCGGCATCCCGATCCACTGGGGCTTCACCGGGGTGGCGAAGAACGGCTTCATCACCAACACCCTGACCCCCTTCGTCGGCGACGGCAATACGCAGACCCCGGAGTTCAAGTCGTTCCTCGTCAACGTGGAGAAGGTGTGACATGGCCAGCCAGGACATCATCGCCCGTTCCGCCACCACCACGCCGATGCCGCAGGTACGCCAGGTCGGCGAGGTGGCCAAGCTGATCGACACCTCCAAGTGCATCGGCTGCAAGGCCTGCCAGGTCGCCTGCTCGGAGTGGAACGAGCTGCGCGACGAGGTCGGCACTAACGCCGGCGTCTACGACAACCCCAACGACCTCAGCGCCGACTCCTGGACGCTGATGCGCTTCGCCGAGTACGAGAACCCCGGGACGGGCAACCTCGAATGGCTGATCCGCAAGGACGGCTGCATGCACTGCGCCGAGCCCGGCTGCCTGGCGGCCTGTCCGAGCCCGGGAGCCATCGTCAAGTACGCCAACGGCATCGTCGACTTCAACCAGGACAAGTGCATCGGCTGCGGCTACTGCATCACCGGCTGCCCGTTCGACGTGCCGCGCATCTCGCAGAAGGACCACAAGGCCTACAAGTGCACCCTGTGCTCCGACCGCGTGGCGGTGGGCCTGGAGCCGGCCTGCGTGAAGACCTGCCCGACCGGCGCCATCGTGTTCGGCAGCAAGGAGGACATGCAGGAGCATGCCGCCGGGCGGGTCAAAGACCTCAAGGAGCGCGGCTTCGACCAGGCCGGGCTGTACGACCCGGACGGCGTCGGCGGCACCCACGTGATGTATGTGCTGCACCATGCCGACCAGCCGTCGCTGTATGCGGGGCTGCCCGATGCGCCGGCGATCAGCCCCATGGTCAGCCTGTGGAAGGGCCTCACCAAGCCGCTGGCGCTGCTGGCCATGGGCGCCACCGTGCTGGCCGGCTTCTTCCACTACGTGCGGGTCGGCCCGAACCGGGTCGACGAGGAGGAGGACCCCGGCGAGCCGACGGTGCACCAGGTCGACCCGACGGTGCATGTGGTGGATCCGCACAAGCAGCCCTGAGCCGTTCGCCGCGGCTCGACTCAACCACGAAACACCCCCCTCTCCCCTCAGGGAGAGGGCCGGGGTGAGGGGGCCGGCGCCACGCCGACCTCTTCCGGGAGTCAACGATGAAACACGAGATCCAGCGTTACACCCCCTCGGAGCGGACCAACCACTGGGCCGTGGCCATCCTGTTCTTCCTCGCCGGGCTGTCCGGGCTGGCGCTGTTCCATCCGGCGCTGTTCTGGCTGTCCGGCCTGTTCGGCGGCGGGGTGTGGACGCGCATCCTGCATCCGTTCCTCGGCCTGGCGATGTTCGCGTTGTTCCTGATCATGGCGCTGCGCTTCGCCGGGCATAACCGCCTCAACGCCAACGACCGCCAGTGGCTCGGCCAGATGGGCGACGTGCTCAACAACCGCGAGGAGCGCTTGCCGGAAGTCGGCCGCTACAACGCCGGGCAGAAGGTGTTGTTCTGGGTGCTGGTGGTCTGCCTGCTGCTGCTGCTGGTCAGTGGCATCGTCATCTGGCGCGAGTACTTCGGCCAGCTGTTCGGCGTCGGGCTGATCCGTCTGGCCGTGCTGGTCCATGCCGTCGCGGCCTTCGTGCTGATCGTCAGCATCATCGTGCACATCTACGCCGCCATCTGGGTCAAGGGTTCGGTGGACGCGATGCTTACCGGCAAGGTCAGCCGCGCCTGGGCGCGCAGGCATCATCCGGGCTGGTACAAGCAAGTGGAGCGCCAGCGCAAATAGCCGAAAGGATCCGGCGGATGGCGTAACGGCCAGGGCGGGCGCGGAGCGAAGCGACAGTCCATCGCCGTACCACTGCCTGCCGCGCGCAAGCCCTGCGAATACGCGGGTCGTTCCCGCACAGGCCTGAGCGAAGACCGCGGCTCCTGCGCCCTACTGGGCGCAAGGCACCGCCAGCCAGAAATTTCCCCCCTCCCGCGCCATCACGCCCTGATCGCTACCCGACCACCAGCGCAGCGCCTGCGAGCGTCCGAATTTCATACGGCTCCGGACGCGGGTATCCATGCATCGAACGTCCGGGGGCCTGCGGAATTGCCGTGCTCTCGGAGCAAAATCAACCATTTCAATTGCTTGCG
>DATCUN010000017.1:0-3377 GCA_036561825.1 Pseudomonas sp.
GCCAGCGAGCGCTGGCTGCCGCGCCTGCTCGGCGCCGTTCTGCTGCTCGGCGCCGCCAGCAGCGGCCTGGCGCTGACTACCGAGACCTGGCCGGCCTGGAGCATGCTCGCCGGCGGCCTGTACCTGATCCTGCGCCGATAGCCAGCGCGCAACACTGCTGGCAAACTGAGCCGATTGTGAACGGCGCCGGCAAGGCGCCCCGGACAAGCGAAGAACCGATGAGCAACTGGCTGGACGAAATTCACTGGAACGCCGACGGCCTGGTCCCGGCGATTGCCCAGGACCACAAGAGCGGGCGCATCCTGATGATGGCCTGGATGAACCGCGAATCCCTGCAGCTCACCGTCGACGAGGGCCGCGCCATCTACTGGTCGCGCTCGCGCGGCAAGCTGTGGCGCAAGGGCGAGGAGTCCGGCCACGTGCAGAAGCTCCACGAACTGCGCCTGGACTGCGACGCCGACGTCCTCGTCCTGCAGGTCGAGCAGCTCGGCGGCATCGCCTGCCACACCGGCCGCGAGAGCTGCTTCTATCGCGTCTATGAAAACGGCGCCTGGCAGACCGTCGACGCGGTCCTCAAGGACCCGCACGCCATCTACGAGCACAAGGGCCACAGCCATGAGTGAGCACAGCAGCAACGACACCCTCGTCCGCCTGGCCGAGGTGCTTGAGTCCCGCAAGGGCGCCACGCCGGACAGCTCCTACGTGGCCAGCCTGTACCACAAGGGCCTCAACAAGATTCTGGAA
Organism: Pseudomonas sp.; assembly: GCA_036561825.1. Taxonomy (GTDB): domain Bacteria; phylum Pseudomonadota; class Gammaproteobacteria; order Pseudomonadales; family Pseudomonadaceae; genus Geopseudomonas. The sequence goes on from DATCUN010000017.1 coordinate 745, forward strand.
AAGGTCGGCGAGGAGTCGGTGGAAACCATCCTCGCCGCCAAGGACGCCGCGGTCAGCGGCGACTGCAGCGACCTGATCTACGAAACCGCCGACCTGTGGTTCCACTCCCTGGTCATGCTCGCCTCCCTCGGCCAGCATCCGCAGGCGGTACTCGACGAACTGGACCGCCGCTTCGGCCTCTCCGGGCACGCCGAGAAGGCCGCCCGTCAACCGTCCGCCTAACCATTCAGCACGAGGAGAATTTCATGGGTATTTTCGACTGGAAACACTGGCTGGTCATTCTTGTCGTCGTCGTGCTGGTGTTCGGCACCAAGCGCCTGAAGACCCTCGGCTCCGACGTCGGCGAGGCGATCAAGGGCTTTCGCAAGGCCGTGAACACCGAGGAAGGTGACAACAAGCCGGCCGAGCCGCAGGCCGGCGACACCCTGAACAAGCCGCAGACCATCGAGGGCCAGGCCCAGAAGGTCGACACCCCGGTGCGCAAGGACTGAGCCTGACGCATGTTCGATATCGGTTTTTCCGAGCTGTTGCTGGTCGGTCTGGTTGCCCTGCTGGTGTTCGGCCCCGAGCGTCTGCCGGCGGCCGCGCGCACTGCCGGCCTGTGGATCGGCCGCCTGAAGCGCAGCTTCAACGCGATCAAGACCGAGGTCGAACGCGAGATCGGCGCCGACGAGATCCGCCGCCAGCTGCACAACGAACAGATCCTGGAGATGGAGCGCGAACTCAAGCAGTCGCTGCAGCCGCCAGCGCCCGCGATAGCGCCGATCAGCGGCGGCACGCCAACGGCTGACACGCCGCAGAGCGCCGCCCCCGACAGCACTCCAGCCGTCCAATCCCCCCCGTCCGCCCAGCCCGCCGTCGCGCCGGCTGCGCCCAGTGAGCCGCCGCGCCCGACATGACCGAGCCCTCCCAAACCGACGGGGAAATGCCCCTGGTAGCGCACCTCACCGAGCTGCGCAGCCGCCTGCTGCGCTGCGTGGTCGCGGTGCTGCTGATCTTCGCCGGGCTGTTCTACTTCGCCCAGGACATCTACACCCTGGTCTCCGCGCCGCTGCGCGCCTACCTGCCGGAAGGCGCGACCATGATCGCCACCGGGGTGGCCTCGCCGTTCCTCACCCCGTTCAAGCTCACCGCCTGGGTCGCGCTGTTCCTCAGCGTGCCGGTGATCCTCCACCAGATCTGGGGCTTCATCGCCCCCGGGCTGTACAAGCACGAAAAGCGCATCGCCGTGCCCCTGCTGGTTTCCAGCATCTTCCTGTTCTACGCCGGGATGGCCTTCGTCTACTTCCTGGTCTTCCCGCTGATGTTCCACTTCTTCGCCAGCGTGACGCCGGAAGGCGTGGCGATGATGACCGACATCAACGAGTACCTGGACTTCGTCCTCACCCTGTTCTTCGCCTTCGGCGTGGCCTTCGAGATTCCGGTGGCGACCTTCCTGATCCTGTGGATCGGCCTGATCGACGTGGAAACCCTGAAGAAGAGCCGCCCCTACGTGATCGTCGGCTGCTTCGTGGTCGGCATGGTCCTCACCCCGCCGGACATCTTCTCGCAGACCCTGCTGGCCGTGCCCATGTGGCTGCTGTTCGAGGTTGGCCTGTTCTTCGGCGCCATGGTGCGCCGCCCGCAGCCGGAAGAAGGCGACGAAGAGGCCAGCGAGAGCAGCGCCGTAGTCAGCCGCGATCACGACGACCAGCCGCCGGCACCCCTGGCATGAACCTGCTGTTGCTGGAGGACGGCGACTTCGTCGCCGAGGGCCGTGCGCTGTTGCGCGGCCGGCGCCTCACCCACCTGCACGAGGTGCATCGCGCCGAGGCCGGCGACAGCCTGCGCGTCGGCCGCCTCGGCGGCCTGATGGGCGAGGGCCGCCTGCTGCGCCTGGACGCCGACGCGGCGGAAATCGAGGTGCTGTCGCTCGACAAGAGCCCGCCGGCCAAGCTGCCACTGACCCTGCTGCTCGCCCTGCCGCGGCCGAAGATGCTCAAGCGCGTGCTGCAGACCGTGGCCAGCATGGGCGTGCCGCGGCTGGTGCTGCTCAACAGCTACCGGGTGGAAAAGAGTTTCTGGCAGACGCCGTTCCTCGACGCGGCGGCGATCCGCGAACAGCTGATCCTCGGCCTCGAGCAGGCACGCGACACCGTGCTGCCGGAGGTCATCGTCGAGAAACGCTTCAAGCCGTTCGTCGAGGACCGCCTGCCGCAACTGGCCGCCGGCAGCCTCGGCCTGGTCGGCCACCCTGGCGCCTACCCGGCCTGCCCGCGCGCGGTCGAGCAGGCGGTGACCCTGGCCATCGGCCCGGAAGGCGGCTGGATCCCCTACGAAGTGGACAAGCTGCACGAGGCCGGCTTGCAGCCGGTACAGCTCGGCGAACGCATCCTGCGCGTGGAAACCGCCGTCACCGCCCTGCTCGCCCGGTTGTTCTGACCAAACGTCCACCGCTCGGGCCGGAGCGGTGATGGAAAATCGCTGCGCGAATTTTCCACCCTACGCCAACCACCACGCCGCCAACTCCGCAGGGTGGACAACGGCGCCGCCTTGTCCAGCAGCCCCCCTCGCCCTCACACCTCGAGCAGAAAGGTCACCGGCCCGTCGTTGACCAGGTGCACCTGCATGTCCGCGCCGAAGCGGCCGCTGGC
>DATCUN010000018.1:0-16981 GCA_036561825.1 Pseudomonas sp.
GGGCACCGGCCAGCGCGCAGCACGCCCGTGGCGGCGAGGCGCCGCTGCTCGGTGCGCTGTTCAGCGCCGTCAGCCTGCGCCAGCTGCTGGAGGAGGGGCTGGCCGCAGAGATCCATGACAGCCTGGCGCTGGAACTCCACGACCTCGAGGACGCCGGCAGCACGCCGCTGTACCGTGTAGGCACGCCCGCCACCGACAGCCCGCTACACGCCAGCCGCGACTTCCGCTCCGGCACCTGGCACTACCGCCTGACCCTCCGGCCCACGGCCAGCTTCCTGCTGCAGAACCCCAGCCTGGCCGCCTGGACCGTGGCGCTGCCGGGCGCCAGCCTCAGCCTGCTGCTCGGCATCCTGCTGTTCGTCCTGCTCAGCCAGCGCCAGCGCGCCCTGGCCCTGGTCGTGCGGCGCACCGCCGAACTGCAACGCAGCCGCGAAGCCCTGCGCATCAGCGAGGAGCGCTGGACGCTCGCCCTGGACGGGACCGGCGACGGCGTGTGGGACTGGGATCTGCTCGCCGACCGCCTGTACTTCTCGCCGATGTGGAAGGCCCTGCTCGGCCATGCCGAGGACGAGATCGGCGACAGCCCCGAGGAATGGCGCAGCCGCCTGCATCCGGACGATGCCGAACGCTGCCAGCACGCCCTGCACGAGCACCTCGCCGGCCGCACGCCGCTGTACCGCTGCGAAAAGCGCCTGCGCTGCAAGGACGGCAGCTGGCTGTGGCTACTGGCCCGCGGCAAGGTGGTCGAGCGTCTGGCCGATGGCCGGCCCAAGCGGATCATCGGGACCCACGTCGATATCTCGGTGCGCAAGGCCCTGGAGCTGGAGCTGCGGCAGAGCAACGGGCGCCTGCAGGGCCTGCTCGAGGCGGCGACCCAGGTGGCGATCATCGGCGTCGACGCGGACGGCCGAATCCGCACCTTCAATGCCGGTGCGGAGCGCCTGCTCGGCTACGCGCGCGAGGACATCCAGGAGCAGCCGCTCGACCCGCTGCTGGACTGCCCGCGCCTGGCCGCCAGTGCCGGCATGGACGTGCCCGCGGGCGGCGCCCTAGCGCTGCTGGAAGCGCTGCTCGGCAGCCGACACCAGCACCGCGAACTGGAAACCATCCTGCTGCACCGCAACCGCGAGCCGCTGCCGGTCACCCTGATGCTCTCCGCGATCATCGAGCCCGATGGCCAGCGCGGCGGCTACCTGCTGCTGGCCCTCGACATTGGCGAGCGCCTGCGCGCCCGCCAGGCCCTCGAGGAGCGCAGCCAGCTGCTGGAAAAGCTCGGCGCCCAGGTGCCCGGCAGCATCTACCAGTACCGCCTGTTCAGCGACGGGCGCAGCTGCTTTCCCTATGCCAGCGCCGGCATCCGCGAGGTCTACGAGGTCGAGCCTGAGCAGGTACGCAGCGATGCCGCGGCGGTGCTCGAGCGCATCCACCCGCAGGACCGCGAGCGAATCGTCAGTTCCATCCAGCAGTCGGCCCGCGAACTGACGCGCTGGCAGGAAGACTACCGCGTGCTGCTGCCGCAGCGCGGCCTGCGCTGGCTGCGCGGCGACTCCATGCCGGAGCGCCTGGCCGACGGCTCGGTGCTCTGGCACGGCTTCATCGCCGACATCAGCAGCCTCAAGCAGGTCGAGCATGAGCTGCGCATGCTGACCATCACCGACCCGCTGACCGGCATCTACAACCGCCGCTACTTTCTCGACCACCTGGGCCGCGAGCTGGCCCGCCATGCCCGGACCCGGCGCGGGGTCAGCCTGATCATGCTGGACATCGACCACTTCAAGCGGGTCAACGACACCTGGGGGCACGCGGTCGGCGACCAGGTGCTCCAGGAGCTGTGCCGGCGCATCGGCGCACGCCTGCGCCGGCTCGACATGTTCTGCCGTTTCGGCGGCGAGGAATTCGTCATCATCTGCCCGGAAACCGAGCACAACCAGGCCCTGCACCTCGCCGAGGTGCTGCGTCATCTGGTGCAGGACACGCCCTTCGCGCGAGTCGGCCAGGTGACCGCCAGCTTCGGCGTCAGCGGCGTGCGCCCCGGCGACAGTGGCGAGTCCCTGCTGCAGCGCGCCGACCAGGCGCTGTACGCCGCCAAGGACAGTGGGCGCAACCGGGTGTGCGGCGAGCCCGCGGCGATCAGCGCCTGAGCCTCGCAGGCCACAGGTTTGGCTTGGCCGCCCGCTCGGCGCTGCGCTACCATCCGGGCCTCCCCGCCTCGAAAGCAGGACCTCAGGATGAACCGAGCGCTTTACCCCGGCACTTTCGATCCGATCACCAAGGGCCACGGTGACCTGATCGAGCGCGCTGCACGGCTGTTCGACGAAGTGATAGTCGCAGTGGCGGCCAGCCCGAAGAAGAACCCGCTGTTCAGCCTGGAACAGCGCGTGGCAATGGTCGAGGCGGTGACCGCGCACCTACCCAACGTGCGGGTGCTCGGCTTTTCCAACCTGCTCGCCCAGTTTGCCCAGCAGCAGCAGGCCAACGTGCTGCTGCGCGGCCTGCGCGCGGTGTCGGACTTCGAGTACGAGTTCCAGCTGGCCAACATGAACCGCCAGCTCGCGCCCCAGGTGGAAAGCCTGTTCCTCACCCCGTCCGAGCAGTACTCGTACATTTCCTCGAGCCTGGTGCGGGAAATCGCCGCGCTCGGCGGCGACATCGGCAAATTCGTCCACCCGGCTGTCGCCCAGGCCCTGCACGAACGCTACCCGGGTTGAGACACACGGACGCATGCAGGCCGCGCGCAGTTGCGGCACAATAAGCACGTTGACCGTTCCTGCGTCTGGAGTAGTTCCCATGTCCCTTATCATCACCGACGACTGCATCAACTGCGACGTCTGCGAGCCGGAGTGCCCCAACGGCGCGATTTCCCAGGGAGAGGAGATCTACGAGATCGACCCGAACCTGTGCACCGAGTGCGTCGGCCACTACGACGAGCCGCAGTGCCAGCAGGTCTGCCCGGTGGACTGCATTCCGCTCGACCCCAACCATGTGGAAAGCCGCGACGAGCTGATGCAGAAATACCTGATCATCAGCGGCAAGGCCTGATCACCGCTGGCTGAGCACAACGCCGGCCATCCCGCGAGGGGTGGCCGGCGTTGTCGTTTCTACTCCAGCTGGATCAGCGGCGCCTCGTCGCCGCTGCGGAACGGCAGCTGCGGCATGATCTCGTGAGCGTCGCCCAGCCCCAGCAGCAGCACGTTGCGCAGGCTCTGGCCGATGCGACTGGCGTAGCCCAGATCGTTCATCAGCGAGCCGGCCCGCAGGCCGTCCATGCGCTGCTCGCGCACCGCGGCGAACAGCCGTTCGCGGAACGCCGCGTCGAAGCTGGCCGCCTGGTTGTCGAACAGCTCCAGGCGCGCCCTGAGCGCCTCGGCCGGCAGATCCAGCAGGCTGATCGCGCGCATCTCGCGCAACACCCAGAGCAGCTGGCGGCGCAGGTCGGCATAGGCCGCGCTGACCGCCGGTTCGCCGTTGGTCAGCAGGCGGCTGAGGTTCTTCTGCAGGTGCTTGGCATCCTTCACCGCATCCACCAGCTGCAGCGCCACCAGCTGGCTGGCCATCCAGGCGCGGCTATGCGCCTCGTCCAGATTGACCTCCAGACGCCCCATGTAGCTCAGCAGGTCGCCGTACACCCCCTTGATATGGCGCTGGTACAGCTGCTCGGCATCCAGCGCGCGCCCGGCCGTCTTCGCCGAGGCCTGCAGCAGCGCCTCGTCGATCTGCACGCTGCGCAACTGGTCGACCGGCAGGTACAGGGCGTGGCAGATCACCTCCAGGCTCAGCCGTGCCAGGTGCTGCAGCTCGCGGGCCACCGCCTGTACCGCAGCGCCGGCCGAACCCAGCGCGTTCTCGTCGAGGTAGCGGGCACGGGTCTGCGGCAGCTGCGGTGGCGCATGCCCATTGCTCACCTCGGCGATCAGCACGCGGGGCTCGGCCACCTCGGGCAGGATGCGCTCCAGCCAGCCCGCCAGGCCACGGTGCCAGGGCACGAACAGCAGCAGTCCCAGGCCATTGAACAGGGTGTGGAACAGCGCCAGCTCGAACACGACGCTACCGCCCAGGCCAAGACCGGCAGCCGCCAGCCGGGTCAAGGCCGTCAGCGGGCCGAGCAGCAACAGGGTCAGCACCGCACTGGTGCCGTTGAACAGCACATGGGCGACGGCCAGGCGCTTGCCGGCCCGCGCCCCGCCGAGCGAGCCGAGCACCGCCGTGATGGTGCTGCCGACATTGGCGCCGATGGCCAGGGCAAAGGCCTGCTCGAGACCGATCTGCCCCGCCGCCAGGGCCGTCAGGGTCAGCATCAGGCTGGCGTGGCTGGACTGCACCAGCGCGGTCACCAGCATGCCGACGCCGGCGAACAACACGGCGCCGAGCAGACCGGGCACCTGGATCTGCGCGGGGTCCAGCCACTCGCCGGCATCGAGGAAGCCGGTCTTCATCAGGTCGATGCCGAGGAACAGGAAGCACACGCCGAGCATCACCCGGCCGACGCCCCTGGAGCGCGGGCCATTGAAACCGAGCAGGATGCCGAACACCGCTAGCGGCAGGGCCAGCGCGCTGATGCTGGCGCTCTGCCCGGCCAGGGCCAGCAGCCAGACGCCACTGGTGGTGCCGAGGTTGGCGCCGAAGATGATGCACAACCCGGCCGCCAGGCCGATCAGCCCGGTACTCAGAAAGGCGATGGTCAGCAGCGAGACCAGCGAGCTGGACTGCACCACGACCGTGGCGAAGATGCCGAAGCCCAGGCTTTTCCAGGCCCGGTCGGTGGCCTTGCCGAGGAAGCGTTCCAGCTCGCTGCCGGCCAGCAGGTGCAGCCCTTCCTCCAGGCACTGCATGCCGAATAGGAACAGGGCCAGCCCGCCGGCCAGATGGGTCCACCCCGGACTGAACCAGAACGATACGGCCAGCACCACGGCCAGCAGCCACATCACGAGCGCGTTAGCAGAATTTCTGGACAAGACTCCCCCCGGAGCAGTGTGCACTCGGCACGTTCAAGCAATGGCCGTGCGCAACACCGCTACGTGGGCAGCAATGTGGCAGCAGCGTGACTGCCAGATGGCAATCGCGTGGCAATTCTGCCCGAAAGTAGCGCGGGAGGGGGGATGGGGAAAGGGCGCCCGGACGGACGCCCTTCGCAGACTCAGTACTGGCCTTGCGAATCCTGCTGCGCCTGACGGTACGGCTTCTCGGCGCTGGTGCAGCCCAGGCAGCGCACGAAGGCCTCGCGCCCCGGCGTGCCGATCAGCGCATCCGCGGCCTCGGGGACATTGCCGCCCAGTGCCGAGAACGGCAGGCTGACGATGAACACGGCGGCGCCGATGATGGTGCCGGCGATCAGCAGCGGGCGGGCGACCAGCAGGTCGCCGACCATGGCATAGGCCGGCGGGGCCTCCAGGGTGTAGGTCGGGTCGCCGCTGACGTTGTCCTGTTGAGCAGACGCGGACAGCGGAAGGGTGGCCAGGCCGGTGGTCAGGATCAGGCCAAGAGCGGTGGAACGGAACAGATTCATGCGCAGGGTCCTTTTGCCGCGTTGCACGTGGGGATAACTATATCAGCGAATCGACGGCCGCCAGCGTGAACGCCGTCAATCGCCGCAGCCACACCTGGGTAAAAGTCGCCCGTCAGTGCTGACAGCGCGGACAGTACACGCTGGCGCGCTGGCCCAGCTTGACCTCGCGCAGGGTGCCGCCACAGACCTTGCAGAACTCGCCGCCGCGGCCGTAGGCGAACAGTGCCTGCTGGAAGTAGCCGGGCTTGCCGTCGCCGCCGACGAAATCACGCAGGGTGGTGCCGCCGCAGTCGATGGCCTGGGCGAGGATGCGCCTGATCTCGCCGGCCAGCCTGACATAGCGCGCCCGCGCGATCGAACCGGCCTCGCGGCGCGGATCGATGCCAGCGGCGAACAGCGCCTCCGTGGCGTAGATGTTCCCCACGCCGACCACCACCGCGTTGTCCATGATGAACGGCTTGACCGCCACCCGCTTGCCGCGCGACAGCTGGTACAGCCGCTCGCCGTCGAAGGCATCGCCCAGCGGCTCGGGCCCCAGCTTGCGTAGCAGCTCGTGCTCGAGCGGATCGGTGCTCCACAGCAGCGCGCCGAAGCGCCGCGGGTCGGTGTAGCGCAGCGCCAGCCCGGAATCCAGCTCGATGTCGACATGCTCGTGCTTGGCCGCCGGCAGGCCGGCCTCGATCAGGCGCAGGCTGCCGGACATGCCCAGATGGCTGATCAGGGTGCCGCACTCGGCGCCGATCAGCAGGTACTTGGCGCGCCGCTCGACCCGCTCGATGCGCTGGCCGGACAGGCGCACGTCGAGATCCTCGGGGATCGGCCAGCGCAGGCGGCGCTCGCGGACGATCACGCGGGTCACGCGATGGCCTTCCAGATAGGGGGCGATGCCGCGGCGGGTGGTTTCGACTTCGGGCAGTTCGGGCATGACGGCAGACACAGAAAAACCGGGGGCGCCAACATAGCAGGATTGCCCGTGCGGCTCACCTTCGCGCGCCAGCCGGCAGGCGCCCGGCGCCCCGCCTTCCGCTATACTCGGCGCTTTTTGCGAGAGTGCCCCATGACCCTGCCCAGCCTGCGACTGAAAGCCAACGCCGAGCGCCGCCTGCGCGCCGGCCACCTGTGGGTCTACAGCAACGAGGTGGACGTGGCGGCTACCCCGCTCAGCCTGTTCGCCGCCGGCGACCAGGCCATCCTCGAGATGAGCAACGGCAAGCCGCTGGGCATCGTCGCGATCAGCCCGCAGAACCTGATCTGCGCGCGGCTGATCTCCCGCGACGTCAAGCACATGCTCGACAAGTCGCTGCTGGTGCACCGCATCAACGTCGCCCTCAGCCTGCGCGAGCGCCTGTTCGACAAGCCGTTCTACCGCCTGGTCTACGGCGACTCCGACCTGCTGCCCGGCCTGGTGGTCGACCGTTTCGGCGACTACCTGGTGGTGCAGATGGCCTCGGCGACCATGGAGCACCACAAGCACCACCTGATCGAGGCGCTGGTGCAGGTGGTCAAGCCGGCCAGCATCCTGCTCAAGAACGATTCCTCCGCCCGCGATGCCGAGGGCCTGCCGCGCTACGTCGACAGCGCCTACGGCCAGGTGCCGGAGTGGGTCGCGCTGGAAGAGAACGGCGTCAAGTTCGAGGCCCCGGTGCAGGGCGGCCAGAAGACCGGCTGGTTCTACGACCACCGCATGAACCGTGCGCGCCTGGCGCCCTACGTCAAGGGCAAGCGCGTGCTCGACCTGTTCAGCTACATCGGCGGCTGGGGCGTGCAGGCCGCGGCGTTCGGCGCCTCCGAGGTGATGTGCGTGGACGGTTCGGCGCTGGCGCTGGACGGCGTCGAGCGCAACGCCGCGCTGAACGGCGTCGCCGACAAGATGGCCTGCGTCGAGGGTGACGTGTTCGAGGCGCTCAAGGAGCTGAAGGCCGCCGAGGAGCGCTTCGACGTGATCGTCGCCGACCCGCCCGCCTTCATCAAGCGCAAGAAGGACCTGAAGAACGGCGAGGCCGCCTACCGCCGCCTCAACGAGGCCGCCATGCGCCTGCTCAACAAGGACGGCATCCTGGTCAGCGCCAGCTGCTCCATGCACCTGCCGGAAGACGACCTGCAGAACATTCTCCTGCAGAGCGCCCGTCACCTCGACCGCCACATCCAGCTGCTCGAGCGCGGCGGCCAGGGCCCGGACCATCCGGTACACCCGGCGATCCACGAGACCCGCTACATCAAGAGCCTGACCTGCCGCATCCTGCCCAACTGAGGCGGGCAGACCGTAGGGTGGAAAACTCGCGCAGCGATTTTCCACCTTGCCTTTGCGATGGTGGCAAAGGCCTGCGGCCGTTTTCCACCCTACCGTCGGCCCCGCCGTCCAGCCTGTGCGCCCGCCGCCAATCGCGTTATCCTGAAAACTTCCGTATCTGCCTGCATTCCGGGAACCCGCCATGCCTGACTATCGCTCGAAAACCTCCACCTTCGGCCGCAACATGGCCGGCGCCCGCGCGCTGTGGCGCGCCACCGGGATGAAGGACGAGGACTTCAAGAAGCCGATCATCGCCGTCGCCAACTCCTTCACCCAGTTCGTGCCCGGCCACGTGCACCTGAAGGACCTCGGCCAGCTGGTCGCCCGCGAGATCGAGAAGGCCGGCGGCGTGGCCAAGGAATTCGACACCATCGCCGTCGACGACGGCATCGCCATGGGCCACGACGGCATGCTCTATTCGCTGCCGAGCCGCGAGATCATCGCCGACTCCGTCGAGTACATGGTCAACGCCCACTGCGCCGACGCCATCGTCTGCATCTCCAACTGCGACAAGATCACCCCCGGCATGCTGATGGCCGCCCTGCGCCTGAACATCCCGGTGGTGTTCGTCTCCGGCGGGCCGATGGAAGCCGGCAAGACCAAGCTGGCCAGCCACGGTCTCGACCTGGTCGACGCCATGGTCGCCGCCGCCGACGACAGCTGCTCGGACGAGAAGGTCGCCGAATACGAGCGCAGCGCCTGCCCGACCTGCGGCAGCTGCTCCGGCATGTTCACCGCCAACTCGATGAACTGCCTGACCGAGGCCCTCGGCCTGTCCCTGCCGGGCAACGGCACCACCCTGGCCACCCACGCCGACCGCGAGCAGCTGTTCCTGCGCGCCGGCCGGCTGATCGTCGAGCTGTGCCAGCGCTACTACGGCGAGGGCGACGAGTCGGTGCTGCCGCGCAGCATCGCCAACCGCAAGGCGTTCGAGAACGCGATGACCCTCGACATCGCCATGGGCGGCTCGACCAACACCATCCTGCACCTGCTGGCCTCCGCCCAGGAAGGCGAGGTCGACTTCGACCTGCGCGCCATCGACGCGCTGTCGCGTCGCGTGCCGCAGCTGTGCAAGGTGGCACCGAACATCCAGAAGTACCACATGGAAGACGTGCACCGCGCCGGCGGCATCTTCTCGATCCTCGGCGAGCTGGCCCGCGGCGGCCTGCTGCACACCGACGTGCCGACCGTGCACAGCAAGACCATGGCCGACGCCATCGCCCAGTGGGACATCACCCAGACCACCGACGAGGCCGTGCACACCTTCTTCAAGGCCGGCCCGGCGGGCATCCCCAGCCAGGTGGCGTTCAGCCAGGCGACCCGCTGGCCGACTCTCGACACCGACCGCTTCGAGGGCTGCATCCGCAGCGTCGAGAACGCCTACTCCCAGGAAGGCGGCCTGGCCGTGCTGTACGGCAACATCGCCGAGGACGGCTGCGTGGTGAAGACCGCCGGCGTCGACGAGTCGATCCACGTGTTCGAAGGCACGGCGAAGATCTACGAGAGCCAGGACGCCGCGGTGAAGGGCATCCTCGCCGACGAGGTGAAGCCGGGCAACATCGTGATCATCCGCTACGAAGGCCCGAAGGGCGGCCCGGGCATGCAGGAAATGCTCTACCCGACCTCGTACCTGAAGTCCAAGGGCCTGGGCAAGCAGTGCGCCCTGCTCACCGACGGTCGCTTCTCCGGCGGCACCTCCGGCCTGTCGATCGGCCACGCCTCGCCGGAAGCGGCCGCGGGCGGTGCCATCGGCCTGGTCGAGGAAGGCGACAAGATCCTCATCGACATCCCCAACCGCAGCATCAACCTGCTGGTCGGCGCCGAGGAACTGCACGCCCGCCGCCTGCACCAGGACCACAAGGGCTGGAAGCCGGCCGCGCCGCGCGCGCGCAAGGTCAGCACCGCGCTGAAGGCCTACGCCCTGCTCGCCACCAGCGCCGACAAGGGCGCGGTGCGCAACAAGGCGCTGCTCGAGGACTGATTGCAGCCCGCACGGCGATCACGTAAAGCCCGGCCATGAGCCGGGCTTTACGCTTTCTGGGGTGTCGTCAGCCGCTGTATCCTGCCCCGCACGCAGGTTCAGTCGGGAGCAATGGATGATGCTGGTAGCCAGGCGCGTGCAGAGGTCGGGGGAAGCGCGAGACAGGACGGAAAAGCCGGAAGAGCTGCCGCTTAGCGACTTTCACCACACGCCTGCCTGGGTGCTGCTGGGCGAGCCGGGGGCAGGCAAGACGACCGCGTTCAAGGAAGAGGCGCGCTTGACCGATGGGCTTTATCTCACTGTCAGCGATCTGCTCTATACCAGCCCGTTACCCGATGAATGGAAAGGACAGACGCTGTTCATCGACGCGCTGGATGAGATGCGTGCATCGGGTGAGCAAAGCCCTATTCGACGCATCGCCAACCAGCTGCGCAATCTGCGCCCCTCAGCGTTTCGTCTCTCCTGCCGGGCTGCCGACTGGCAGGGCGCATCAGATCGGGCGACGCTGGAGCATTTCAGCCCGGATGGCCAGCTGCCCGCCTTGCAGCTGTGCTCACTGAATGACGATGACATTCGACAGATACTGCAAAACAATCACAACGTCGCCGATCCCCAGACCTTCGTCGAACAGGCCGAGCGGCATGGAATAGCCCCGCTGCTGAGCAACCCGCAGACGCTCAAGCTGATGGCCGAGGCCGTCAGCGGTGAGCACTGGCCAGAAAGCCGCAGTGAGGTATACCAGCTCGCCTGTGAAAGGCTGGCGCAGGAAAACAACCGGCAGCACCGTAACCTGACCCGTGCTGGCGAAGTTGCCTGCCCAGTCATCCTGAAGGCTGCCGGGCAGCTGTTTGCTGTTTTGCTGCTGTCTGGCAAAGCCGGTCTTGCCCTTGATCGGGATGCCAGCAATGGCGAATACCACACGCTGGAGGCGTTCCAGCCTGAAGATTTCGAGGTCACCGCGAGAGCCCTGCGCTCCGGGCTGTTCATGCCGGCGACAGGCCATGATGAGCGCCTGATTCCCTGTCACCGCAGCATCGCCGAGTATCTGGCAGCCAGATGGCTAGCAGACAAGCTGGATCGGGAAAGCCTGCCACACGACCGACTGCTCAATCTGCTGCTTGGCTTCGACGGTGGCGTGGTGGCCGACTTGCGTGGTCTGCTCGCCTGGCTGGCCCAGCACAGTACCTCGATACGCACGCGGCTGATCGACGTCGATCCGCTTGGTATCGTGCTGTACGGCGATGCCCGTCCATTCAGCACAGCAGACAGGCGCCGTCTGCTACAGGCCCTGCGGCAACAGGCTGAGCGTTTTCCAGGGTTTCGCTGGCATCTCTGGCAGGACATGACAGGATTCGGCGCACTGGCCGACGAGGCCTTGCTTGAAGACTTCCGGCGCATCCTGCAGACGCCTGAGCGTGATCAGACTACTCAGTCCCATATGGACTGTGTGCTGGATATTTTCGAGTACGGTCATGCCGATCCCTGCCTGGCTGCTCCGTTGCTTGCAATCATCAAGGATGCCTCTTTCTGGCCGCGGCTTCGGTATGGCGCTCTCAGGACTTGGCTCAGGCTGGCCACCCCCGCAGAGATCAAAGCCCTGCTGTCGCAGGTTTGCAGTAATCAGGTTGATGACGAAGATGACGAGTAACTGGGGAAGTTGCTGGATCGGCTATACCCGGAGTACCTGATACCGGATGAGTTATTCCAGTGCCTTCACCTTCCCAAGGATTCTCACCTGATCGGCTGCTATCAGATGTTCTGGGAACACTGGCTGCCAGAACGTGCGCCGGTCGATCAGTTGCCGGCTCTGCTGGAGGGACTCTGTGCAAAATACGAAACCTTCGACGGGGACATGACAGAATGGATGCTTTCCCGTTTGGTAGGCCGGCTGCTTGTTCGCACCCTCAATGAGTTGGGAGAGTCCGCCACTGACGCGCAGATTTTCAATTGGCTGGGATCTGGAGCCAACAAGCGTGGTTACTTCAACCGGGATCACGAATCCCTGCCGAAAATCCGGCACTGGCTTGAACGACATCCTGAACGATACAAGGCAGTGCTTGCTCAATGTGTTCAGACGGCAGGAGCTGACCAGCGTCATTACCAGCACTTGCGTTTACATGATGCAACGCCACAAGCAGACATAGGCCTCTGGCATCTACAGCAGGCGGGCACGTTGGAGGAGGCTGCAGCTAGAGTCCACTTGCAGAATGCGGTCAACGCACTTATGTGGCAACGCGGCGCCGAGGGGTTGTCGCTGGAGGCCATCGAGGCTTGGGGACGGGCATTCCCAGAGCGGGCAGAATGGCTGAATGACTGGCTTGTCTGCGACCTAGAGCGGGAGAGTTGGCACCTGGAGGATGCGGCTCGTACCCGGCCATACAGAGAACGGCAAGCCGAGCAGCGTCGCCAGCGAACCCAGCACATTACTCCCGAGCTATCCGCAATCTCTGCAGGCACAGCTTCGGCACGCCTGCTTGAGCACCTGGCGATGGGCTGGCTGAACGGCTTCTCGGATATCCACGGGGAAACGATCAGCGCGCGCTTTGCCAACTACAGCGATCTGGGAGATGAGCTGATGCTCGCTGCCGAATCCGGCTTCCGTCATTGTCTGCAGCGTCCTGATCTACCCTCGGCCGCAGAAGTCATCGCGCTGGATCAGGCTGGTCAACGCCACTTCATCAGCCAACCCTGCCTGCTTGGCCTGCAATTGAACTGGGTAGATGCACCCGAGCAGGTAGCTACGCTGCCTGATGATCTGGTTGAGCGGCTGCTGGCCCTCTATTTCTGCAGTCCACATTTCGGGTTGGACGACCTGGATGGCTGGGCCGCACAGACCGCGCAACAGCGTCCCGAGCTATTTGCTCGTGTGCTGGTTCACCAAGCCTCTGCCGCTTTTTCTGCTGGCAATGTCTCTGCAGGTATGGTGCACTTTTTGGGCAGAGAGGCTGCATATGCGCAGGTCGCGCAACAGGCAAGTCCTGAATTACTGCGGCAGTTCCCCATGAACGCTGCCGGGCAGCAGTTGCGTAATCTCCGGCAGTTGCTGGGGGCTGCTCTGTTGAGAGCACCTGAATGTCTTGCTGGGCTTGCTACGCATAAGCTGGAGTCACCACAGCTTCATGTTGAGCAACAGCTACTGTGGCTGGCGATACAGGTGCTGACCGGACACACCGAAGGTGAAGAAGAATTCTGGCAGCGTCTTGGCAAGGCAGAGGCAGCCGATGTAGCGATGCTTCTGACTGTTGAAATCGTGACGCAAGGTATTCAACTGCAGGCACTGCAAACCCCACAGCCAGAGCGCATTCTGGGACGGTTGATCGAGTCGATAGCCCCACATGCCGAGCTAGAGCGCAGCAGAGGTGGGGTTGTCACTACGGCAATGGATCTTGGCGACGAACTGCGCGGCATGAGCGACTGGCTTGGTGCGCAGCCTACGGCAGAGGCCAGTGGCGAGTTGCGGCGCCTGCTTGCTTGCCCAACGCTGGCAGCGCAGCGCTACAGGATTCAGAGCACACTGGAGCAGCAACAGGCGCACCGACGAGAAGCCGAATTCCAATTCCTTGACCTCAAGGCAGTGGCCGATGTGCTGGCCAATCGGGGGCCGGCGAATGCGGCGGATCTGGCTTGGCTGACCCTGTCTCACCTCGATGACATTGCCCATGAACTACACAGTGACAACGACGACGGCTATCGGGCGTTCTGGAATGTCTGGACAGAGAACAAAACCACACATAAAAATCGACGCGGGGAAAACCTGTGCCGCGATGTCCTGCTGACCCGCCTACGCTCGCGCCTGAATGCTCACGGCATCAACATCGCCCCGGAATTTGACCATGCTGGAGACAAGCGCGCCGATCTCCATCTGGACTACCGCAACCAGTTGGCCCTACCGATCGAAATCAAGCGCGATGACCATGACAAACTCTGGACAGCACTGCGCGACCAACTGATTGCCCAGTATGTGCATGCACCGAAGTCGGCAGGCCACGGCATCTATCTGGTGTTCTGGTTTGGTGAAAGCAGCAGGCTGAAAAGCCCCCCTAACCGGGAACCAAAGCCGGCGACTCCGGATGAGCTGAAAACCAAACTCGAAGCTCAGCTGACAGAGGAGGAGCGCCGGAGGGTGTTTGTGCGAGTGCTGGACGTCAGTTGGCTCTAACTTCAGCTGACACCGGCGCAGCGACAGGCGCGGAGGTCGATCGCTAGCACGCAGACCGCCCCGTTTCTGCAGGCGCAGCAGCGTGAGGATATTCGCCCCACCTGATGACAAACGCCCCGCAATCGCGGGGCGTTTGTTTTGTAGGGTGGATGGCCTCCCCCGAGGATGTCCTCCCCGTGGAAAACTCGCACCGCGATTTCCACCCCGCCCCGACGCACCCACGGTAGAAAAGACCTGCGGTCGTTTTCTACCCTACGACTTTCCTGCGCCGCTCGTCCGGCGGATTCGCCTTTGGCCAATTCCGACCTTCACTTGTCCTCGGGGGACCATCCATCACCTGAGGGTTACCGACATGCTCATCCGAACCATTGCCCTGCTGCTGGCGGTGCTCTGCTCCCCGCTGGCCTGGAGCCAACCCCCCGCAGCTCCCGCCGCCGCAGCCGCCAGCACGGACGCCGCACTGACCACCCGCCTGGCCATGCGCGACCTGTGGGTCGGGCACATCTTCTGGGTCAGGAACTACGCGCTGGCCAACCAGAGCGGCAACGCCCCGCAGGCCGACACGGCCGCCAAGGAAGTGGTGGCCAACGCCACGGCGATCGCCAACAGCCTGCAGCCGCTGTACGGCCAGCCAGCCGCCGACCAGATGCTCAAGCTGCTGGCCGGCCACTGGGGGGCGATCAAGGACTACAGCGACGCCGGCGTGGCCAAGGACGCGGCGAAACAGAAAGCCGCCATGGCCGCCCTGGCGAGCAACGCCAAGGCGATCGCCGCCTTCCTCGCCAAGGCCAACCCCTACCTACCGGAAGACACCCTGGTGACCCTGCTCAGCGCCCACGGCGGGCACCACATCAGCCAGATCGACCAGCTGGCCAAGGCCGACTACGCCGGCGAGGCGAAGACCTGGCACGCCATGCGTGAGCACATTCTCGTCATTGCCGACGCCCTGGCCGGGGCGCTGGTCAAGCAGTTCCCCGAGAAGTTCTGAGTAGCCCGCGGGGCGCCTTGCGCGCCCCGCGGCAGTTTCAGTCGCGCGCCCACACCTCGTAGGCATGCGCGGGCGTTTCCGCCGCGGCCGCCTGCTCGTCGCGACTGAGCAGCTGCCAGTCGTCCTCGGCAAACTCGGGGAAGAAGGCATCGCCTTCCGGTGCCAGATGCACACGGGTCAGGTACAGACGCTGCGCCAGCGCCAGCCCCTGGGCGTACAGCTCGGCGCCGCCGATCAGCATCAGCTCGTCGACGCCCCGTTCCCGCGCCCATTCATCGGCGCGGGCGATGGCCGCCGGCAGAGAGGCGAACACCTCGGCGCCGTCGAGCGTGAGGCCGGCCTGGCGGCTGACCACCAGGTTGAGCCGCCCCGGCAGTGGCCGGCCGAGCGAATCCCAGGTCTTGCGACCCATGATGATCGGCTTGCCGAGGGTCACGGCCTTGAAGTGCTTGAGATCCGCCGGCAGGTGCCAGGGCAGACGGTTGTCGATGCCGATCACGCGGTTGTCGGCGAGCGCGGCGATCAGGGCGAGGGGGAGCGGTGTCGTGTTCATGGCGGCGAGGATAGCAGCCGGCGGGCGCCGCTGACGATGGCGCGGGGCCTTTGCGGTATCCTGCGCAGCATCAGACAGACACATGGAGTTGTGATGGCCACCCTGCTCACCTCGCTCAACGGCTGCCCGGCCACAAGCGGCGAACGAAAGGTCGCTAGCTTGTTCGACCGCCTGCTCGACGAGGACTACCTGTGCTGGTTCGACGTGCCGCTCGGCCCGCGCGGCCAGCGTCCAGACTTCACCCTCCTGCACCCGCTGCGCGGCATCCTGCTGCTGGAGGTCAAGGACTGGAAGCTGTCTACCCTGCACAAGCTCGACCGCAAGCAGGCCACCCTCATACTGCCCTCAGGACCCAAACAGGCCAGCAACCCACTGGAGCAGGTGCGCCAGTACTGCCACGTGCTGGCCGGCCTGCTGCAGCGTGACCCGCAGCTGGTCCACCGGGACGGTCCCCGGCAGGGCCAGTTGCTGCTGCCCTGGGGCCACGGGGTGATCCTCACCCAGATCAGCCGCGCGCAGTTCGACGCGGCCGGCCTCGGCGAGGCCATGAACCCCGCCCAGGTGATCTGCAAGGACGAACTGGGCGAGGACCAGGACCCGGAAACCCTGCAGGCCCGCCTGTGGGACATGTTCACTGTCGCCTTCCCCTGCAACCTCGGCCCCGCCCAGGTCGATCGGGTGCGCTGGCACCTGTTCCCCGAACTGCGCCTGCGCAGCTCGCAGCAGAGCCTGTTCGAGGACGCCCCCGAGCCCGGCCAGCCGCCGGCCGCGGCGCCCGACCTGATCCGCATCATGGACCTGCAGCAGGAGCAGCTGGCGCGCAACCTCGGCGAAGGCCACCGGGTGATCCACGGCGTGGCCGGCTCGGGCAAGACCATGATCCTCGGCTACCGCGCCCTGCATCTGGCCAGGCTGCTGCACACGCCGACCCTGGTGCTGTGCTTCAACAAGGCGCTGGCCGCACGCCTGGCCCTGCAGATGGACGGCCATGGCGTCGGCGAGAAGGTCCAGGTGCGCCACTTCCACGCCTGGTGCGGCGAGCTGCTGCGCCGGCATGGCCTCGCCCTACCCCCGCGCGGCAGCGCCAGCGCATACAACGAGCAACTGGTGGCGCAAACTCTCGAAGCCGTCGCCGCCGGGCGGATCCCGACCGGCCAGTACGGCGCCATCCTGATCGACGAGGGCCACGACTTCGCCCCGGAGTGGTTCCAACTGGCCACGCAGCAGGTCGACCCCGCCAGCCAGTCGCTGCTGGTGCTCTACGACGACGCCCAGAGCCTGTACCAGCGGCGCAAGTTCAGCTTCTCCAGCGTCGGCATCCAGGCCCGCGGGCGCACCACCATCCTGCGCCTGAACTACCGCAACACCGCCGAAATCCTCCAGGTCGCCGCGCGCTTCGCCGGCGACGGGCTGGCCGAGCAGACCGCCGAGGAAGACGGCATCCCGCGGGTGCCACCGCAGAGCGTCGGCCGCCACGGCCCGCAGCCGCTGTGGCGCGAATGCGCCG
>DATCUN010000019.1:0-3707 GCA_036561825.1 Pseudomonas sp.
GCGCTCGGCCGGAAGCGAATTCCTCGAGACCCGTTTCGGCAGCCGGGAGCTGCGGATCACGGTGACCATGCAGCCGGATCGGCTGGTCACCGACCAGGCGCTGCCGGAGGGTGACGCGGTGCAGGTGACGGTGCTGGAGAACCCGTTCCGCCTGACCCGCGACCTGACCAACATCCTCGGTTCGGCGAAGTCGGGCGATGCACTGGTGCTGGTGTGCGCCCACGCCGGGCTCTACCGCTCGGCGCTGAAGTTTCTCGGGGTGGTCTGAAGCGGAGTTGGTCGCCGGTGGGCCCCCTCAGGTACGGGGCAGGGTGCGCAGCGCGCACCCTGCGTGCGACGTCAGTGGCCCAGCATCTCGTGCATGGCAATGATCTGCTCGGCCACCTGGATCAGCTTCTGCTGCTTGCTCATCGCCTGGCGGCGCATCAGCGTGTAGGCGTCTTCCTCGTTGCACTGGCGCATCTTCATCAGCAGGCCCTTGGCCAGCTCGATGCGCTTGCGCTCGGCCATCTGCTGGTCGCGGGCGTTGAGCTGGGCGCGCAGGGCCTGGTCGCTCTCGAAGCGCGCCATGGCGACGTCGAGGATCGGCTGCAGGCGCGCGGAGTGGATGCCTTCGACGATGTAGGCGCTGACCCCGGACTGGATGGCCTGGCGCATCACTTTCGGGTCGTGCTCGTCGGTGAACATGACGATCGGGTGCGGCTGGTCGCGGCTGAGCAGGCAGACCTGCTCCATCACGTCGCGGCCGGGCGATTCGCTGTCGATCAGGATCACGTCCGGACGTACCGCGGCGACCCGCGCCGGCAGGTCGACGGTCAGGCCGGACTCGTCGAGCACCTCGAAGCCGGCCTCGGTCAGCGCACTCTTCAGGCGTCCGACCTTCTTCGCGGTGTCGTTGATCAGGAGGATGCGCAGCATGGACATGTCTCCCGGGCTCAAAGGGCCAGCTTCTGGCGTTCGGCCAGCGCGTGCAGGGCGAAACTGCGGGCATAGCCGGCCGGATCGCTGCCGTCCCAGACCTTGCCATCGAAGAGGGTGGAACTGCGCAGCGGCTGCGGTACGGCAATGCCCAGCGCCTCGGCGGCCTCGCGGTACAGGTCGAGCTGATGCACTTCGCCGGCCACTTCATGGTATGCCGGATCGTCGCTCAGCAGGCCCCAGCGGCGCAGCTGGGTAAGGAACCAGATGCCGTCGGACAGGTACGGCATGTTCACCGTGCCTGCGGCGAAGAAGCGCAGCGGGTGGCTGTCCAGCCAAGCATGGCCGAGGCCGTCCTGGTAGTGGCCGAGAAAGCGCGGTTCGAGGCTGGCCACTGGGGCGTTGACGAATTCCGCGGCGCTCAGCAGCTGGGCGGTGCTGCGGCGATTCTCTTCGCTCGCGTCGATGAACCGGCTGGCCTCGAGCAGGGCCATGGTCAGGGCGCGGGCGCTGTTGGGGCACTGCTCGACGAACTCGCGGGTGACGCCAAGGACCTTTTCCGGATGGTCCGCCCAGATCGACTGGCTGGTGGCGACCGTGAAGCCCTGGCCCTCGTCCACGGCATGGGCACCCCAGGGATCGCCGGCGCAGAAGCCGTCGATGCGCCCGGCGCGCAGGTGGGTGACCATCTGCGCCGGCGGCACCACCACGCTGTTGACGTCGCTGAGCGGATGGATGCCGTGGCTGGCCAGCCAGTAGTACAGCCACAGGGCATGGGTGCCGGTGGGGAAGGTGTGGGCGAAAGTCAGTTTCGCACCGCTCTGGTGCGTGCGCTCGCGCAGTGCCTCGCCAGTGGTCACGCCGGCTTCGCGCAGCGCCGTGCTGAGGTTGATCGACTGGCCGTTCTGGTTGAGGCCCATGAGGATCGCCATGGGCGTGGCCGGGCTGCCGATACCCAGGTGGGTGCCGTAGACCTGGCCATAGAGCATCTGTGCCGCGTCCAGTTCTCCGCTGACCAGCTTGTCGCGCAGGCCGGCCCAGGAGGCCTGGCGGCGCAGGTTGAGGGTCAGGCCGTAGGGCTGGGCGAAGCCCTGGGTGGCGGCGACGATCAGCGACGCCGAGTCGGCCAGGGCCATGAAGCCGAGGTCGAGGACGTTCTTTTCCGGGGCATCCGAGCCGGCGACCCAGGACAGGGCATCGTGGCGGGGCGCGGGGGTATGGTCGGGCATGGCAGGTTCCAGAGACGGGCAGGGCAGGCGGGCTGCATGTCGGCAATCAAGCAAGTCATATGCCAGCAGCGCTGAATGGCGTGCCAACGCGGGCTCTAGCCAAGGTCGCGCGCGTGCCGGGCAGGTGCGGTCATGTGCACCATGGCGGAGCGCTTGCCCCCATGCGCCGGCCTCACTACAGTCGCTGCAAGGGCTTATCGAACAAGCCGAGGCAGGGGGCCGCCGTGATCCAGTTTCTGCTCAACCGCGAGCTGCGTTGCGAGACTGCGCTCGATCTGAACCTGACGGTGCTCGAATACCTGCGCCGCCATCTCGGTCGAAGCGGCACCAAGGAAGGCTGCGCCTCCGGCGACTGCGGTGCCTGTACCGTGGTGGTCGCCGAGCCGGACCCGGCCGCCAACGGCGAGCGTCTGCGCTACCGCAGCCTGAATGCCTGCCTGACCTTCATGTCCGCGCTGCACGGCAAGCAACTGCTCAGCGTCGAGGATCTCGGCCAGCCCGGTCATCTGCACGGCGTGCAGCAGGCGATGGCCGACTGCCATGGCAGCCAGTGCGGCTTCTGTACCCCCGGCTTCGTGATGTCGCTGTTTGCCCTGCACAAGGGCGGCGAGGGTTACGACCGCGCGCAGGCGGTCGATGCGCTGACCGGCAACCTGTGCCGCTGCACTGGCTACCGGCCGATCCTCGCCGCTGCCGAGCGGGCCTGCACGAACAGGCAGACGGATACCTTCGACCGCCATGCCGCCGAGACCCTGGCAGCCCTGCATGCCATCGCCAGCCAGGACGAGGCCGGGCTGGCGCGGGGCGAGCGGCGTTGCTGGCTGCCGCAGACACTGGACGAGCTGGCGGAAATCTATTTGGCCCAGCCGCAGGCGCGCCTGCTGGCCGGCGGTACCGACCTGGCGCTGGAGGTCACCCAGCAGCACCGCACCTTGCCGCTACTGATCGACCTCGGCCGGGTGCCCGAGCTCAAGCGTATCGCGCTGACCGACAGCCATGTCGAGATCGGCGCGGGCGTGGCGCTGAGCGACTGCCAGGCCGTGCTGGCCGGCGAATACCCGGACTTCGGCGCGCTGCTGGCGCGCTTTGCCTCGCGGCAGATCCGCAATCGGGGCACCCTCGGCGGCAATCTCGGCAACGCCTCGCCGATCGGCGACACGCCGCCGCTACTGATCGCCCTCGGTGCCGAGCTGCTGCTGCGCTGCGGACCGGTGCGCCGCACGCTGGCGCTGGAGGAGTTCTTCCGTGACTACCGGGTCACCGCGCTGGCGCCCGGCGAGTTCATCGAATGCATCCGCGTGCCGCGCGCCACGCCGGGGCAGGCGATGCGCGCCTACAAGGTCAGCAAGCGCCTGGACGACGACATCTCCGCGGTCTGTGTGGCGTTCAATCTGCAGCTGCGCGATGGTGTGGTGAGTGAGGCGCGCATCGCCTTCGGCGGCATGGCGGCGACGCCCAGACGCGCCTTCCAGTGCGAGCAGGCCCTGCTCGGCACCTGCGGCGACGCGGTGGCCATCGAGCAGGCCTGCCAGGCGCTGGCGCAGGAGTTCACCCCGCTCA
>DATCUN010000020.1:0-1734 GCA_036561825.1 Pseudomonas sp.
ATCGCCCTGGGCCACGCCCACGATGCGCGCCCCGGGCTGCAGCTTCCTGGACAGGTCGGCCGGGCCGCCGGGCACGATCTCGCGGATCACCACCATGTCGTCCTGGCGCTGCAGAACCGCGCCGATGCCTTCCAGCGACAGGGACATCTGCTGATTGAACTGCTCGGCGGTCTTGGGGGTGAAGTAATCGGTGTGCGGATCCACCGCCGAGGTGTAGGCGTTGAGGAAAGTCTGGAAGACGTCCTCGCTGTCCAGCTCCCCCACGCTGCGCAGCAGGTTGGCATAGCGCTTGTCCAGGGTCTGGACGATCGCCTCGGGCTTCTTGCCGGCCATCTTCAGGCGCAGCCAGTCGTTCATCACCGACTTGCGCCACAGCTCATCGAGCTCGCCGCTGTCCTTGGCCCAGGGCGCCTGCTCGCGATCGTATTCCCAGCGCTCATCGGTGGTGAAGTCGAAATGGTCGTCCTTCACCAGGCTGCGGGCATGGGCCACCCGCTCGCCGACGCGCTTGCGGTAGACCGAGAAGATGTCATACGCCGGAGTCAGCTGGCCGCTCTTGATCGCCTCGTCCAGGCGCGTGGCCAGCGGCATGAAGCCTTCGATGTCCTTGGCCGTGAAGAACTGCTTGCTCGGGTCCAGCGCATCCAGGTAGTGCTTGTAGACGTCCTGCGACAGCGCATCGTCCAAGGGCAGCGGCCGATAGGCATAGCGGCTGTCCGAGAGGATTCCGTAGACCAGTTTGGCGGCCGTGGACTGATCGGCGGTCGGCCCCATCGGCACCACGCCCGCGTCGGCGCGGGTGGCCACCCGGTCTCCGTCCGGCCGCGCCAGCAATGCAATGGGGGCCAGCAAGGCCAGGGCCAACAGGAGGGAGGAGCGCTTGGCTTTCATTCGATGGGCTCGCGGCCGGCAGGGCCGCCTAAGGCGTGCGGAGAGGGGTGTCGGTGGTGCACATGGACCGCATCACAGTGTCGAAAGTTGCGCAGGCTGTCATGTGCATTTCAGCCTAGCGGCGCGCCGGTATCGCAATGTGAACGCAGGGCCCGGATACAACGACGCCGCCGGGCCTTCGGCCAGACGGCGCGTGAACGGATCGATGCGCGCCAAGCGTGCTCAGCCGGCAACACCGGCCTGGAGCGCCTGGCGATCGGCATGGTAGGACGAGCGCACCATCGGGCCGGAGGCGACATGGCTGAAGCCCAGGGCCAGGCCGTAGTGCTCCAGCTCGGCAAATTCCTCCGGGGTCCAGTAGCGCAGCACCGGATGGTGGTGCGCGGTGGGCTGCAGGTATTGGCCGATGGTGACCATGTCCACATCATGCGCGCGCAGATCGCGCAGCGTGGCCTGCACCTGCTCCAGGGTCTCGCCCAGGCCGAGCATGATCCCGGACTTGGTCGGCAGGGCCCGATGCTGGGCCTTGAACTTCTGCAGCAGGGTCAGCGACCACTGGTAGTCGGCGCCTGGACGAACGTTTGGATACAGGTCCGGCACGGTCTCGATGTTGTGGTTGAACACGTCCGGCGGGCTGGTCGCCAGGATCTCCAGCGCGCGGTCCATGCGGCCCTTGCCGCGGAAGTCCGGGGTCAGGATCTCCACCCGGGTGCCGGGCGAATGGCTGCGGATGGCGCTGATGCAATCGGCGAAATGCTGGGCGCCGCCATCACGCAGGTCGTCGCGGTCCACGCTGGTCACCACCACGTATTTCAGGCCCATCTGGGCCACGGTGGTGGCCAG
>DATCUN010000021.1:0-4638 GCA_036561825.1 Pseudomonas sp.
CTCGGCGGTGGTCGGCTACAAGCGCAGCCTCGGCGCCGACGCCCCGCCCTGCTCCTACGAGGACATCGAGCAGAGCGACTGCCTGCTGATCGCCGGCAGCAACATGGCCTACGCCCACCCGGTGCTGTTCCGCCGCCTGGAAGCGGCCAAGGCACAGCGCCCGGAGATGAAGGTGATCGTGGTCGACCCGCGGCGCACCGACACCTGCGAGCTGGCCGACCTGCACCTGGCGATCCTGCCCGGCACCGACGTGGCGCTGCTCCACGGCATCCTGCACATCCTGCTGTGGGAAGGCTGGATCGACCGCGCCTTCATCGACGCCCACACCGAGGGCTTCGACGCCCTGAAGAAGCTGGTGCGCGACTACACCCCGGCGGCGGTGGCGGACATCTGCGGCATCAGCGTCGACAACCTGCAGCTGTGCGCCGAGCTGATCGGCAAGGCACCGAGCTTTCTGTCCCTGTGGTGCATGGGCCTCAACCAGTCCAGCGCCGGCAGCGCCAAGAACAGCGCGCTGATCAACCTGCACCTGGCCACCGGGCAGATCGGCCGCATCGGTGCCGGTCCCTTCTCCCTCACCGGGCAGCCCAACGCCATGGGCGGGCGCGAAACCGGCAGCCTGTCCAACCTGCTGCCCGGCCACCGCGAGGCCGGCAATGCCGCGCATCGCGCCGAGGTCGCCAGCTACTGGGGCGTCGAGCAGCTGCCGGAGACTACCGGCCTGTCCGCCATCGAATTGTTCGAGGCCGTCAGGGTTGGCAAGATCAAGGCGCTGTGGATCGCCTGCACCAACCCGGCGCAGTCGATGCCCGACCAGAACAAGATCCACGAAGCCCTGGCCGCCTGCCCGTTCGTGGTGGTGCAGGAAGCCTTCTTCACCACCGAGACCTGCCGCTACGCAGACCTGCTGCTGCCCGCCGCCAGCTGGGGCGAGAAGGAAGGCTCGGTGACCAATTCCGAGCGGCGCATCAGCCACGTGCGCCGCGCCGTGCCGGCGCCCGCAGAGGCGCGGCCGGACTGGGCGATCGTCTGCGACTTCGCCCGTCGCCTGGAACCCCAGCTGCGCCCCGGCCTGCCCAGCCTGTTCGACTTCAGCAACCCCGCCGCGCTGTTCGAGGAGTACAAGCAGCTCACCGCCGGCCGCGACCTCGACCTGTCGGGGATCAGCCACGCCCTGCTCGACGACCTCGGCCCGCAGCAGTGGCCGTTCCCCGCCGGTGCCGTCAGCGGCACGCCGCGCCTGTACGGCGAAGGGGTGTTCCCCACCGCCAGCGGCCGCGCCCAGTTCGTCGCCGATCCGTACCGCGCCGCCCAGGAAAAGCGCGAGGCGCGCTATTCGCTGACCCTCAACACCGGCCGCCTGCGCGATCAGTGGCACGGCATGAGCCGCACCGGCACCGCCGCGCAGCTGTTCGGCCACGTCGAGGAGGCCACGCTCAGCCTGCACCCGGACGAGCTGCAGCGCCGGCGTCTGGCCAGTGGCGACCTGGTCAAGCTGCGCAGCCGCCGCGGCAGCCTGATCCTGCCGGTGCAGGCCGACGACAGCATCCGCCCCGGCCAGGCCTTCCTGCCGATGCACTGGGGCGACCGCTTCCTCAAGGGCCTGGGCACCAACGTGCTGACCCTGCCGGCCTGCGATCCGCTGTCCAAGCAGCCGGAACTCAAGCACGCCGGCGTCGAGGTGGACAAGGTCGAGCTGCCCTGGCAGCTGTTCGCCCTGATCGAGGGCGAGGTGCAAGAGCGCTTCGAGGCCCTGCGCCCGCTGTTCGAGTCGTTCGCCTACGCCAGCCTGACCCTCACCGGTCGCGAGCGCCCGGCACTGCTGGTCAAGGCTGCCCGCGCCGTGGCTCCCGAAGCCGAACTGCTGGCGCGCATCGACGCCCTGCTCGGCCTTACCGCAGGCCCGGTGCTGGCCTACGACGACCCGCGGCGCACCGTCGGCAAGCGCGTGCGCATCGAGGACGGGCGCATCACCGCCATCCGCCTGGCCGGCGAAACCGCCGCCCGCGACTGGCTCAAGGCGCTGTGGAGCGAAGGCAAGGCCGACACCGAACTGCGCCGCTGGCTGCTCGCCCCGCTGAGCACCCCGCCGGGCAACGCCGGCGCGTGCAACAGCAAGACGGTGTGCAGCTGCATGAACGTCAGCGACGCCGCGATCCGCACCGGCATCGAGCGCGGCCTCGACCTCGACGGCCTCAAGCAGGAACTCAAGTGCGGCACCAGCTGCGGCTCCTGCGTCCCGGAAATCAAGCGGCTGCTGGCCAGAGCCCCGGCCTGAACCGGTGATGAACCGTAGGGTGGGTTAGACCGCAGGTCGTAACCCACCAACCGGCCGCAAGGTCGGCAATCGCGATGCCTGGCGGCATCGACGGTGGGTTACGCCGCGAGGCGGCTAACCCACCCTACGCAGACCGATGAATGCCTTGCCGGCGTGGCAACACCGGCAAGCGATACCAGAGAGGTGGTGAACATGAGCGCAAAAGTCTGGCTGATCGGTGCCGGCCCGGGTGACCCGGAACTGCTGACCCTCAAGGCCGTGCGCGCCCTGGGCGAGGCCGCGGTGGTGATGATCGACGACCTGGTCAACCCGGCGGTGCTCGAGCACTGCCCGCAGGCGCGGGTGATCGGCGTCGGCAAGCGCGGCGGCTGCCGCTCCACGCCGCAGGAGTTCATCCACCGCCTGATGCTGCGCTACGCCCGCCAGGGCAAGTGCGTGGCGCGCCTGAAGGGTGGCGATCCGTGCATCTTCGGCCGCGGCAGCGAGGAAGCCGACTGGCTGGCCGAGCGCGGCGTCGCCACCGAGATCGTCAACGGCATCACCGCCGGACTGGCTGGCGCCACCCAGTGCGGCATCCCGCTGACCCTGCGCGGTGTGGCCCGCGGCGTGACCCTGGTCACCGCCCACACCCAGGACGACAGCAGCCTCAACTGGTCGGCGCTGGCCCAGGGCGGCACCACGCTCGTCGTCTACATGGGCGTGGCCAAGCTGGCCGACATCCGCGACGGCCTGCTGGCCGGCGGCATGCGCGACGCCATGCCGGTGGCGATGATCGAGAACGCCTCGCTGGCGCAGCAGCGCGAATGCCGCAGCAGCCTGGGCGCCATGCAGCAGGACGCCACCGCCTTCGGGCTGAAAAGCCCGGCGATCCTGGTGATCGGCGAGGTGGCAGCGGCGCGCATGGCGGAGCTGCTGCCGAGTCTGGCGGAGCAACCGCTGCCGAGCCTGCTGGCAGCCACGGGCACACGCTGAAGGATAGGCCGCAGCCGGCAGCGCAAGCCCGGCATGCCACGAAACCACGAAACCGGACGAACGGTAGCCTCAAATTCAGGCCAGGGGAACGGCCTGCCGCCGACGCCTGCAAAGGCTCTGCAACAGGGCTATGCAGAAGAAAACCGGCGATTCAAGACGTACAGATTCAGATCAGGAAACTTTTTTGCATCAAAAACTTCTAAACCTTTACGACTACGACCTCTAGAGTATGCTGTTACAGGCAACGGCAAGCCGCAGGGCATTGTCGTTGATCAACGCCAGCGGCTTGTTTCAGGGTGATAATTCCCCGTTTCAACCCAGCCAACAACAATAAAAGGCGCTCGAAAATGGTCAAATTCAATCCCAAGTGGCGGCAGGCGGCCTTGGCCGTGCTGGTCGTTACCCTTCTGCTGGTGCTACCCAATCTGAGCCGCATGATCAGCTGAGCCGCGTCCAGCCGACTTCAGCGCACTGTGGGCAGCAACCAGACCAGCAATAGTGGCAACACGACGAACGATAGCAACGTCGAACACATGACCAGACTCGCCACCTCTTCGGGCGAACGGTTGGCGCGCACGGCGAACAGGTAGTTGAACACGGCCACCGGCATAGCCGACTGCAGCACCAATACCGCCTGCGCCAGCGGCGACAGATCCAGCAGATGGCCAATCAGCCAGCCTGCCCCGGCCCCGCACAGTATGCGCAACGCACCGAGCAGCATGCCCCGGCCAAGGTGCTGCACGCGGATGCTCGCCAGCGACACGCCGAGGGTGATCAGCATCATCGGAATGGCCGTCCCCCCCAGCAGGTTGACCGTATTGGCCAGCCAGCGCGGCAGTTCGAGATCGAACAGCATCACCACCAGGGCCGCGCCCAGGCTGATGATCGTCGGGCTGATCAGCAGTTTGCGCCAGGAGCGCTCGGCGCCGGAAAGCAGCATGCCCAGCGTGAACTGGGCCACCGAGAGCATCAGAAAGAAGGCCACTGCCAGCGCCAGCCCCTGCTCGCCGAAGGCGTACAGGCTGATCGGCAGGCCCATGTTGCCGGTGTTGGGGAACAGGTAGGCCGGCACCAGCACCTTCCAGTCCATGGCCATGCTCCGGCTCAGGACCACACCAATCAGCCCCATCAGCAGCGACACCACCACGCAGGCCAGAGCCATCTGGCCGAAAGCCTGGGGGTCGACCTCGGTGCGGCTGAGGGTCGACAGCACCAGACAGGGCGTGCCGATGTTCAGCACCAGGCGGGCGACGAAATCGGTGGGGTAAGCCTGCCCGGAACGGACCCAGGCGTAGCCGATCCCGGCGACGATCAGCACCGGCGCCATCACGGCGAACAACTCGGCAAGCATGAGCCTTCCTTGCGGCAAAGATGGCGATGCTACGCGG
>DATCUN010000022.1:0-5867 GCA_036561825.1 Pseudomonas sp.
CGACGGCGCATCTCCGGCGGCAGGGCGATCAGCGCCGCGCGGTCGTAATAGCCGGCACAACCCGCCGTCTGCGCCGGCGTGACGGCGAAGAAGTCGCCCTGCAGCACGGCAATGCCCTGCGCCTGATACCTGCGCAAGGCGCCATCGGCGCCAACCTGCGCCACCAGCTGCTGCTCGGCGAAGAAGTCCTGCACGGCCCGCTCCGCCAGCTCCACGCCCAGCACCGCATGCCCCTGGGCGGCCAGCCAGGGCATGTCCAGGCTCTTGCCACACAGCGGCACCAGCACCTCGCTAGCGGCCGCCAGCTGCAGCGCCGGCCAGTACTCCTGCAGCGCCGGGTTCACCTCGCTGCGGTGAAAACCGATTTCGTTGCGCGCCCAGCGCGCCTGCCAGAACTCCTCGTGCATCGGGGCCTCTCTTTGATTGCCTGATTCGATCCTAAAGGTCGAAAACTTATACTGGATTTCGATGGTTCGTCTGCCGAAGATAACAACATCGTCATCCAGAGACACCTGTCATGCTGCCCAGTCTGTTCATTTCCCACGGCTCGCCGATGGTCGCCCTGCAACCGGGCGACACCGGCCGCCAGCTCGCCCGCCTGGCCCGCGAGCTGCCACGCCCCAAGGCGATCCTGGTGGTTTCCGCCCACTGGGAAACCAGCGACCTGCGCCTGACCTCCGCGCCACGGCAGCAGGCCTGGCACGACTTCTACAGCTTCCCGCCGGCGCTCTATGCACTCGACTACGCACCGCCGGGTGCGCCGCAGCTGGCCATGGAGATCCTCGAATTGCTGGAGAAAGCCGGCGTGCCGGCGCAGCTCGACCCGCAGCGTCCGCTCGATCATGGCGCCTGGGTGCCGCTGCGGCTGATGTATCCGGATGCCGACATTCCCGTCGTGCAGCTGTCGCTGCCCAGCCACCAGGGGCCGGCGCTGCAGACCCGACTGGGCCGTCTGCTCGCCGGACTGCGCGGGCAAGACCTCCTGCTGATCGGCTCGGGCAGCATCACCCACAATCTGCGCGACCTGGACTGGAATGCCGGCCAGGAAGTGGTCGAACCGTGGGCCCGCGAGTTTCGCGACTGGATTGTCGAACAGCTGAGCAGCGGCGACGAGGCCGCCCTGCACGACTACCGCCAGCAGGCACCCTGGGCGGTGCGCAGCCACCCGAGCGACGAGCACCTGCTGCCGCTGTTCTTCGCCCGCGGCGCCGGCGGGCAGTTCCACGTCGAGCACCAGGGCTTCGACAAGGGCACCCTCGGCATGGACATCTACCGCTTCGGCTGACCGGTTGCCGCCCAGCCGCCCAGCCGCCGGCACAGCGGATCAGGGCGGCACAGGAGCAGCAGGCACCTGAAGCTCCGTCGACGGCACAAACAAAAACGCCCCGCACTAGGCGGGGCGTTTTGCTGTCACGAGATCATCACTCTTCGTGATAGCGACGCAGGCGCAGGGCCTTGCCGGCGACACGGGTTTCCTTCAGGCGACCCAGAACACGCTCCAGGCCCTCTTCCGGCAGCTCCACCAGACTGAAGGTCTCGCGCACCTGGATGCGACCGATGGCCTCGCGCACCAGCTTGCCCTCGTTGATGATGGCGCCGAGCAGGTTCTTGGCGGCGATACCGTCGCGCTTGCCCAGCGCGGTACGGCAGCGCACGCGGCCTTCAGCCAGCGGCTCCATCGGACGGCGCGGACGGGCTTCGCCGCTGCGCTCGCCAGTACGCTCGACCCGATCACCGGCCGGACGCTCGCGGGCCGGCGCCGGTGCTGCCGGCTGCTCGCGGCGCACGCTTTCCAGATCCAGGGCCTGGCCCTGGGTCAGCTTGGCCAGCAGGGCGGCAGCCAGTTGCTCCGGAGTGCACTCCAGGCGACGGCACAGCTCGGCACCGATCTCGCCACGGGCAGCCTCGGCGCCGTCCAGCAGCGGCTTGAGGCTGTTGGTCAGACGCTGCAGACGCGCTTCCAGCACGGTTTCGGCATCCGGCATCTTGATCTCGGCAACCTTCTGCCCAGTCACACGTTCGATCACCTGCAGCATGCGGCGCTCGCGCGGGGTCACCAGCAGCAGCGCGCGACCGGTACGGCCGGCACGGCCGGTACGACCGATGCGGTGCACGTAGGACTCCGGGTCGTACGGCATGTCGATGTTGAACACGTGGGTGATGCGCGGCACGTCGAGACCGCGGGCGGCGACGTCGGTGGCAATCACGATGTCCAGGGTGCCGTCCTTGAGCGACTCGACCACACGCTCGCGCTGGGCCTGGGCGATGTCGCCGTTCAGCGCGGCGGCGCGGTAGCCGTTGCGCTCGAGCATCTCGGCGATGTCGAGGGTGGCCTGCTTGGTGCGCACGAAGCCGATCAGCGCATCGAACTGCTCGACTTCCAGCAGACGCAGCACGGCGGCCTGCTTCTGGTCAGCATGCACCATCAGGTGGGCCTGCTCGATGCTCTCCACGGTCTGGGTCTTGGTGGCGATCTTGACGTGCTTCGGCGACTTCAGGTTGCGCTCGGCGATGGCACGGATCGAGGCCGGCAGGGTCGCGGAGAACAGCACGGTCTGGCGGCTTTCCGGCAGGGCCTGGAAGATCGACTCGATGTCTTCCATGAAGCCGAGCTTGAGCATCTCGTCGGCCTCGTCGAGGACCAGGCGATCGACGGTGGCCAGCAGTTTCTCATCGCGACGCAGGTGGTCGCACAGGCGACCCGGGGTCGCTACCACTACCTGGGCACCCTGGCGCAGGGCCTTGAGCTGCGGCCCCATGGGCGCGCCGCCGTAGACCGCCAGCACCTTCACGCCAGGCATGTCGCTGGAGTAGCGCTCGAAGGCCGCGGCGACCTGCAGGGCCAGCTCGCGGGTCGGGGTCAGGATGAGGATCTGCGGCTCGCGGCGGGCCGGGTCGAGCAGCGACAGCAGCGGCAGGGCGAAGGCCGCGGTCTTGCCGGTACCGGTCTGCGCCTGGCCGATCATGTCGTGACCGGCGAGGATTACCGGAATCGACTGGGCCTGAATGGCGGACGGCTCTTCGTAACCCACCGCAGTGATCGCGGAAAGCACAGCCGGGTGAAGATTGAGCGCGGCGAAGCCGCCAACGATAGTTTCGGTCATGGGTATTTGCCTCATGTACATCCGCAAAGACCCATGGCCAGCGCTGCGCCAGCCAAAAGCAAGACCCAAAGGGTCACCCTGGCAGCCTGGTCGGCGGGGATTTGCGAAATCGCGTGAAAAGGATAGTTCGTCAAGAGGTGTCCGTGGAGACGGACGCACGGCGGAAGCAGCGCTTCCTGATGGTGCAGAGTTTGAACAGGGCGCGTCAAAGCCGGCGCGCATAATAACGCAAAATATGTGCCGAGTCGCGCTATTTTTACCCCACACGTCCGGAAAAACCCGTCGCAGAGCGTTCAGCTTGCCGGGCGCAACGCATCAATATGGCGACTCAAGCCATAACCCAGCCGCGGCGCCAGCGCTGCGGCACGCTGGCGCAGACGCTCGGTATCCAGTTCCTGCTCACCGTCGGCCGGCACATACAGGATGACGTTGCCCTCGGTGACCGGACACTCCCAGTAGCAGTGGCGGAACAGGCCGCGCAGCAAGGGCGCCCCCAATGGCTTGCCATCCGTGGCGCTCCACTGATTGATCACCAGCCAGCCGCCGGGGCGCAGCTGCGCGCGGCAAGCCTCGAGAAAGCCCCAGGCGATGTGGGCCGGCGCCGGCCCGGTGTCGGTATACAGATCCAGATAGATCAGGTCGGCCGGCGCACAATCGGACAGGCGGGTGCGCGCATCGCCGATATGGATGGTCAGCCGCGGATCGTCCGCCAGCCCGAGGAACTCGCGCGCCAGCTGCGGCACGGCCGGACGCAGCTCGACCGCCTCCACCGCCTGCAGGGACAAGAACTTCAGGCAGGTCGTGGTCAAACTGCCGCCACCCAGACCGAGGAACAGCGCGCGCTCCGCGCGCTCAGGCAGCAGCGCACCGAGCAGCATCGCGCGGGTGTAGTCGTATTCCAGCCAGGCCGGATCGGGGACGTAGCTGCAGCTCTGCTCGACATCTTCGCCGAACTCGAGAAAGCGATAGTCACCAGCCTGCACCACACGGATCACCCCGTAGTCGTCGTGCACCTCGGCCAGCTGATGGTATTCGCTCATTTCGTCCCCCCGGAAATTTGCCCGGCATCCTAGCAGACCGCGGCCCATCGATGCAGCCAGGCTATCAGGACCATCACCCCCGAGGCTGCACCTGATCGGTTAACATGGAAAACATTCGCCATCCGCAAGCCGAGTCGTTCGATGAGCCAGACCTGGAGCCCCGAAAGCTGGAGAAGCAAGCCGATCCAGCAGCAACCCGTTTACCCCGATGCCGCGCATCTGGCTCGCGTGGAGCAGACCCTCGCCGGCTATCCGCCGCTGGTGTTCGCCGGCGAAGCGCGCGAGCTGCGCCGGCAGTTCGCCGAAGTCACCCAGGGCCGGGCGTTCCTGCTGCAGGGCGGCGACTGCGCCGAGAGCTTCGCCGAGTTCTCCGCCGGCAAGATCCGCGACACCTTCAAGGTGCTGCTGCAGATGGCCATCGCCATGACCTTCGCCGCCGGCTGCCCGGTGGTCAAGGTCGGGCGCATGGCCGGCCAGTTCGCCAAGCCGCGCTCCTCCGGCGAAGAAACCATCGACGGCATGACCCTGCCCGCCTACCGCGGCGACATCGTCAATGGCATCGGCTTCAACGAGAAGAACCGGGTGCCAGACCCGGAGCGCCTGCTGCAGGCCTACCACCAGTCCACCGCCAGCCTCAACCTGCTGCGCGCCTTCGCCCAGGGCGGCTTCGCCGACCTGCACCAGGTGCACCAGTGGAACCTCGACTTCATCGCCAGCGCCGAGCTGACGGAAAAATACGGCCAGCTGGCCGACCGCATCGACGAGACTCTGGCCTTCATGCGCGCCTGCGGGCTGGAGAACGCCCCGCAAGTGCGCGAAACCAGCTTCTTCACGGCCCATGAAGCATTGCTGCTCAACTACGAGCAGGCCTTCTCCCGCCGCGACAGCCTGACTGGCGACTGGTATGACTGCTCGGCGCACATGCTGTGGATCGGCGACCGCACCCGCCAGCTCGACGGCGCCCACGTCGAGTTCCTGCGCGGTGTCGGCAACCCGATCGGGGTCAAGGTCGGCCCGAGCATGGACAGCGACGAGCTGATCCGCCTGATCGACATCCTCAACCCGGACAACGATCCGGGCCGCCTCAACCTGATCGTGCGCATGGGCGCCGACAAGGTCGAGCAGCACCTGCCGCGACTGATCCGCGCCGTGCAGGGCGAAGGCCGCCAGGTGCTGTGGAGTTCGGACCCGATGCACGGCAACACCATCAAGGCCAGCAGCGGTTACAAGACCCGCGACTTCGCCCAGGTGCTGAACGAGGTGAAGCAGTTCTTCCAGGTCCACCAGGCGGAGAACAGCTACCCCGGCGGCATTCACATCGAAATGACCGGCCAGAACGTCACCGAATGCATCGGCGGCACCCGGCCGATCACCGAGGCCGGCCTGTCGGACCGCTACCACACCCACTGCGACCCGCGCCTCAACGCCGATCAGTCGCTGGAGCTAGCATTCCTGATCGCCGACACCCTGAAGCAGATCCGCCGCTGACCTGCCAAGGGTAGCGGTGCGCGTCGCGCACCCTACCCTTGCCCCAAGCTGGCGGCACTCAGGCCTTGAGCCCCAGCAGCAACGCACACAGCAGCAGGAACAGGGTAAACAGTACGCGCAGCAGCCGCTGCGGCAGCCCATGCGCCAGCTTCACGCCCCAGCTGATGCTGAGCAGACCGCCGACCGCCAGGGGGATGCCGGTCAACCAGTCGACCTGACCGTGGGCTCCGTAGGT
>DATCUN010000023.1:0-6283 GCA_036561825.1 Pseudomonas sp.
GCCGCCCGCGGGCGGCTTTTTCATGTGCGGCGACGGTCCGGAACTCAGCGCGGCGCGCCGTCCTGGGCGTTGGCGAGCATGGCGCTGGCCAGTTCCTCGTCGCTGGCCTTGAGGCCGGGATGGTCGCGGCGGATCTGCTGCAGCGCGGCCTCCAGGTAGGCGCCGCGGATCGCACCGCCGCTGGCGACGAAGCTGGAGGCGTCGTCCTCGGCGGCAAGCACCAGTTTCTCGTCCTTGAAGGTGGAATACAGCGAGGCGGAAACCCCCGCGGAGGTGGCGACATCCTCCCAGTCCACATCGGCCGCCAGGATGGCGCCGACGGGCAGGAAGAAGGTCAAGGCTGCGACCAGCAGTGTACGGCGCATCACGGTAATCCTCGGCAAGATACAAGCATCCTGTTTCCATGAGAGCGGCGTTGGCGGTCGAGAGTTCCCGCGGGCAGGTGCCATCCATCGCAGGCGGACAGCCGCGAGTCAGGGCGGGTGCGTGCTGTCGGCGGCTCTGGCGGGAGAAGTGCAAAAGACAGGCGGGCAGCGCACGTGTCGCGGCTGCCATGTGCGGCAATCGCCGGGGCGGCGAAGGGGAGGTGGTGGGCCCAGCAGGACTTGAACCTGCGACCAAGCGATTATGAGTCGCCTGCTCTGACCAACTGAGCTATAGGCCCGCTATCGAACCCCAGGTTGTATGCCTGCGGGGGTAGTTCCATGCGGCGAGGCCGGCGGGCGTCCTCTCCAGGCTTGCCGCACCATGAGGGGCGGCAAGGCGCCGCGATTATAGCGGCGCCTGCGCGTTGGAGCCAAGGGTTTGCCGGGATACGAGAAAGCGTGCCGCGAAGTCCTCGGCCGACAACGGCTTGCTCAGCACGTAGCCCTGGATCTGCTGGCAGCCTTCGAAGGCAAGGAAGCGCTCCTGCGACTTGGTCTCCACCCCCTCGGCGATCACCGTCAGCTGCATGCTGTGGCCGAGGGCGATGATGGCGCGGGTGATGGCCGCGTCGTTGGGATCGTCCGGCAGGCCGGCGACGAACGACTGGTCGATCTTCAGGGTGTCGATGGGCAGGCGCTTGAGATAGCTCAGCGACGAGTAGCCGGTGCCGAAGTCGTCGATCGCCAGTTGCAGGCCGAGCTCCTTGAGCGCCTGGAGGATCGGCAGGGCCTCCTCCTTCTGGCTCATGACGAAGGTTTCGGTGATTTCCAGCTGCAGGCTGGCGGGCTCCAGTCCGTGGCTGGCCAACAGTTCGCTGATCCGCCCGACCAGTTGCGGCTGGCGCAGTTGCGGGCCGGCCAGGTTGACCGCCAGTGCACCGAATGCCAGGTATTGCGCCTGCCACACACTCATCTGCCGGCAGGCTTCCTGCAACACCCAGTCGCCCAGCTCGATGATGCTGCCGTTTTCCTCGGCGAGGGGAATGAAGCGCTCAGGCGGCACGTCGCCGTGCAGCGGATGCTGCCAGCGCAGCAGCGCTTCGGCACCGACCAGCCGGCCGCTGTTCAGGCACTGCTTGGGCTGGTAGTGCAGGTGCAGCTCGCCGCGCTCGGCCGCGCGGCGCAGGTCGTTTTCCAGGGTCATGCGCTCGGTGGCCAGGAAGCTCAGGTCGGCGGTGTAGAACTCGATGCGGTTGCGCCCGCGGGCCTTGGCCAGGTACATCGCGCTGTCGGCGTTCTTCACCAGGGTGGCGACATCCTGGCCATGTTCGGGGAACAGGCTGATGCCCATGCTCGAGCTCATGAAGAACTCGTGGCCGTCGGCGTTGAACGGGGTGCTGAAGGCGCTCATCAGCTTGCTGGCGACCCGCTCGATGTCGCTGGTCTGCGAGACGCTGGGCATCAGCACGATGAATTCGTCGCCGCCGAGGCGGGCCACGGTGTCGACCTCGCGCAGCTGTTCGCGCAGACGCTTGGCGATGCCCTGCAGCAGCAGGTCGCCGACCGGATGGCCGAGGCTGTCATTGATGTGCTTGAAGCGGTCGAGGTCGAGGAACAGCACGGCGCCGCGGCGTTGTTCGGTCTGCGCCTCGTCGAGGGCCAGCTGCAGGCGGTTCTCGAACAGCAGGCGGTTGGGCAGGCCGGTCAGCGGGTCGTGGTGGGCCTGGTAGTCGAGGCGCGCCTGGGCGTGCTTGAGGCTGGTGATGTCGGCGAACACCGCGACATGGTGCGAAATCCGGTTGCCGCCGTTGCGCACGGCGCTGATGGTCATCCAGGCCGGATAGGACTCGCCGTTCTTGCGCCGGCTCCAGATCTCGCCCTGCCAGTGGCCGTCGCGCTCGAGGCTGCTGCGGATCTCCTCCTCGAAATCCTGACCATGCTGTCCGGAGGCCAGCAGCTGCGGGGTCTGGCCGAGGGCCTCGCTCTCGCTGTAGCCGGTGATGGCGCTGAAGGCGCGGTTGATGGCGACGATGCGCTGCTCGAGGTCGGTGATCATCACTCCTTCGGCTGTGCTTTCGAACACCGTGGCGGCCTGCTGCAGGCGCTCCTGCATCTGCATGCGCTCGCTGATATCGCGCGCGATGATCAGTGCACAGTCCTCGCCGTCGATCTGCAGGGGTTGGGCGCTGAACTCGCACAGGCGCTCCTGGCCGTCGCGGGTGCGTACCCGGGCGGACAGGTGCTGCGCGCTGCCGTCCTGCTCGAGCTGGCGCATGAGGCGCTGGCGATCGGCCGGATCGACCCACAGGCCCAGCTCGAGGGTGCTGTGGTTGATGGCTTCGCTGGGGCTGTAGCCGGTGATCTGGGTGAAGCCGGGGTTGGCCTCGAGCAGCCGGCCGTCGCGCAGGCGGGTGATGCTCAGCGCATCGGGCGAGGCATAGAAGGCCTTGGCGAACTTCTCCTCGCTGGCGTGCAGCAGCTGGCGGGTGTGGTGCAGGGCGGAAAGGTCGCGCAGCACCACGATGGCGGCCGGCTGCCCGTCCAGCTCGACGCGCCTGGCCGAGAGCAGGCCGGTGAAGTCTTCGTTGCCGCGGCGGATCAGAGTGACCTCGACATTCTGCAGGTCGTGGCTGTGCAGCTGGTGGAGCACCCGGCGGCCCTGCTCGTGCTGGCGCCAGAGGCCCAGTTCGCTGGTGGTGTGTCCGCAAGCGGTGTCCGCCGGCAGGCCGGTGGCTTCCTCGAAGGCCCGGTTGGCGGCGAGGATGCGCCCGCTGTGGCGTTCGATCAGCAGCATGATCTCGGGGCAGTCGTGAAACGCCGAGCGGTATTGCTGCTCGGACTGGCGCAGCGCCTGTTCGCTCAGCGGGTTCTCGCCGATGTCGATGAACAGCCCCTGCAGCGTGGCGTCGTCACCCGCGCCACGGCGCTGGACGATAGCCAGCAGGCGGATCAGGCGACCGTCGGCGGCGATCAGCCGGCATTCGTGGCGCGCTTGCGCGGGCTCGCCTTCGCCGCGCAGAAAGGCGAGGGCCGCTGGAGCGTCCGGCGGATACAGGGTGCGGCTGCAGAAGTCCGCTTGCAGCCAGGCGTTGACGGGGTAGCCGAGCAGCGCCTCGTCCGGCGCCGAGATCTGGGTGAAGCGCAGGTCGTGCCGGCA
This sequence comes from Pseudomonas sp., assembly GCA_036561825.1. Lineage (GTDB taxonomy): Bacteria > Pseudomonadota > Gammaproteobacteria > Pseudomonadales > Pseudomonadaceae > Geopseudomonas. Next base: position 3,523 of record DATCUN010000023.1, read on the forward strand.
CATTTCCCAGATGACCAACGGGGCGCGCTCCAGCAGTTCGCGGTCGTGCGCGGCGCGTGCCTGCAGGGCCCGCTGCAGACGCTCGAGCTGTCGTCGCTGCCGGCCACGCAGCAGCAGGCCCAGGGCCAGCAGGGTCAGCAGCAGGGCTGCGGCATAGGGGGCAAGGAGCAGCCACGGGTCCCGGGTCCATCCTGGCAGGGCGGCGTGGCTGTAGGCGGGGAGCACGGCCAGGCAGAGTACTGGCAGTGCCGGCAGGCGCGGCATGGCGATCCCTCGTGTGCGCGTTCATCGTCAAAGTGTAGAGGCTGTGCCGGTCCTGCGCGCAATAAAAAACCCCGGAGCCTTGCGGCGCCGGGGTTTTTCGTCTTGCGGTGCGCTTACTCGTCGAGGAACGAGCGCAGGTGTTCGCTGCGGGTCGGGTGGCGCAGCTTGCGCAGGGCCTTGGCCTCGATCTGGCGGATGCGCTCGCGGGTGACATCGAACTGCTTGCCGACTTCCTCGAGGGTGTGGTCGGTGTTCATGTCGATGCCGAAGCGCATGCGCAGCACCTTGGCTTCCCGGGCGGTGAGGCCGGCGAGGACTTCGCGGGTGGCTTCCTTGAGGCTTTCCACGGTCGCCACGTCGATCGGCGACTGCATGCTGGAGTCCTCGATGAAGTCGCCCAGGTGCGAGTCTTCGTCGTCACCGATCGGGGTTTCCATGGAGATCGGCTCTTTGGCGATCTTCAGCACCTTGCGGATCTTGTCCTCGGGCATCTCCATGCGCTCGCCCAGCTCTTCCGGAGTCGGCTCGCGGCCCATCTCCTGGAGCATCTGCCGGGAGATGCGGTTGAGCTTGTTGATCGTCTCGATCATGTGCACCGGGATGCGGATGGTGCGCGCCTGGTCGGCGATCGAGCGGGTGATCGCCTGGCGGATCCACCAGGTGGCGTAGGTCGAGAACTTGTAGCCGCGGCGGTATTCGAACTTGTCCACCGCCTTCATCAGGCCGATGTTGCCTTCCTGGATCAGGTCGAGGAACTGCAGGCCGCGGTTGGTGTACTTCTTGGCGATGGAGATGACCAGGCGCAGGTTGGCCTCGACCATTTCCTTCTTCGCCCGGCGCGCCTTGGCCTCGCCGACCGACATGCAGCGGTTGATGTCCTTGATCTCGGCGATGGTCAGGCCGACCGCGTTTTCGAGATCGATGAGGATCTGCTGGTTGCGCTGGATGTCGGCCTGCACGCGGCCGATGGCCTCGGCGTACTTGGCCTTGCCGCCGCTCAGACCCTCGCTCCAGCTCAGGTTGATCTCGTTGCTGGGGAACAGCTTGAGGAAGTCGGCACGCGGCATGCGAGCGTCACGCACGCACAGCTGCATGATGGCGCGTTCCTGCTGACGCACGCGGTCGAGGGCGTCGCGGACCATGGTCACGAGCACGTCGAACTGCTTGGGCACCAGCTTGATCGGCATGAAAAGCTCGGCCAGCGCGGTCAGCTCGGCGATGCCCTGCGGGCTGCCGCGGCCAAACTTCTTCAGCGCCTTGCGGGCCTTTTCCAGCTGCTCGGCCACGGCGCCGAAGCGGCGGGCGGCTTCTTCCGGATCGGGACCGCCATCGCCTTCTTCTTCGCTGGTGTCGGCCTTGGCTTCCTCGTCGTCCTCTTCGGTCTCCGCCGCCGGCGCGACTTCCTTGGCGACCGGGGTCGGCACGGCTTCGCTTTCCGCCGGCAGGGTGCCGTCGTCGGGGTCGATGTAGCCGCTGAGGATGTCGGACAGACGGCCACCTTCGCTGGTGACCCGCTGGTATTCGGCGAGGATGCTTTCCACCGAGCCGGGGAAATGGGCGATGGCGCTCATCACCTCACGGATCCCTTCCTCGATGCGCTTGGCGATCTCGATCTCGCCTTCACGGGTCAGCAGCTCCACGGTGCCCATTTCGCGCATGTACATGCGCACCGGGTCGGTGGTGCGGCCGATGTCGCTGTCCACGGCGGCGAGGGCGGCGGCGGCTTCCTCGGCGGCAGCCTCGTCGGTATCTCCCCCCTCGGCGAGCAGCAGGGCATCCGCATCCGGAGCTGTCTCGAATACGTTGATCCCCATGTCGTTGATCATGCGGATGATGTCTTCCACCTGCTCCGGATCGGAAATATCTTCCGGCAGGTGGTCGTTGACCTCGGCGTAAGTCAGGTAACCCTGCTCACGGCCACGGGCGATCAACTCTTTGAGACGGGACTGCTGTTGCGCTTTAACGGACATGTTCACCCTATCCACTGAAGGTCTTGGCGGGCTGAAAAGAAGCCGAGCATTATACTCGATCCGGGGGCTTACGCACCAGATGGGCCCGGGGATGCGGGGGCTTCGCTACGGCTCAGAAGCTCGCGCAGGCGGAGTTTTTCCTCCGCGCTGAGTTCGCTGTGCCGCGCTTTGCGCAACAGGCCTTCGAGGCTGCGCTCGCGCTGACGGCTTGCCAAGGTAGTTATAGTGTCGAAAAACTGTTGTTCAAGGTTGTCCTGCTGAATCAGCCATTCCTTTTCCGCTAGACCGCGCAACAGGCGTCCTTGTTCCGTGCCGTGCCAGCGGGCGATCAGCTGCAGCGAGTTCTGCTGCGGGTGTTTCTGCAGCGATTCGAGCAGGGCCACCAGCAGCTGGGTGTAGGTATCGTCTTCGGCTGCGAAGTGGCCGGCATCCTCGACCTTCTGCGCCAGTTGCGGGTGGTGCAGCAGGGTGCGCAGGGCGCTCAGGGTCGGCGGTTCGACGCCGGCACCGCCGCGCGGCGGCATGAC
>DATCUN010000024.1:0-7014 GCA_036561825.1 Pseudomonas sp.
CGATTCCACATGCACACCAGCCTGCTGGAGGGGGTGAACAACCGGATCAAGGTGATCAAGCGCATGGCCTATGGCTTCAGGGACGTGGACTACTTCTTCCTGAAGATCAAGGCTGCCTTTCCCGGGAAAATGCGATGAACCGAAAAAAAGGCGGTGGGGGCACCACCGCCTTTGGCGAACCGCGACGCGCTTACTGATTGTTCAGCAGCTGGCCAATGGTCGGATCCTTGAACACCCGAGTCAGCGCATCGCTGAGCACATCGCTGACCAGCTTGCTGTTGGTCTGCTGGTTGGGCGCCATGCCGAAGCGCTGATTCAGCGAGGAACCATAGCGACCGCTGTAGCGGCGCTGGCTGTTCTGCACGTCAGCACGGATGCTGGCGCTGATGTTCGCCTCGGTGACATAGGCGCCGTCCTTGGGCGACACGTACTTCATGTCGGTCACCGTCAGGGTCAGTTGCGGCGCATTGTAGGCATTCGGCGTCGGCGTGAAGCCGAGCAGGCGCACGGCCGCCTCGGCCTGGCCTTGCAGGCGGGGCACCAGGCTCTGACTGCTCACGCTGATCGCGCTGGTTTCCGGATAGAGGCCGCCGCGCGTGCCGAGTACCGGCGAGGGCCGGCCGTCGACCACCCGCACCACCACCGGCTGCCCCTGACCGACCGGCGCGAGCTGCGCGGTCACCACGGGTTGCACGGTGAGTTGTTGCGGGCTGTGGGCGCAACCCACCAGGGTCAGACTGGCGGCAGCGATCAGGCCAAACAGCAGACGGGGCAGCATGTTCATCTCTCCGGGGGACTGGATAGGGAAGACAGGAAACGGCCGGCAGTATACCCAGCCGCGCCGAGCACCGCGACAAGCGGCGGCATGCCCTTGCGACTGCCGGCGGCGCCGACAGTTCCCCACAAACGACAAGGGCGCCCGATCGGGCGCCCCTGCAGGATTACGGCTTGTGCGGCCGACTGAGGAATTCGTGGGACTGCATCTCCAGCAGGCGGCTCAGAGTGCGCTGGAACTCGAACTCCAGACGCCCGCCGGTGTACAGGTCCTTGAGTTCCACCTCGGCGGAGAGGATCAGCTTGACGTTGCGATCGTAGAACTCGTCCACCAGGTTGATGAAGCGCCGCGCCATGTCGTCCTTGCTCACGCCCATCTGCTCGACGTTGGAGATCAGCACCGCCTCGAATATCTTGCCCAGCTCGATGTAGTCGTTCTGGCTGCGCGGGCCGTCGCACAGCTCGCGGAACTCGAACCAGGCCACGTCGTTGGCCACCTTGCGCGCGCGGATCTCGCGGTTCTCGATCAGCAGCGCCTCGTTGTCCTGCACCACGCAGTTTTCCGTGAGCAGGCTGCGGAAGCTCTTGTCCAGGCTCAGCTCGGCCTCGGCATCCAGCGGGAAGTGGTACAGCTCGGCCTGCTCCAGCGCCCGCAGGCGGTAGTCGATGCCGCTGTCGACGTTGACGATCTCGGTGTGCTGCTTGAGCAGGGCGATCGCCGGCAGGAAGCGCGCGCGCTGCAGGCCGTCCTTGTACAGGCCGTCCGGCACGATGTTGGAAGTCGCCACCAGGCTGACGCCGTTCTTGAACAGCTCCTCGAGCAGGGTGGCGAGGATCATCGCGTCGGTGATGTCGGAGACGAAGAACTCGTCGAAGCAGATCACCCGCGCCTCGTCGGCGAAACGCTTGCCGATGATGGTCAGCGGATTCTTCTCGCCCTTGAGGGTCCGCATTTCCTCGTGCACGCGCTTCATGAAGCGGTGGAAGTGGGTGCGCATCTTCTGCTTGAACGGCAGTGCGTCGAAGAAGGTATCGACCAGATAGGTCTTGCCGCGGCCCACGCCGCCCCAGAAGTAGACGCCCTTGATCGGCCCCTGCGGTTTCTTGCGGCCGAACAGCTTGCCCAGCAGGCCTGGATCCTGCTGCCCGGCGACCAGGTCGTCGTAGAGACGCTGCAGATGACGCACGGCATTTTCCTGCGCGGCATCGTGGAAGAAATCGGGGCGTTGCAGATCGGCCTGGTAGCGCTGGAGCGGAGTCATGGCGGCGTCGGGGTTGGAAAACGGGGCCGTCACTTTAACGGCGCCCTCGCCGCTTGGCAATTTACGCAGATCGTTCAACACGTACCTCCCTCATCAAGGGGTCGCAAGGTTCGGGACCGCTTCCCTGTCCCCGCGGCCCGGCGGCCGCAACCCCGCCGCCGGGCCGTCCTCAGGCTTCCTGGGGTGCCAGCGCCTCGGCCAGGCGCGCCATCTTCACCCCAAGTGAAGCTGATCAAATGCTGCCCTAAGGACTGCTTTTGCCGCATCTCTTTCTTTCTCGGACGAAAACTCATAGCTAACTGCTACCGTGCGCCCGTTGTTGCAGACTTCAAATATTAAAGTCCCTGTCTCCGTCTCAGAATCGAAGAGAGGGAGACGATCCCCACTAAAACCCGACAGAGCCTTTATCGCCTCTCCCGCATCGCGTGGGTTATCGAAGCCCTCTGAAAGAAGAATCTGCTCACCGTCCACAGTCACAAACTTGAATCTAAAAAGACCATCATCATCTTTAAAGCTGAGGAATTTTGGTTTCTTCCCTTTGGCTCGCTCCTTCTCTCCTCCCTTGCTTACCAAGCGCTCCTTAAACGAGCGCAGCCCCACCGCCTCGCGCAGCTCGCCGAGGAACGGCGTGGCGATCTTGCGCGCCTTGGCGGCACCGGCGAGGAGGATGTCCTCGAGTTCGGCCGGCTTGGCGATCAGCGCGTTGTAGCGCTCGCGCGCCTCGCCCAGCTCGCCCTCCAGCAACTCGGACAGGCGCTGCTTGGCTTCGCCCCAGGCCAGGCCGCCCTCCAGCGCCGCGCGGAACTCGGTCGTCTGCCCGGCACTGGCAAAGGCCTGGTACAGGGTGAACAGGTGCGAGTTGTCGGCATCCTTCGGCTCGCCCGGCAGCTTCGAGTCGGTGACGATGCGCGCCACCGCGTCCTTGAGCTGCTTGCTTGAGCCGAACAGCGGAATGGTGTTGTCGTAGCTCTTCGACATCTTGCGCCCGTCGAGGCCCGGCAGGGTCGCCACGCTCTCCTCGATCAGCGCTTCCGGCAGGGCGAAAAACTCGCGGCCCTGGCCGAACAGATGGTTGAAGCGCTGGCCGATGTCGCGCGCCATCTCCACGTGCTGGATCTGGTCGCGACCGACCGGCACCTGGTGGGCGTTGAACATCAGGATGTCGGCGGCCATCAGCACCGGATAGCTGAACAGGCCCATGGTCACCCCGGCATCCGGGTCCTCGCCCTTGGCCACGTTCTGGTCGACCGAGGCCTTGTAGGCATGGGCACGGTTGAGCAGGCCCTTAGCCGCCACGCAGGTGAGCAGCCAGGTCAGCTCGGGGATCTCGGGGATATCCGACTGGCGATAGAAGGTCACCCGCTCGGGGTTGAGACCGCAGGCCAGCCAGGTCGCGGCGATTTCCAGGCGCGAGCGCTGGATGCGCAGCGGGTCGTCGCACTTGATCAGCGCGTGGTAGTCGGCGAGGAAGTAAAAGGAGTCCACGTTGTCCGCGCGACTGGCGACGATCGCCGGACGGATGGCGCCGGCATAGTTGCCCAGGTGCGGCGTGCCGGTGGTGGTGATACCGGTGAGAATACGGGTGGTCATGATCGATCGCTTGTCGGACTGCATCAGGATTGGAGACGCGGCAGCACCAGCGCTTTCAGCTCGGTCAGCTTGCCGTGAAAGAAGTGGCCGCATTCTGCCACTTTGAGCAGCTCATGGGCACGCTGCAGTGTCGCCGACCAGGCATACACCGCCGTCGGCGTGACCACCTCGTCGTCTTCCGGCTGGATCACCGTCAACGGGCAGCGCTGTGGCAGGCGACCCTCCACGCTGAAACGCTCCACCGGCGGGGCCAGCATGAACAGGCGCTCGACCTCGACGCCCTGTTGTTCCAGACGCCCGCCCAGGCAGGCGGCCACGCAGGAGCCGAAGGAGAAGCCGAGCAGGGTCAGCGGCAGGCCGGGGTGCTGCGCCAGCAGCCAGCGCGCGGCAGCTTCGGCGTCGTCGATCTCGCCTTCGCCATGGGCGTGCTCGCCAGCGCTGTGGCCGACGCCGCGAAAGTTGAAGCGCAGGGTGGCGTAGCCGGCATCGCGCGCGGCGCGCTGCAGGGTGGCGACCACCTTATTGTGCATGCTGCCGGCGAACAGCGGATGGGGATGGCAGATCAGCGCCAGGCCACGGGCGTCGGCGCGATCCAGATACAATGCCTCGAGCGCGCCGCAGGGGCCGTCGAGCAGCTGGGGGGTTTCAGTCAATGACACAGGAACTCCGTGACCCCGGCAAGGGGCAACTCGTCTAGCACACTGCCAGAGCTATACAGCGCCGGCCTGACCCGTTAACGTAATGCAAATCCCGTGTATAGAGGAAGGATTCGTGGAACAGTCATTCACTGCCTGGCTGCTGCCAGCCCTGGCCCTGATTGCCGGCGTCGGCATCGGTTTCCTGCTGGCCCGCCTGCTGCCGGGCACCGCCCCGACCCAGGTCCAGCACCAGCTGGACGAGATGCAGGAGCGCTTCGAGGCCTACCAGAGCGAAGTGGTCAGCCACTTCAATACCTCCGCCAGCCTGATGCAGAAGGTGGCGCAGAACTATCAGGACATTCAGGATCACCTCGCCGAAGGTGCCAACCGCCTGGCGCTGGACGAACTGTCCCGCCAGCGCCTGCTCGCCGCCCTGAGCGACAGTGCCCAGCCGGCCCGCGAGCGCATCACCGCGCCGGCCAGCACCGAGCCGCCGAAGGACTACGCCCCGGGCAGCTCGGGCGCCCTGAGCGACGAGGAAGTCCTGAAGAAGGCCTGATCCGTCAGGTCAGCGAACAAGCCCCGCCCCGCGCGGGGCTTCTTTTTGTCCGCAAGGCGCCGGCTGGCGATCTCGCGCCACGCGCTGCCACCACCCCACAAACGACAAGGCCCCGGCATCGCTGCCGGGGCCTTGGCATGTCAGGCGGGACGGATCAGATCGCGCCGCGCGAACGCAGCAGCGCCAGTACCTGCTTGACACCCTCCTCCACCGAGGCGGACTGGGTATCGATCACCAGATCGGCATCCAGCGGCACGTCGTAGGCGAAGGACTCGCCGGGGATGTTGTCCTCGCCGGCGGCGTACAGGCCCTGCGGATCGCGCTCGCGGCAGGCCTGCGGCGAAGCCTGCACGTAGACGGTGATCAGTCGCTCGCCGCCGATGACCGCCCTGGCCTGCTCGCGACCCTCGGCATCCGGGGCGACGAAGGCGGCCAGGGTCAGCAGGCCGGCCTCGTTGAACTGGCGGGCGACATGCGCGGCCCGGCGCCAGTTCTCGGCACGCCCGGCGCGATCCAGCGGCAGGCCCTTGTTGAGGTCCTGGCGCAGGTTCTGGCCGTCCAGCACGTAGACCGCGCGACCACTGTCGAACAGCTTGCGCTCCACGGCGTAGGCCAGGGTGCTCTTGCCGGCGCCGGACAGGCCGCTGAACAGCACGGTGGCCGGCTGCTGGCCGAAGCGCGCGGCGCGCTCCTCGGCAGCCACGTGGGCCAGCTGGCCGTGGTGACCGATGGTGTTCCGGCCCGCCAGCGGATCGGCGATGATCATGCCGGCACCGACGGTGCCGTTGGTCAGGCGGTCGATGACGATGAAGGCGCCGGTGGTGCGGTTGTGCGCGTAGCCGTCGAGGGCGATGGGCGCATCCAGGCTGACGCGCACCTTGCCGATCTCGTTGAGCTTGAGTTCGCTGGCGGCCAGCTGCTCGAGGCTGTTGACGTCGACGCGGTGGGCGATGCCGACGATGTTGCCCGGCACGTAGCTGGTGGCGCGCTTGATGTCGTACTTCTTGCCCGGCAGCATCGGCTCCTCGGCCATCCACACCAGCATGGCGTCGAAGCTGTCGGTGACCTGCGGACGGTTGTCGGCGTGCACCAGCATGTCGCCGCGCGACACGTCGATCTCGTCTTCCAGGGTCAGGGTCACCGCCTGGCCGGGAATCGCCTGCTCCAGCTCGCCGTCGAAGGTGACGATGGAGCGCACCTTGCTGGTCTTGCCCGACGGCAGCACGGCGACTTCGTCGCCCTTGTGCACGATGCCGCTGGCCAGGGTGCCGGCGAAGCCGCGGAAGTTCAGGTTCGGCCGGTTGACGTACTGCACCGGGAAGCGCAGGTCGGTCAGGTTGCGGTCGGCGGCGATCTCGACGGTCTCGAGGATCTCCATCAGCGTCGGCCCCTGGTACCAGGGCGCACGCTCGCACTTGTTGACCACGTTGTCGCCCTTCAGCGCCGACATCGGCACGAAGTGCAGCGAGCTGGGCTTGAGACCGATGCGCTCGGCGAACTGCAGGTAGTCGGCACTGATGCTGTCGAACACGCCCTGATCGAAGTCCATCAGGTCCATCTTGTTGATGGCGACGACGATGTGCTTGATGCCCAGCAAGGAGGCGATGAAGCTGTGCCGGCGGGTCTGGGTCTGCACGCCGTAGCGGGCGTCGATCAGGATGATCGCCAGGTCGCAGGTCGACGCGCCGGTGGCCATGTTGCGGGTGTACTGCTCATGGCCGGGGGTGTCGGCGATGATGAACTTACGCTTGGCGGTCGAGAAGTAGCGGTAGGCCACGTCGATGGTGATGCCCTGCTCGCGCTCGGCCTGCAGGCCGTCGACCAGCAGGGCCAGATCGACCTCCTCGCCGGTGGTGCCGACTTTCTTCGAGTCGCGGGTGATCGCTTCGAGGTGGTCCTCGTAGATCATCTTGGAGTCGTGCAGCAGGCGCCCGATCAGGGTGCTCTTGCCGTCGTCGACGTTGCCGCAGGTTAGGAAGCGCAGCAGTTCCTTGCGTTCGTGCTGGGCCAGGTAGGCGAGGATGTCCTCGCTGATCAGTTCGGATTGATGCGACATGATGCGGAAACCTTAGAAGTAGCCCTGACGTTTCTTTTCTTCCATGGAACCGGCGCCATCGTGGTCGATGACGCGGCCCTGGCGCTCGGAAGTGCGGGTCAGGAGCATTTCCTGGATGATCTCGGGCAGGCTGGC
>DATCUN010000025.1:0-2161 GCA_036561825.1 Pseudomonas sp.
GTGAAGAAGGCCATGGTCGACCGCATGATCGCGGAGATCGACGCCAAGCTCAGCCGGCAGATGGACGAGATCCTCCACCACCCGCAGTTCCAGTCGCTGGAGTCGTCCTGGCGCGGCCTCAAGCTGCTGGTCGACCGCACCGACTTCCGCGAGAACATCAAGCTCGAGCTGCTCAATGCCTCCAAGCAGGACCTGCTCGACGACTTCGAGGACAGCCCGGAGATCTTCCAGTCCGGCCTGTACAAGCACGTCTACACCGCCGAGTACGGCCAGTTCGGCGGCCAGCCGGTCGGCGCGCTGATCGCCAACTACTTCTTCGACCCCAGCGCGCCGGACGTCAAGACCCTGCAGTACGTCGCCAGCGTCGCCAGCATGGCCCACGCGCCGTTCATCGCCGCCGCCGGGCCGAAGTTCTTCGGCCTGGAAAGCTTCACCGGCCTGCCCGATCTCAAGGACCTCAAGGACCACTTCGACGGCCCGCAGTTCGCCAAGTGGCAGAGCTTCCGCGAGCAGGAAGAGGCCCGCTACGTCGGCCTGACCGTGCCGCGCTTCCTGCTGCGCACGCCGTACGATCCGCAAGAGAACCCGGTGAAGACCTTCGTCTACCAGGAAAGCGTCAGCGCCAGCCACGAGCACTACCTGTGGGGCAACACCGCCTACACCTTCGCCAGCCGCCTGTCCGACAGCTTCGCCAAGTTCCGCTGGTGCCCGAACATCATCGGCCCGCAGAGCGGCGGCGCGGTGGAAGACCTACCGCTGCACCACTTCGCCAGCATGGGCGAGATCGAGACCAAGATCCCCACCGAGGTGCTGGTGTCCGATCGCCGCGAGTACGAGCTGGCCGAGGAAGGCTTCATCGCCCTGACCATGCGCAAGGGCAGCGACAACGCCGCGTTCTTCTCCGCCAACTCGGTGCAGAAGCCGAAGCATTTCGGCATCAGCGCGGAAGGCAAGGCCGCCGAACTGAACTACAAGCTCGGCACCCAGCTGCCCTACCTGTTCGTGGTCAACCGCCTGGCCCACTACCTCAAGGTCATGCAGCGCGAGCAGATCGGCTCCTGGAAGGAGCGCAGCGACCTCGAGCGCGAGCTGAACAAGTGGATCCGCCAGTACGTCGCCGACCAGGACAACCCCAGTGCCGAAGTGCGCGGCCGTCGTCCGCTGCGCGCCGCGCAGATCGCCGTCAGCGAGGTCGACGGCGAGCCGGGCTGGTACCGCGTCAGCCTCAGCGTGCGCCCGCACTTCAAGTACATGGGGGCCGACTTCACCCTGTCGCTGGTCGGCAAGCTGGACAAGGAGTAAGCGGCCATGGCCTACGGCAGCCTGTTCGAACGCCTCGGCGGCGAGGCCGGCCAGCGCAACGGCTGGAGCCTGGAAGTCGCCGCCATGGCCTCGGTGGCTGCCCACCTGGCGAAGATGCTCAGCACCCGGGCGGGCAGCGTGCAGACGCTGCCCGACTACGGGTTGCCCGATCTCAACGACATGCGCCTGTCGCTGCACGATTCGCTGCAGCAGGCGCGTGCCGCCATCGAGCGCTTCATCGAGGCCTACGAGCCCCGCCTGCGCCGGGTGCGGGTGGTTTCCCTGCCCCGCGACCACGATCCGCTGACCCTCGCCTTCGCCATCGAGGGCTGGCTGGAAGTGGACGGCTTCAGTCGCCAGGTCAGCTTCGCCGCGCGCCTGGACGGTAGCGGCCAGGTCAAAGTCAGCTAAGGAGAACAAGGATGTCCGGCAAGCCCGCCGCCCGCCTGGGCGATCCCACCGTCTGCCCGCTCCCGGGCCACGGCAACAACCCGATCGCCGCCGGCTCGCCCGACGTGCTGTTCGACGGCCTGCCCGCCGCCCGCCAGGGCGATGCCTCCGCCTGCGGCGGCGCCATGAGCGGCAACGTGATTGCCAACGTGCTGATCAACGGCCAGCCGGCGGCGGTGCTGGGGTCGGTGGGTAGCCATGGGAATGTGGTGGTGGGGGGATCGGGGACGGTGCTGATCGGGACCAGTGGGGGTGGGGCCGAATTTATGGGTATTCGGGAAATCGTGTTGATGAGGCTGGAATCAGGTATGCGCAATGAGCGTGGCGATCTTCAGCCGGAACAACTCCCACAGGCCTGGGTGCATGCGCCTGTCACCGGCTTCCCACTGCTGCCACGTTCGCAGGCCGC
>DATCUN010000026.1:0-24784 GCA_036561825.1 Pseudomonas sp.
GTGATCAAGGTGCTCGAGGAGTACCGCGTGCCGATCGACTGCATCGCCGGCACCAGTATGGGCGCCCTGGTCGGCGCCTCCTACGCGACGGGCACTTCCGTCGCGGAAATGGAGACGATCCTCAAGGGTATCTCGACCGAACTGCTGTTCAAGGAGGCTCCCCCGCGCCAGGAACGCGCCATGCGCCGCAAGGAGGACGACTACGGAATTCTGTTTACCCCCGAGGTCGGACTGGATAACGGCGAGGTGAAGTTCGGCAAGGGCATCGTGTCCGGGGTGCAGCTCGAAACCGTACTGCGCCGGCTCAGCAAGGCCAAGGGCCACTACCAGTTCGACAAGCTGCCCATTCCGTATCGCGCCGTGGCCACCGACCTGGTGACCGGCAAGGCCGTGGTGTTCAGCGAGGGCGAACTGGCCAACGTGATGCGCGCCAGCATGTCGGTACCCGGGGCGGTGGCGCCGGCGGAGGTCGACGGCATGATCCTGGTCGACGGCATGCTCACCAGCAACCTGCCGGTACAGACCACCCGCAACGACATGGGTGCCGACATCATCATCGCGGTCAACGTCGGTACACCGCTGCTGAAACGGGAGCAGTTGACCGGGATCTTCGGCGTATCCGGGCAGATGCTCAGCATCTTGACCGAGCAGAACGTGCAGGCCTCACTGGCGACGCTGACGCCCTCCGACGTGCTCATCTCCCCGGATCTAGGCGATTTCTCGACCGGGGATTTCGACCATCTGGAGCAGATCGCCCCCATCGGCGAAGCGGCGGCGCGCAAGGTCGCCGGCCGACTCGCCCAGCTGTCCATCCCGGCTGGCGAATACGCCGCACTGCGGCAGCGCCAGGTGATCACCGTCGTGCCCGACCTGCGCCCGGTCGACGAAATCCGCGTCGAGAACCTCAAGCGCGTCAACCCGAAGACCGTGCAGGCGTCCATGGCCACCAAGGCCGGCGAGCCGATCGACCAGACGACGCTCGACCGCGACATGCGGCGCATCTACGGCACCGACGACTTCGAGCACGTGAATTACCGGTTCATCGAGGAACCGGGTAAGCGCATCCTGGCGGTCGATGCCGTGGAGAAAACCTGGGGGCCGAACTACCTGCGCTTCGGCCTGGGCCTGTCCAGCGACTTCAGCGGCGATGCGTTCTTCAACATCCTCGGCAGCTATCGCAAGACCTGGCTCAACGACCGTGGCGCCGAGTGGCGCACCGACGTGCAGCTCGGCCACACCAGCGGCCTGTACACCGAGCTCTACCAGCCGTTCAGCGCCGAGAGCCGCTTCTTCGTCGCCCCCCATGCCGCCATCGAGAGGCGTACGTCCGATCTCTACCGGGACGACGACCGCGTGGCGAGCTACGAGATGACCTCCATGCTCGCCGGCGTGGATCTGGGCAGCCAGTTCAACCGCTATGGCGAACTGCGCCTCGGCATGGTGGGTGGACGACTCAAACCGCAACTGGACACCGGACCGGAAAGTCTTTCGCCTGGCGAGTCGCGCATCATGCAGGGGGCATTCACTGGCCAGCTCAGGCTCGACCAACTCGATAGCGTGCACTTCCCCCGCTCGGGCTGGCGCGCCGGGGCGAACATATTCGATTCGACCGACGCGCTCGGCGCGGATGACGACTACACCAAGTGGGACGGCGACGCCACAGCGGTGTACTCGTTCGGCAACCACACCCTCAACTTCTCAATCAAGGTCGGCGACAAGCTTGGCGGCGACCCCTTGCCGCGCTACGACCAGTTCCAGTGGGGCGGCTTCCTGACGGGCTCCGGCTACGCCACCGGCCAGTTGCTGGGCGAGGAGCTGAAATACGGTCGGGTGATGTATTACCACCGGATTCTCGAAGGCAGCATCTTCGAGGGCGCCTACACCGGCTTTACACTGGAGGCCACTCGGATCGGCAATCCGCTGGTCCCGGGCAACACCGATGACTGGCTCAGGTCCGCTGCCATCTTCATCGCCGCCGACAGCCCGCTCGGCCCGGTTTATTTGGGCTACGGGCAAGCAGAGGACGGCAACAGCAGCTTTTATTTCTATCTGGGCAGACCGTTTTAGGTTCTGGACGTGAATGCAACGGCCAGCTGACGACTGCTACGTCGCGCAGCGGTGCAACAGCAATCCAGCAGGGGCAGCCATGGGCAGCGCGAAGAACTCGACCAGCAAGACGAAGACCAAGGCCGCCGAGGCCGCACCGATATTCCGCTCCCGGGACGAGCGTATAGCCGCTGGTCGGGCGTTGCGCGAAAAGCTGCCGCGCAGCGATCACGCGGCCTGGACGCCACCGGCCAAGCACCGCGACCCCATCGCCATCCTCGAGAAATCGAACAAGGACCGCCTGCCGGAACTGGTGCCGATCCGCTACGGCCGCATGTTGCGCAGCCCCTTCACCTTCCTGCGCGGCTCCGCGGCGCTGATGGCCCACGATCTCACCACCATGCCCAGCACCGGCATCCGGGTGCAGGTCTGTGGCGACTGCCACCTGATGAATTTCGGCCTGTTTGCCACCCCGGAGCGCAACCTGGTCTTCGATCTCAACGACTTTGACGAAACCCTCCCCGCGCCCTGGGAATGGGACATCAAGCGGCTGGCTGCCAGCTTTGCCGTCGCCGGGCGTGACAACCGGCTGTCCAATGGCGAGTCACGGGACGCGGCTGTGGCATGTGTGCTCGCCTATCGGGAAAACCTGCGCGAATACTCCAAGAGGAACCCGCTGGAGGTCTGGTACTCGCGCCTGGACGAAGAAACCCTGATCGAGACAGCGCCCGATGAAAAGGTGAGGAAGCTGCGCCAGCAGATCACCGACAAGGCCCGCGAACGGGTGGTCGAGAATGCTTTCCCCAAGCTTGCCGAACAGGTTGCCGGGAGCCCCCGCATTGTCGATCAACCGCCGATCATCTACCACGTTGCCGATCCCGAATTCATGGACAAGGTCCATGAGGGGTTGGCGGAATACCGTGCGACGCTCTCTGACGAGCGCCGCGTGCTCCTGGACCGCTATCGCCTGGTGGATGCTGCGATGAAAGTGGTGGGCATCGGCAGCGTCGGCACCCGCTGCTTCATCACCCTGATGCTCTCCGAAGAAAACCACCCGCTGATCCTGCAGTTCAAGGAAGCCTGTCACTCGGTCCTCGAGCCCTATGCGGGGGAAAGCCGGTATGACAACCAGGGCCAGCGGGTCGTCATGGGGCAACGGCTGATGCAGTCCTCCAGCGACATTTTCCTCGGCTGGGCGCGCGGCCGGACGGGGCGTGACTTCTTCGTACGCCAATTGCGGGACATGAAGATGTCCGTGCCTGTCGAGGGCGTTTCAGCGGCTCAACTCAAACGCTACGCCGGGCTCTGTGGCCTGGTGCTGGCCCGGGCGCATGCCAAGTCGGGGGATGCCGCGACCATCAGCGGCTATCTGGGCAAGGGCGACACCTTCGACGAAGCGCTGGGCGACTTTTCCCTCGCCTATGCCGATCAGACCGAGCAGGACCACGCGATCCTGGTCGAGGCTGTGAACTCCGGACGAGTGGAGGCGCTCATCGAGGAGGAGTAACGACCGCCCCGGCAAACAGCGTTGACCCGCCCCTCAGCGGCCGGCGTCGCGCGCCTTCAAGGCCTCGCTGATGACCGTCACATCGAGGATGTTGCGTACATCCACTTCCTCGCTGATGACCTCCTCTTCGAGCAGGAAGGTCACCAGATAGCCGAGGCGGCGATGGAACTCGGCGCCCTTGACCAGTGAATAGCGGTAACGGGGGTCCACCCACAGGGTCAGATCGGGCGGCGGCGAGTTCTCGTAGATCGCCTCGGCCCACGCCTCCTTGATGCTCATCTCCCGCGCCAGCGCCTTGATGCCGATTTCCGGGCTCTTCTGCATGACCTCGCGGGCCATCAGCAACGCACGCAGAAAGCGCACCGCCGCTTCCCGGTTGTTCCTGAGCCACTCGCGCCGGGCAGCGTAGACCGATACCGAGGTGTAGATGCCCATCGCCCCCTCGGTGACGATCAGCCGGCCGTCCGCCTCATGCACCATCTTCTGCATCCAGGGTTCCCAGACCATGGCGGCATCGATCTGCTTGCTGGCCAATGCGCTCAGTTGCTCCGCGGGCGCCATTTCGAACAGTTCGACCTGGTCGCGACGGATGCCTAGCTGGCGCAGGGCCATCATCAGCCCGAAGTGGGCAGTCGAGCCCCGGAAGAAGCCGATGCGTTTGCCGGCCAGGTCGGCGACCGTTGCTATGCCGCTGTCCTTGCGGGCGACCAGACCCTCGCCGTAGGCATTCTCCGGGTTGATCCCGACCACCACCCAGTCGACGCCCTCAGTCAGCCCGTTGAGGAAGGGCACGCTGCCGATGGAGGCCACGTCGATACTCTGCTCCTGCGCCGCGGCAATCATCGGCGGCCCGGCGACGAACTTGACGAAGTTCGGCGTCAAGCCAGCCTTTTCGAACAGCTGCAGATCCCTCGCCACCAGCAGCAACCAGTCGGTGTTCGCCTGAAAACCGATGGTCATCGGCAGCGGGCTGCGCTCCGCTGAGCGGGGATTGGCGGAGACCGCTCCCAGACCCGGCAGCAACAGCAGGATGAGCAGCACCAGCAGCGTACCCTTGCGCCTCATTTGCACTCTCCTTTCAGCCCGTCTCAGCGCGTCGTCGGAATGGTCAGGATGGGCGCGGCTTCATGGTCTCTGGTCTCCACAAAGGTGAAGAGAAACATGATCGACGAGAACACCTGCTTGGAGGGGATATCCCGGTTGTCGATGTAGAACCAGTAGCCCTGGTACGGCACGGCCACGAAGGCATCGCTTGGCGGCTGGGCCGAAGTTGCCACCTGAATCAGCGGAGGAATCGCCCCGCTGGGGCCGATATCGCCTTCCGCGGTCGGCCGCACCCGCTTCTCCGCCACGTGCGCATCGGGCACCGAAATGTACGCCGCGATGTCGACGAGAATCTCGTAGATCGACCGGGTCAGCAGGGCGATTTCCCGATCGTTACTGGCGACGGTCCCGTAGGTGACCTGGTATTCCCGGGCCGCAGGGTCCAGCCCCAGCAGCTGCGCCACATTGCGCCGCGCGCTTTCCTCGGCGGCGGCGGTCTTCGGCCGGAAGATCATCTGCGCCTTCGTCTCGCTGCCCTGTTGCTGGAGACGCATGCCAATGTCGCCCGACGACTGCAACCGCTCGAGGTTCGGCAGCAGGGCATAGAACTCGGGATTGGCCCGGCGCACGAACAGGCGACCAACCCGCCGGTTGTCGATGCCGTTCACCGACTGCACCGAGGTGCGGAATACCTCCTCCACCGGGTTGCCGGCCTGGATGATGTTGAGGATCACCGAGGGTGGAATCGGCGTCATCAGCGAGCGGGCGAAGCGTTCGCCGCTCATGGGCGTGTAGGTGACGGTCGGGCTGTCGTTGAAGGTGGCTCCCGCCGCCAGGCCCACGGAACTGGTGATGGCCGGGGTGCCGTCAGTTTGGTTTACCTCCGCGCTTGCACCGAAACTGCGCGGGAACGAATAACCGGCGACGATCTGCCCAACATCGAGGAACACCGGCGCATCGCCGTAGCGGAGCTTCACCAGGTTCAGCAGCATCTGACTCTTCCACGAGTCGCCCACCGCCTCCGAGTAGTCCAGGCGGTCGCGCGCCACCGTGCCCGGCCCGATGCTCGCGCAGCCGCAGAACAACGTGCAGATCGCCAGCACGCCGAGTGTCACGCCAGAGAATCCTTTCATCGTGCAAGTGCCCCTGCTAGTGAGCCAGCCAGAACAGCGCCACCACATAAAGCGCCGATATCGCCAGCTGCACCAGGGTGATCGGCACGCCGTAGCGTGAGAAGCGCGCGAAGGTCACCTTCTCGCCCTGCCCGGCACAGATGCCGACCGTGACAATGTTGGCCGAGGCGCCGATCAGGGTGGCGTTGCCGCCCAGCGTGGCGCCGAACATCAAGGCGATGAATACCGGCAGGGTGGCAGCCGGCCAGTCGGTGAAGCCCGCACCGAGGGCGATCTCCGGCACCGCCTCGGCGGCCACCAGATAGCCCTTGGTCATCACCAGGGCGGCGGCCACCACCGGGATATTGGCGAGCAGGCTCGACAACAGGCCGATGCCCGCCAGCAGGGCGAGCGCCACCAGGGTGAACTCCACGCCGAACCACTCGTAGAGCTTGAGGGACAGCCCCTGCAGCAGCCCGGTCTGGGTGAACGCCTGCACCAGGCAGAAGATCGCGCCGAGAAACACCAGCGTCTTCCAGTCGATATCGCGCAGGACCGCTTCGACCGGCTCGACATGCACCGCATAGACGACGAGCAGGGCCAGGCTGGCAGCGATGATCGCCACCGAAGGCGGCACGATGCGCACAGGCAGCTGCTCGCCGAACAGGAACAGCACCACCATCAGCGCCAGCACGCCCAGGGCCAGCAGCGCGAATCCCTTGCGCTCCAGGGGAACCGGCTGACGCGCGGTCGGCAGCTCCACCCGCGCCTTCCACACCTGCGGCATCAGCCACGGCAGCAGTGGAACGACCACCAGCACAGCCAGCAAGCCAGCCAGGCTGACCGTCTGCAGGTACTGGACGAAGCTCATGCCGATCGAACTGCCGACCAGGAAGGTCGCCGGATCGCCCACCAAGGTGAGCATGCCGGCGGCGTTGCTGACGATCGCCGTGATCACCATCGGCCCGACGATATCCACCTTGAGCGCCCGCGCCACACGAATGATCACCGGCGCGAGCAGTATCACGGTGGTGGCGTTGGGCAGGAACGCGCACACCGGGGCGACCAGCAGCACCAACAGGATCAGGAAGCGCTTGCCACTGCCGCCGGTCGCATGCAGATAGATGTCGCCGATGCGGTCGAACAGGCCGGTGCTGGCCAGCACCCGTGCCACCACCATGCCGCCGAACAGCAGGGAGATCGGCCCGCCGGCGATACGCAGGGCGGCGACCAGATCGTTGTCGGTCAGGATCCCCAATGCGAGCAGCAGGCCCACCCCCAGCAGCGCGGCGACCGCCATGTCGAGCAGATCGAAGGCGATCGCCAGGATCACCGCAGAGAAGACGCCGAGGGTCAGGTAGATCTGCAGATCGGTCATCAACCCTCTCCCCTGTCAGTCGATCGGTGGCGCATACATCAGCCCACCGTCGCTCCACAGCCGGTTAAGCCCCCGCTCGATACGCAGCTCACTAGCGGCACCGAGATTGCGCTCATACAGCTCGCCATAGTTGCCGACCGCCCGCACGGCCCGGATCACCCAGTCGTCCTGGGCGCCCAAGGCCCGCGCCAGCCGGCGGTCATGGCCGCTGAGCAGGAGCCCCGTCGCCCCGCCGAACTCCCGCACCTTCGTTTCGACATTGGCCTGGGTCACGCCGTGCTCCTCCGCCAGCACCAGGGCAAACAGCACCCAGCGCACCAGGCTGGTCCACTGTGGATCATCCCCCTGCACTACCGGCCCGAGCGGCTCCTTGGAAATGCGCTCCGGCAGGATCACGAAACCGTCCGCACCGCCCGGCGCGCGCAGGCGCATGGCGGCCAGTTCCGCAGCATCCGTGGTGTAGGCATCGCAACGACCGGCAAAGAAGGCCTCGGCCACCGCCGGTGCCGAATCGATCACCAGCGGCTGCCAGGCGAGGCCGTGGATACGGGCATGGTCGGCCAGGTTGCCCTCATGGGTGGTGCCCTTGCCGACGCAGACCGTCCCCTCCCTGAAATCGGCCAGCCGGGTGATGCCGGAGGACTTCGCCACCATGAACGCCTGGCCGTCATAGAACAGTACCGCCGGGAACTGCACCTGCAGCAACGCCTCACGGGTCAGCGTCCAGGTGGTGTTGCGCACCAGCAGGTCGATCTTGCGCGCCTGCAGGGCGGGGAAACGGGTCGAACTCCTGAGCGGCACGAACTTCACCTTCTCGGCGTCGCCCAGCAGTGCCGCGGCCACCGCGCGGCAGAAGTCGGCGTCCAGACCGCGCCAGCGCCCCGAGCCATCCTGTTCGGAAAAGCCGGGGATGCCTTCGCTCACCCCGCAGCGCAACTGATCGCGGGCTTTTACGCTGTCGAGAATTTGCCCCGCGTGGGCGCAAGCTCCCAGCCATGCAGCGAGGAACAATGCAAAGCGCCCCCAGAGTCGCCATCGCACGGACACAAGACCTCCTTGCCAGGACTCACTGGTCGCCGGACGGCGACCAGCCACCACCCAGCGCCCGGTACAGGCTCACCGCCGAACTCAGCTGTTGCTGGCGGGTCTGCGACTCCAGCAGCTCGGCCTGGAACAGGCTGCGCTCGGAATCCAGCACCTCGAGGTAGCTGACCAGTCCACCGTCGTAGCGTGCGCGTGACAGGCGCGCGGCACTACGCGCAGCCGCCAGCTGGCGCTGGCGGGCGAGGTGCTCGTCACGCGAAGTGCGCAGGCCGGTCAGCGAGTCATCCACGTCGCGCAGACCGTTCAGCACCGCCTGCTCGTAGCCCAGACGTGCCTGCTCGGCGCGCTGACGCTGGGCCTGCTCGACCGACTTGAGCTGGCCCGCGTTGAAGATGGGCGCGAGAAGGTCGCCGAAGAGGCTCCAGCTTTCGCTGTCGCCCTCGACCAGGTCGCTCAGATCACGACTCGCGTAGCCGAAGCTGGCCGTCAGGGAAAGGGATGGCAGGCGCTGCGCGCGGGCCACGCCGATGCGTGCGATTTCGGCGGCCAGTTGCTGCTCGGCGGCGAGGATATCCGGCCGACGCTCCAGCAGGTTCAGCGGCAGGCCAGCCGGAACCTCGAGCGGCATTGCCTGCTGCGCCAGCTGCGTACCTCGCTCGATTTCTCGCGGGCGCGAGCCGACCAGCACGCTGAGGGCGTTCTCGGTCTGGCGCACCGCGCGGTCGAAGCTCGCCACCGAGGCCTGGGCATCGGCGGCCTCAATCTCGGCTTGGTTGACGTCGAGTTCCGGCACCGTGCCCTTGGCGTAACGCGCCTTGATGATGTTCAGCGCGTCTTCACGCGACTTCAGCGTGCGAATGGAGATGCGCAGGCGGTCGTCGAGGTCCAGCAACTGGAAGTAGGTGGTGGCCACCGACGAAATCAGCGAAATGGTCACATTGCGTGCGCTGGATTCGCTGCTCAGCAAATCCGCCCGTGCGGCCTCCGTCGAGCGGCGCAGCTTGCCCCACAGGTCCACCTCGAAGGAGGCGGCGCCGTTGAAGAAGTAGCTGCTCTCGGTTTCGGCGGTCGGCAGGATGTTGCGGCTTTGCGATGAGCGACCGGCGCCAGCCTCGGCGTCGAGGAACGGATACTGGTTGGCCCGCTCGATGCGCAGGATCGCCGCCGCCTCTTCGATGCGCGACACCGCCACGCCGAGATCGCGGTTGTTGGCCAGCGCCTCGTTGATCAGGGCGTCGAGCTTTTCGTCGGCGAACAGCTCCCACCAGTCAAGGTTGGCGAACGCCGGATCGGTCGGCGCCGGCTCCTTGTAGGCACTCGGCACATCGAGCGGCGGGCGCTGGTAGTCGGGGCCGACCATGCAGCCGCCCACCAGCAGCAGCCCGGACAGCAGCATGGCCGTCACCAGCGGCCGCCTGGCGAATCCCTTCATGGCTTGGCCTCCTCGCTCACCGGCTCGGCGGGTGCTTTCGGTTTCTTCTTGCCGCCGAGATAGCGCTCCACGAACACGAACAGCCCCGGCACCAGCACGACGCCGACCACCGTAGCGGTCAGCATGCCGGCGAACGAGGTCATGCCCATGATCTTGCGCGCCTCGGCACCGGCGCCGCTGGCGAGAATCAGCGGGATCACACCGAGGATGAAGGCGAACGAGGTCATCAGGATCGGCCGGAAGCGCAGCCGCGCCGCCGCCAGCGCCGCTTCCACCGGCGCCTTGCCTTTCTCGATCTCGGTGCGGGCGAACTCGACGATCAGGATGGCGTTCTTCGCCGCCAGGCCGATGAGCATCACCAGGCCGATCTGCGCGAACACGTTGTTCTCGTAGCTGGAGCTGAAGAAGCGCGCCAGCCATAGACCGAACATCGCGCCGCAGATGGCGATGGGCGTGCCGAATAGCACGCCGAGCGGCAGCGACCAGCTCTCGTACTGGGCAGCGAGGATCAGGAACACGAACACCAGCGCCATGACGAACACCATGCTGCCGGAACCTTCGGCAGCCTTCTCCTGGTACGACATGGCGTTCCAGGCGTAGGACATGTCGCTCGGCAGCACCTCGGCCGCCACCTCCTCCAGCGCTTGCAACGCCTGCCCCGAGCTGTAGCCCGGCGCCGGGCGGCCGGTGACCTCGGCGGCGCGGAACATGTTGAAGCGATAGGTGAACTCCGGGCCGTTGGTGGACTCGTCGGTGAGCAGGGTGTTCATCGGCACCATCGCGCCGGCGCTGTTGCGCACGTAGAACAGCGAGGCGTCGGCGAGCTGCTTGCGGTAGTCGGTCTCGGCCTGCACGTAGACCTTGTACAACCGGCCGAAGCGGTTGAAGTCGTTGACATAGGCACCGCCGAGGAAGGAGCCCAGGGTCTGGTTGACGTCGGCCGGGGCGACCCCGAGCTTCATGGTCTTCTGGGTATCCACGTCCAGGTAGATCTGCGGCACCGTGGCCCGGTAGGTCGTGTACAGACCGGCGATTTCCGGACGCTTGGCTGCCGCCTGGATGAACGCCTGGGTCTGTTCGGCCAGGTAGTCGGGACTGTTGCCGACCCGGTCCTGCAGCATCATCGAGAAACCGGAACCGGTGCCGAGGCCCGGGATGGCCGGCGGGCCGAAGGCGATGGCGATGCCCTCGTTGATCGCCGCCAGTTTGCCGTTCAGCCGGTGCGCCACCTGGGTGGCCTGATCCCCGGCCTCGGGCCGCTCATCCCAGTCCTTGAGCTGGATGAAGAAGAACGCGTTGTTGGTGGACGAGGCGCCGGAGAGGAAGCTGTAGCCGGTCACCGTGGTGTAGGACTCGATGGCCGGGTCGGCCGCCAGGATCGCCTCGACCTTGGCCGCGGCAGCGTGGGTGCGCTCCAGCGAGGCCGCATCCGGCAGCTGCAGGTTGGCCATCAGGTAGGCCTGATCCTCCTCCGGCACGAAGCCACCGGGGACGGTGCGAAACAGCAGCACCAGCGCCACCACCAGCACGCCGAGCACAGCCAGTGCACGCAGCGGGCGGTGGGTGAAGCGGCTGGTGAGGCCGATGTACCGGTCGGTCACCTTGTCCAGGATGCGGTTGAAGCGGTCGAAGAAGCCCGACAGCAACCCCTTCTTGCCGTGGTCGTGGGGCCGCAACAGCATGCTGGACAGCGCCGGGCTCAGGGTCAGCGCGACTATCGCCGAGATAGTGACCGAAATGGCGATGGTAATCGCGAACTGCTGGTAGAGCCGGCCGGTGATCCCCGACATGGCCGCCACCGGCACGAACACCGCGGTGAGCGACAGCGCCGTGGCGATCACCGGGCCGCTGACTTCCTTCATGGTTTCGACGGTCGCCTGACGGCGCGGCATACCCCGCTCCATCTTCTCCGACACCCCTTCCACCACCACGATGGCGTCGTCCACCACGATGCCGATGGCCAGCACCAGGCCAAGCAGCGAGAAGGTGTTGATCGAGAAGCCGAGCAGCGGAAACACTGCGAATGTGCCGACCAGCGCCACCGGCACCGCCAGGGTGGGGATCAGGGTGGCGCGGAAGTTCTGCAGGAAGATGAACACCACCACGGTGACGATCAAGGTGGCCTCGAACAGCGTGTGGACGATCTCCTCGATGCCGGCGGACACCGGCTTGGTGGTGTCCAGCGAGATCACGTACTCGATGTCCTGCGGAAAACGCTCCTTCATCCGCTCCATCGCGGCGCGGATGTTCTCCGCCACCTCCAGGCCATTGGCGTCGGGCAACTGGTAGACCGCCAGCACGGCGGCCGGCTTGGAGCCGAAGGCGCCGATCTGGTTGTAGGTCTCGGCACCCAGCTCTATACGCGCCACGTCGCGCAGCAGCACCTGCGAGCCGTCCGGATTGGAGCGCACGACGACCTGGCCGAACTGCTCCGGCGTTTCCAGGCGGCCACGGGTCTGCACGGCATAGGCGAACTCGGTGCCGGTCGCGGCCGGCGGACCGCCGAGCTTGCCCGCCGGAGTCAGCACGTTCTGCTGCTGCACGGCGGTGACGATGTCCGGCACGGTGAGCCCCAGCCGGCTGAGCTGGTCCGGCTTGATCCAGATGCGCATGGCGTAGTCGGCGCCACCGAAGATGGTGACCTGGCCGACGCCCTGGATGCGGGCGATCTCGTCGAGCACGTTGATCGACATGTAGTTGGTGAGGAAGTCGGCGTTGAAGCTCTCGCCCGGCGAGCGCAAGGTCACCAGCATCAGCGGGAAGGCCAGCGCCTTCTTGACCTTCACCCCTCGGCGTTTGACGTCCTCGGGCAGCTGCGCGGAGCCCTCCGAGACGCGGTTCTGCACCAGCACGTTGGAGATGTCGAGATCCGCGCCGACCTCGAAGGCCACCGACAGGGTCATCTGTCCGTTGCCGGCGTTGGTCGACTTCATGTACAGCATGTTCTCGACGCCGTTGACCTTCTGCTCCAGCGGCGTGGCCACCGATTGCTCGACGTTCACCGCGTTGGCGCCGTCGTAGGTGGTCTCCACCTTGATCTCGGGCGGAGTGATGTCCGGGTATTGGGCGATCGGCAGGCTGCCCATGGCCACCAGGCCGACGATGACGATGATGATCGAGATCACCATCGCGAAGATCGGCCGGCGAACGAAGAAATCACCCATTTTTGCCACCCTCAGCCACCGGCGGCAGTTCGCTGGCGTTGGCCTCGCGTGGCTTGACGGTCATGCCCGGGCGCAGGCGCAGCAAACCCGCCACCGCAACCCGCTCGCCCGCCTGCAGTCCGGATTCGATGACCCATTCACTGCCGAGCCGTTGCCCCACCTGCACCTGGCGCACCTCCACCGTGTCGTCCGGCTTGATGACGAACACCCGATGCACGGACTGCAACTCGCTGACCGCCCGTTGCGGCAGCAGGATCGCGCCCTTGATCTGGTCGGCATCGAAGCGGATGCGCGCGAACATGCCGGGACGCAGCAGGCCCTGGGCGTTGGGGAACTCGGCCTCGATGGTCAGCGCGCCGGTGGTGGGGTCGATGTTGCGGTCGACCTTGGTGGGCACTCCGCGCTGCTCGTAGAGGCTGCCGTCAGCCAGGATCAGTGACAGCGGTCGCTGGTCCTGGCCGATGGTGCCGGAGGCCAACTTGCTCCCTTGCTGCTGGTCGGCCAGCCGCCGCGCCGCGTTCAGGTAACCGCGCTCGGTGATGGAAACCCGCACGGCGATGGGGTCGGTGCGCGATACCACGTTGAGCAACCCGCCGTTGTTGCGCTGGCTGACGAAGTCGCCCACCTCGGCCTCGGACAGGCCGATCAGGCCGCGCTCGGGGGCGTGGATGCGGGTGTAGCCCAGCTCGATCTGGGCCAGTTCGACCTGGGCCCTGGCCGCCTCGACGTAGCTCTTCGCCGCTTCGTAGTTGGCCACCGCGGCGTCCAGATCCAGCTTGCTCACGGCGTTCATCGCGGCCAGCGGCCGGATGCGGTCCAGATCCGACTTGGTCTTGACCAGGCTGGTTTGCGCCTGGGCCTGCATGGCCCTGGCCTGGGCGAGCTTGGCCTGGAGCGGCTGCGGGTCGATGGTGTAGAGCAACGCACCCTTGTCGACGAAGGTGCCTTCCTTGAAATGGATGCCGTCGAGAAAGCCGTCGACGCGGGCGCGGATGGTCACGTCGGTTGAGCCGACGGTCTCGCCGATCAGATCCAGGGGAATGCTCACGTCACGCGCCGCGACGGTCACAATCGGAACTTCCAGCATGGCGGCCGCTGGCGGCGCCTCGCGCCCGCAACCAGCGAGCAATAGCTGCACGAGTGCGAACGCTATGCCGAGAGACAGGCGTTGCTTGATGTTCTTTGCCACGGGACTTCCCCCTTCAACGCTCGGTGCGGCCGCGGCTTTCTCGCACGACTCACACAGCCGGCCCGCATCCCGAGTCAATGGCGCTTCCGGATGCGCGGTGAATGTTGCTTCCAGTTCTTGCGACTCAAGCAGGCTCTATCCTTGCTTTATAAAAGGTAGCCCACTGCCAGCAGGCGAGACGGCTTTTTGCGGGGATTCTTTTCGCCGTCACGGCCGGGACGCCCAAGCCAAACGAGGGGCCGGGGGATGGCTACTCACGGGCAGCGAACCGCCGTCCGACGGCACAGGGCAACGCAAGAAACTTCACGACCGCAACTGGCAGCACGTTGTTTTCTTCGCATACTGGTTCTGGATGTCACTCAACACGGGCAAGGCAGGGACGGGTATGGCGACCAACGAGCGAGACGGCAACAAGCCAACGGTGCAGCGAGTGCTCGATCCGGTATCGCGCATGTCGGAAATCCTGTTTGGCCTGCTGATGGTGCTGACCTTCACCGGCACCTTCAGCGTGGCCAACGCCGGGGAAAGCTCGGTGCGCGAACTGCTGGTCGCCAGCCTGGGCTGCAACCTGGCCTGGGGCCTGGTAGATGGCTGCATGCTGCTGCTGAACCGCCTTGCCGAGCGTGGCCATAACTGGCGCATGGTGCAGCACCTGAAGACAATCCCGCTCGGCTCCGCACAGGCCTTCGACGTGTTGGCCGATGCCCTGCCGTTTCTGGTCACCAAGGTGATGAAAGCCGAAGACGTGCACACACTGCACCGCCGTGTGCTGGAGCAGCCCATAGAGCGGACCAGCCTGAGTCTCGGCATGAGCGACCTGCTGGCGGCCGTCGCAGTGTTCCTGCTGGTGTTTATCTCCACCCTCCCGGTGGTGCTGCCGTTCGTGCTGCTCAGTGAGCCCCTGCATGCCCTGCGCGCCTCCAATGCGATTGCCCTGGGCATGCTGTTTCTCATCGGCATGGGTTACGGCCGCTTTGCGGGCGCCCGCCACCCCGGGATCAGCGCGCTGGTGTTCACCGTGCTGGGCATTGCCCTGGTGGCTGCAACCATCGCCCTCGGCGGCTGAGCATCCGTCGAAACCAGGCGACCGAGCCAAGCACGTGTGGGTTGAGCCCACGAGCTCCCCCCACTCAACACGTCCTGCCTCGGTCCCCGCGCACTCGCTGTGGTGCCGGCGCTACTCGAACTTCTCGATATCGCGCACGATGCCGTCGATCACGCCCTTGAGGGTATTCAGGGTGACCTGCTCCTCGGTGTTTTCCAATTCCTTGCCATAGCCCTTGCGCACCACCTGCAGTACCGGCTGGCCGGTGCTGGCGTCGAGCAGTTCGGCCTCGACGAACAACTCGGTGGTGCGGTCGCGTGCGCCGGTAGCAGTGGTGGTGGCCGCCGCAACCAGGGCAATGGGGATGATCTCGTAGGGCTTGAGTCCTTCGGCCTTGGTATCCACGCCGGTAATCGCGGCACGCAGGATCAGGGTTTTCGGGCCGGGCAGAGAGCCCTTCGGCGTGGTACTCGGCTCATGCACCTGGAAGCGTCGGCCAAAGGCGGCCTTGACCTGCTGGGAGGTGTAGGCCTGCAACTCGGCCAGGGCCGGAGCGCCGACCTGCTCGGACGGACTCGCGACAGGATAGAAGCCGATCGACTGCACCATCACGTGATCGTAGCTGTCCAACTTCACGCCGGGTGCCATCCAGCGCATGACCGGCTGCCCGGTGGGGGAAGTGGCCTGCTGCAGGCGCGAGTAGTCGGGAAGGAAGCCGGAATACTGCTCGGGCTGGGTAACTTTCGACGCGCAGCCACCGAGCAGCAGTGCGCTAAGCAGTAGTCCGGTGGCAATGTTGGAACGCTTCATGGTGTTGCTCCTGTGTCTTGACGGATCGATCAATAGCCAAGTGGTGGAACCGCTGAGAACATGATTGCCTCGTCCTTGTTGTCCTCTAACCTACGGTAGCGCATAGACACGGGACAGGATCTTGAGCATCTCGCCGGGCTCGCCGAAGTACTTGGTGTGCAATTGCAAGAGTTCGCCCGAGTGGTACATCTCGCTGATCACGGTATCCACAAGCAGACGAAAATCCTCGTCGCCACGCGCGAGGGCCATGGATACCGGGGCAATTTCGAAGATGCGATCCAGCACCATCATCTCGCCAGCGGCAGCGTGCTCCTGCATGTAGTTCTGCAGCAGCATGCGCTCGGAGAAGAACGCGCTGGCCTTGCCCTCGGCCACCATCTTCACCCCCTCCTCGTGACTGGTGACGGTGACCAGGGTGGCGATGACGCCGAGTCGGCGCATCTTGTCGTGCACCCAGTCCTTGCTCATACCGCCCTTGAGCGCCACGAAGGTATGGCTGGCCAGCCCCTGGTTGATGGTCGCCCGCCAGGTCGGGCCGGTATGCACCGCTTCGCCGTTGAGCACGTTGACCAGCGACGGCGGGGCGTTCTTGCGGACCATCACCGACATGCCGGCGGTGTATACCGGCCGCGAGAAGCTCACCACCTTGCGCCGCTCCAAGGTTTCCGGGGTCGGGCTGCAGAAGAGGTCGATCTCGCTGCGACCGATGGCCTCGATGACCTTGCCGCTGCCGATCGGCTGGTAGCGCACCTGCATGTCGCTGAGGCCAAGACCGGACTTCACCCGGTCGGCGATCTTCTGGCAGATCTCGATGGCGTAGCCGCCGGCCTTGCCGCCCTCCTCGCTGGTGAACGGCGCCAGGTTGGCCAGGTAGCCGAGGGTCAGGGTGTTGCTGCTGCGCACGCGCTCGAGCGTATCGGCACCGGCCAGCATCGGCAGCACGGCGAACAGACCGGCGAGCAGCAGACTGATGGGGTTGTGTGGCTTCATGTTCATATTCTGGTCCCTACATTCAGATGTCTTGGCAATCCGGATGACCACACCTAGGCCCTGGCGGCCGCGGCGGCGGGTCGCTCGTCGACAAAGTTCTTGGCGATGAAGCCGTAGAGCAGGTAACCGATCGCCAGCACGATGGTGGCACCGAACACCGCGTCCTTGCCGGAGGCGTAGATGGCGTAATACGAGTAGGCCATCGCGATCAGCAGTGCCGCCACGTTGCGGCTGTAGATCGCCGAGCTGACGTTGGCCTTGTGCATGATCACCAGCAGGCCGGTGAGCGCGGTCACGTAGGGGATCAGGTTGGTCACCGCCGCCAGGCTGACCAGCTTGCCGAACTGCTCGCTGGCATTGGGCGAGATGGTCGACAGCGCCAGCAGGGTCTGCAGCACGCCACAGACGATCATGCCGATGACCGGCGCATTCGCTGCGGTGACCTTGGAGAACAGCCTGGGGAACAGGCCCTGGTCGGCGGTCATCTTGGCGGTCTGCGCCAGAGTGAACTGCCAGCCGAGCAGCGAGCCGACGCAGGCCATCACCGCCAGCGCCATGATGATGTTGCCGACCACGGGGTTGAACATCTGCGCATAGACGTAGGCGAACGGCGCGGAGGAGTTGGCCAAGTCGGCGTTGGGGATGATGCCCTGGATCACCGTGGTCGACAGCACGTACACCACCGCGGCGCCGAGGGTGCCGAACAGGCAGGCCAGCGGCACGTTGCGCTTGGGATTCTCCACCGCATCGGAGCTCTGCGCCGCCGACTCCATGCCGAGGAAGGCCCACAGGGTCAGCGGGATGCTCTGGGTGATGGCGTCGCTGACGGCGATGTTGTTGGGGTTCCAGGCGGCGCTGAACACCTGCGGATCGAACCAGAACCAGCCGATGATGCTGAGGCCGGCCACCGGGATGATCACCCCCCAGACGGTGATCGAGCCGATCTTGCCGGTGATGTTCGGGCCGCCGAAGTTGGCAAAGGTGGTGATCCACAGCAAGCCGACGGTGCCGATGAACAGCGGAATGGCGCCACTGCCCAGCCAAGGGAAGAACGAGGTCAGGTAGCCCACCGCGGAGATGCCGATGGCCACGTTGCCGATCGCCAGCGACAGGAAGTAGAGGAACGAGCAGAGGAAGAACTCCGACTTGCCGTGCGCCTCCTCGCTGTAGGCCGACATGCCGCCCGACTTGTTGCAGTAGATGCCGCACTGAGCGAAACAGTAGGCAATGGCCATGGAGCCGATCGCGGTGATGATCCACGACAGCAACGACACCGCCCCCAGTTGCGCCATGTTGGATGGCAACATGATGATGCCCGAGCCCATCATGTTGACCGCCACCAATGTGGTGAGGCCAAAGAGGCTCATCTTCTTGCTTGACTCAGCCATACAAGACTCCTTGCGCTGTGTGCGACGCTGGCCCTGTACCCGGCGACCTGCAGCGCGCCGCCGGGCGGGGCTGATCAGGGGTTACTGCTTGACCACATAGACCAAGTAAGTGAGACGCCCCTGGGCATCGCGCTCGACCTCGATGCCATGGTTGTCATGCCCGAAGCCGGGGAAGCGGCCGTCGAACAACTCCATCGCCAGCAGGTAGTCGATGATGGCGCGCTTGTCGGCGCCGGCCTTTTCGCCTGGCATCATCAGCGGGATGCCCGGCGGATAGGGCACGATCTGCACGGCGACAGTGCGGTCCTGCATGTCGCGCACGGCGATCTGCTCGATCTCACCGCGCACCAGGCGGGCGTAGGTGTCGCGCGGCGAAGCCACCGGATCGGGCAGCAGGCTGAAGGCCGCATCCATGTTGTGCAGCAGCTGCGAAGCCAGCATCTCCTGGTGCATCGCCTCGGCCAGGTCGCGCAGGCCCATGCCGGCGTAGCGCTCGGCATGGCTGGCCACCAGCTCGGGCATCACCTGCTCCAGCGACGTGTTGGCGTCGTAGTGGTTCTTGAATTCCATCAGGCCGGCGACCAGCGAACCCCACTTGCCCCGGGTCACGCCGACGCTGAACAGCAGCAGGATCGAGTACGGCTCGGTCTTCTCCACCACGATGCCGCGGCTGGAGAGGAAGGAGGACACCAGCGGCGCGGGAATGCCGCTGCCCTGCATCTCGCCTTCCAGGGTCTGCCCCGGGGTCAGCACCGTGACCTTGATCGGGTCGAGCATGCAGTAGTCGGCGCCCAGGTCGCCGAAGCCATGCCACTTGGCGGTGGGCTTGAGCACCCAGGCGTCGCCGCGATGCAGCACCTGCGGGTCGAGGTCGGCGAACGGCACGCCATCGACCTCGTCCGGCTGCCAGACGCCGAACCACCAGTCCCCGGCGTCGCGCTGGCGCATCTCGTTGCTCAGGCGGACCATGGCCTGGCGGAAGGCGATGGCCTCGCCGATCGATTCTTCGGTGAGGTATTCGCCGGCATCGTCCATCATCTTCGCCGACACATCGATGGAGGCGATGATGCTGTACTGCGGCGAGGTCGAGGTGTGCATCATGAAGGCTTCGTTGAACAGCGCCGGCTTGACCGGCACCTTGCCCGAGCGGATGTGGATCATCGAGGCCTGCGACAGCGCGGCGAGCAGCTTGTGGGTCGAGTGGGTGACGGTCACCGTGGCGTCGTCGGCATGCCGCTCGCCGCGGTGCATGCCGTAGCGGCCCTCGTACAGCGCATTGAAGCGTGCGTAGGCGTACCAGGCTTCGTCGTAGTGGATGCGGTCGACCGTCCTGCTCAGTTCGCGGGTGGTGGTCTGCACGTTGTAGCAGAGGCCGTCGTAGGTCGAGTTGGTCAGCACCGCCAGCACCGGGCGGGCCTGCTTGTCGCGCGCCAGCGGGCTCTCGGCGATCTTCCTGGCCACCGCCTCGGGGGTCAGCTCGCTCTGCGGCACCGGGCCGATCAGGCCGCGCGCGTTGCGCCGCGGGCGCAAATACAGCGGCACCGCGCCGGACTGGTTCAGCGCGTAGTTCAGCGACTTGTGGCAGTTGCGGTCGACCAGCACGACGTCTCCGTCGGTCACCGCCGAATGCAGGACCATCTGGTTGCTGGCCGAGCTGCCGCCGACCGAGAAGAAGGTGTAGTCGGCGCCGAACACCCGCGCCGCGTAGCGTTCCGCCGCGGCCACCGGGCCGGAGTGGTCGTTCAGCGAGCCCAGCTCGCCGACCGACACGCTGAGGTCGGAGCGCAGCATCTGCTCGCCGTAGAAATCGAGGAAGCTGCGCCCCACCGCGGTCTTCATGAAGGCGGTGCCGCCGGTGTGGCCGGGGGTGTGCCAGGAATATTCGTGGGTGTCGGCGAAGTTGACCATGGCGCCGAAGAACGGCGGCAGGATGGTATCGAGGTAACGGCTGGCAGCCGCCGCAATGCGCCCGGCGATGAACTCGGGGCTGTCCTCCGGCAGCCAGATGAAGCCGTCGATGTTCTCGATGAACTCCAGCGGCACGCGGCTCTGGTGCGCCTGACTCATGCCCAGCATGATCGGCAGCTGCGCGGTGCGCCGGCGGATCAGGCGGATGACCTTCATCGCCAGATCCAAATCCTGCTCGCACAGGCCCCAGCCGAGGATCACGCACGCGTAGGCCGGATTGGCGCTGAAGGCGATTTCCGCGTCCTCCAGCGAGCCGACCAGTTCCACGCCCAGCTCATGGGCATCCAGGGCCCGCATGACGGCCTGGGCGCTGTGGAACACGATGCTGTCTTCATGGCCATGGGCATTGGCCACGATCAGCACCGGGTAACGCTGCGCGAGAGACGGGGGCAACGGCGTTTGCGAGTGGCGCATTGAGAAACTCCTGCTACCTGTTGGAAGACTGACCGCGGCTGTCGCCAAGGACATACGCGCGGCAGGGATTGCACGTGTTTTCTTCAGGCACCAGGAGTAGCAGTCACCATTCTTGTGCACGGTGGCAGCAGGTATTCGAGGTAGTCTCGCTCTTGTCCATTTCCGGAAACGCGGCGTACGTCCAGAGTTAGTGGCAGTCGAACGACTGCCGCAAATATGGCAAGCGACATCCCTATGCTCCGCTTTTGCGCCCTGAATTGCAGAGTAGTAGCGAGCGGCCAATCGACAAGCAGAAAGCAGACAATAAATCGCCAATCATCATGACCAACATCAAGGTCACGACTTTTCCGTCATAAAACTACCGATCAGGTGCGGCAGCTTAAGAACCGCAAGGACACGGTCGCTTTCATTGCGCCAAGCAACTTCAGGTGCTGCTGCCGCCCTCCGTCCGCCGGAGAAGTAACTATGCTGCGCTTGTGGAAACCCTGAACAAGCCACTTACCGTCACTCCGCGCAGGCGGGAATCCAGATGCTCTTGTGGATGCCCGCCTGCGCGGGAATGACCACTTCTTCAGCGTTTCCTTATCGCGCACGCAGCTTTGCTGCTTACCGGCCAGGAGAGAATCGATGCAGCCCACCCCCACTTCCGACCAGGCGCTGTCCCGCGGCCTGCTCGATGTCCTGATTCGTGCCGGCCTGGTCGCCGTGCTGGTGATGTTCTGCTTCCAGATCTTCCGCCCGTTCCTCAACCTGATGCTCTGGTCGCTGATCATGGCGATCACCCTGTACCCCCTGCACCTGAGGGTGAGGGGCAAGCTGGGCAACAACGAGGGCCGCACCGCAACACTGATCGTGGTGATCGCCATCGCCATCCTCATGGTGCCGATCTACCTGCTGGGCGCCTCGCTGGCCGACTCGGTGGAGCAGGCCCTGACTACGGTCAGGAGCGGCAATTTCCAGATTCGTCCGCCGGCCGAGTCGGTAGCCGGCTGGCCGCTGGTGGGCAAACCGCTGCACGCCTTCTGGCTGCAAGCCTCCACCGACCTGACCGGTGCGGCGCAGAAGTTCACCCCGCAGATCAAGGAACTCACCATCACCCTGCTGGGCAAACTCGCCGGCCTCGGCATGGGCCTGCTGGTGTTCATCGTTGCCCTACTCATCGCCGGCATCTTCATGGCTTACGGCGAGAGCGGACGCCGCAGCGCGGTGGAGATCGCCTCGCGTCTCTCCGGCCCGGAAAGAGGCCCGCAAATCACCGAACTGTGCACCGCCACCATCCGCGCAGTGGCCCAGGGTGTGGTCGGCATCGCCTTCATCCAGATGCTGCTGATCGGCGTCGCCTTCGTGCTCAAGGGCATCCCCGGCGCCGGCCTGCTGGCTCTGGCGGTGCTGCTGCTCGGCATCATGCAGTTGCCGGCCACCCTGATCACTGTCCCGGTGATCGCCTTCGTCATCACCACCGAGGGGGTCAGCACGGTGAACATTGTCTTCGCCGTCTACGTCTTCATCGCCGGCCTGGCCGATAACGTGCTCAAGCCGCTGTTGCTCGGTCGTGGCGTGAATGTGCCGATGCCGGTGGTGCTGATCGGCGCCTTGGGCGGCATGGTCACCAATGGCGTCATTGGCCTGTTCATCGGCCCGGTGGTGCTGGCGGTCGGTTACCAGTTGTTCTGGCAGTGGGTCAGGGACCGCCCGCAAGGTGGCAAGCCTGGCAGCCAGTAGCAGACCTGACATTGCCAGGCCTGCCCATGTCGCCTTCACTTCGCCCAGGCCGCCTGCTCCTGCTCGGCGCACTCGGCCTGGGTGGCTGCGTGCGCCTGGGGCCGGACTTCTCGCCGCCTGGCGAGGCCTGGGTCGAGCAATGGCACAGCCCCGCCATCGAGCAGGCCAGCCAGCAGCGGGCCGGCCCCGACATCCGCGAGTGGTGGCGGGTGTTCGATGACCCGCTGCTGGACCGCCTGATCGCCGAAGCCGACGCCCACAACTCCAGCCTGAAGATCGCCGGCCTGCGGGTGATGGAAGCCCGTGCCCAGCTGGGCATCGCCGAGAGCGGGCGCTACCCACAGCTGCAGCAGGCTACCGCCGACAGCGTCTACCTGGACCGTAACCAGTCCGGTGGCCGCAACCCGCAGGACAGCCATTTCTGGCAGCACAGCCTGGGCTTCGACATCGGCTGGGAGCTGGACTTCTGGGGCCGTTTCAGCCGCGCCATCGAGTCGGCCGATGCCGCCTACTTCGCCGCCGAGGCCAACTACGAGGACGTGCTGGTGCTGCTGCGCGCCCAGGTGGCGGAAACCTATTTCGCCCTGCGCACCACCGAGGCGCGCCTGCGCGTCGCCCGCGAGAACGCCGCGCACCAGCGGCGCAGCTACGAGATCACCGAGCGCCTGTTCACCAGCGGCGAGAGCGACGAACTCGACCTGCAACAGGCCAAGACCCAGTACCTGGGCACCCTGAGCAGCCTCCCCGAGTTCGAGGATCAGGTGGCGCGCACCCGCAATGCCCTGGCTGTGCTGATCGGCCGCCCGCCCGGCCCGCTGACGGAGCTGGCCGAGCGGGAAGGCCTGATCCCGCTGGTCGACCGTGCCGTGCTGCAGGACGTGCCGGCCGACCTGCTGCGCCGCCGCCCGGACATCCGCGCCGCCGAACTCACGGTCGCCGCCCAGTCGGCGCTGATCGGCGTGGCCAAGGCCGATCTCTACCCCTCGCTGAGCCTGCTGGGCAGCATCGTCTGGTCGACCAGTTCGCTGGACGGCGCACCCGATACCCTCGATCTGGTCGGTGGCCCCAGCCTGCGCTGGAATATCTTCGACTACGGGCGCATCACCAACAACGTGCGGGTGCAGGACGCCCGCCTGCAACAACTGATCGAGGTCTACCGCGACAGCGTGCGCCAGGCGGCGCGCGAGGCCGACGATGCCGCCCGCGGCCTGAGCAAGGCGCTGGAGCGCGAGATCATCCTGCGCGAGGCGGCGATCTCCGCCGAGCGCTCGCTGACCCTGGCCAACGCCCAGTACCGCGAAGGCTACGCCGACTTCCAGCGCGTACTGGATGCCCAGCGCGCGCTACTGGTGCAACAGGACAACTACCTGGTGACCCGCAACAGTGCGGTGAGCAGCCTGATCGCCCTGTACAAGGCCCTCGGCGGCGGCTGGCACAGCGCCCAGCCGCGGGTCGATCCGGCCAGCCACGCGCAGATGCAAGAACGCACCAACTGGGACGATCTGCTGGACGAGCCAGCGGCCAGTGACGCCCCGGCGCCCGATAAGGAAAGCGAAAATGAATGACGAAACGCAGCCCGCTCCCCCCGCTCCGGCACCCAAGAAGGCGACGCCGACCGCCGACCCGGTGAGCAAGGGGGTGAAGTGGGTGGTTTCGGTGATCGTCCTGAGCCTGCTCTGGTACCTGCTGGCCGACCGCTTCACGCCCTACACCCAGCAGGCGCGGGTGGAGGCCTTCGTGGTGCCGGTGGCCGCCGAGGTGGCGGGTCGGGTGACCAAGGTGCTGGTGCGCGACAACCAGGTGGTCGAGGCCGGCGCGGTCCTCTTCGAGGTAGATCCGCAGCAGTACCAGATCGCCGTCGAGCGTGCGCGCGCCGACCTCGAGTCGACCCGTCGGCAGATCGCCGCCAGCACCGCCGGCATCGACTCGGCACAGGCCGCGCAGCGCGCCGCCGAGGCCAACGAGCTGAAGTCGAAGCAGGACCGGGATCGCCTCGAGCGGCTGTACCGCGAGGACCCGGGCACCATCTCCCTGCGCCGCCTCGAGGTGTCTCGCGCGACCTACGAGCAGTCCATCAGCAGGTCGCCGCGGCCCGCGCCGAAGTGCAGCGGGCGCGCGAACAGCAAGGCGGCAGTGATGAACAGAACGCCCTGCTGCGCAGCGCCGCCACCTCCCTGGAGAAGGCCGAGCTGGACTTGGCCAATACCCAGGTGCGGGCAGGCTCGACCGGCCTGATCACCGACCTGCGCACCGATGTCGGCCAGTTCGCCGCGGCGGGCAATCCGGTGATGACCCTGATCACCATCCAGGACGTGTGGATCAGTGCAGACATGACCGAGAACAACCTGGGACGTCTCGAGCCCGATACTCCGGTAGCCATAGTGCTGGATGTCCTGCCTGGCGAGGTGTTCGAAGGTCGGGTACGCAGCGTCGGCTACGGCGTCAGCGTCGGGCAGAGCACCGCCCCCGGCAGCCTGCCCAGCGTGGAGAACAGCCGCGACTGGCTGCGCCCGGCGCAGCGCTTCCCGGTG
>DATCUN010000027.1:0-27448 GCA_036561825.1 Pseudomonas sp.
CTGCCGTCCCATTTCTCGTGGTGGCTGTAGGCGATTTCCTTGGCAATGTGCAGGAAGGGCACCGGCCGGCCGGTCATGCGCTCGGCCTGGGCGATGGCCTCGCCGCCGAGACGGGCATGGGTCTTCATCACGTCGAACTCGCGCTGGTCGAGGCGGCCGGGCTTGAGCAGGATGCTGTCGGGTATGCCGATCTTGCCGATGTCGTGCAGCGGCGCCGACTTGAACAGCAACTCGATGTTGGCCGTGGTCAGGAAGTCGGCGAAGCGCGGGTGCTGGCGCAGGCGTTCGGCCAAGGCGCGCACGTAGCTCTGCGTGCGGCGAATATGGTTGCCGGTCTCGTTGTCGCGGGTTTCTGCCCGCGAGGCCATCATCTCGATGGTTGCATCCTGCACCGCCACTGTTTCGCGCGTGCGCCGCTGCACTTCCTGCTCGAGATATGCGCTTTTGTTGCGCAGGAAGTCGGCCGAAGCCTTGAGCTTCAGGTGGGTGCGGATCCGGGCGAGCATGACCGGCGGGCTGATCGGCTTGGTGATATAGTCCACCGCGCCCAGTTCCAGGCCGTGCTGCTCGTCCTCGATGCTGGTACGTGCGGTGAGGAAGATCACCGGAATGTCGCGCAGCCGGGGATCGGCCTTGAGGCGGCTGCAGACTTCGTAGCCATCCATTTCCGGCATCATGATGTCCAGCAGGATCAGGTCGGGCTGCTCCTGTGCAGCGGCGATGCGCAGCGCGGTCTGCCCGTTGTTGGCGACCTTGAGCCGGTAGTCGTGCTTGAGCAGGTTGTTGACCAGCACCAGGTTGTTGGGGTTGTCATCGACGATCAGGATCGTCGGTTTCTTGCTCTCGTCCATCGTCAGGCTGTTCTCGGTCTGCTTGAGTCGACTTGCTGGTGGGCCATCAGCGAGCGTAAGAATGCCAGCGCCTTGTCGAATTCGAAATGATTGATCGCATGCTCGAGCTGTGGGTAAGCGTCGGGAAAGGCCGTGCGCAGCGCCGCGGATTGCTGGTTGAGCCAGGTGACCGCCTCGGCGTCGTCCTCCGCGAGATAACCGGCCAGCTTCTGGCAGACCTGTGCCAGCTGTTGCAGGTCGATGGCCGCGGCGTGTGGCGGCTCGTCGTGCTCGACGAAAAATCGCTGCAGGTCGCTCAGCAGAGGCGCCAGGCGGGTTTCCAGGCGCGTCAGGGCGTGCTCGGTCAGCGCGGCCGACGCCTGGCTGCGCAGCGCCTGTTCCAGCTCGGCCGCGCCGCTCATGACGGCCGTGGCACCGACGGTGCCGGCCAGGCCCTTGAGGGTATGCGCCAGGCGTTCGGCGGTGACCAGTTCATTCTGTTCCAGTGCGCTACGGATATTGCGCAGCGTGTTCTCCTCGCTTTCCACCAGGCGGCGCAGCAGGTCCAGGTACAGCGTGCGGTCACCGAGGACCCGTTGCAATCCTTCGCCGGTGTCGAGTCCGGCAATCGCCGGCAGGGCGGGCCCCGCTGTTTCGGCAGCAGGCTGCGCGATCAAGTCGGCACCGCGAGGGGCGGCTGGCGGAGTCTTGATCCATTGGCGCAGGGAGGCATACAGATCTGCGACCTTGAGCGGCTTGGGGAGGAAGTCATTCATGCCGGCGGCGAAGCAGCGCTGGCGGTCCTGCGGCATGGCGCTGGCGCTGATGGCTACGATCGGCAACTGGCCACGCGGGCCCATCTGGCGGATTTCCCGGGTGGCGCCTTCGCCGTCGAGCACGGGCATCTGCATGTCCATCAGCACCAGGTCGTAGTCCTGCTGGCGCACCCGCTCGACTGCCACGCTGCCGTTCTCGGCGATCTCGACCACGATGCCGACATGCTGCAACAGCTTGCTGACCAATCGCTGGTTGACCTCGTTGTCCTCGGCCAGCAGCACCCGACAACCCTGCAGATCGAGGTTCGGCAGCCATTGCTGCAGGCTACTGCTAGCGATGCCGAGCGGAATGCTGAACCAGAAGGTGCTGCCGCGGCCGTACTGGCTTTCGACGCCGACCGTGCCGTCCATGAGTTCGGCGAGCCGTTTGGCGATCGCCAGCCCGAGGCCGGTGCCGCCGTACTTGCGGGTGCTGGAAGCATCGGCCTGGTAGAAGCTGTCGAACAGTGCGCCTTGCTGCTCCTCGGTCAGGCCGATGCCGGTATCGCGGACGAAGACCTCGAGGGTGAGCTCGCTGTTGCCCGCCCGTCGCCCTCGCATGCTGATCTCGACTTCGCCCTGGGGCGTGAACTTGATCGCGTTGTCGACGTAGTTGGCGAGGATCTGGGCAATCCTTGCGGCGTCACCGACCAGCCGCGGCGGCAGCTCCGCCGCCGTGCAGATGAAGCGCAACCCCTTGGTGCGCGCCTGTTCCTCGAAGCGCTGGCTGACCGAGTCGAGGAGGTCCTGCAGGTTGAAGGGCTCGTGCTCGAGCATCAGCTGGCCGGCCTCGATCCGCGAAAAGTCGAGGATGTCGTCGAGCAACGCCATCAGCTGCTCGCTGGCGCCCTGGATTTGTCGCAGGCAATCGTGTTGCTGGGCGTCCAGGCGGGTCTGCAGTGCCAGGTGGGTCATGCCGATGATCGAGTTCATCGGGGTGCGGACTTCATGGCTCATGTTGGCGAGAAAGTCGGACTTGGCCTGGGCCGCTTTCTCGGCCTGGATGCGGGCCATCTGCAGTTCGCGCTCGGTCTGCTCTCGCTCGGAGCTGTCGCGGATCATGATGCACAGCGTGGCGGGGCTGCTACCCAGTGCCGGCAGAGGGG
Source organism: Pseudomonas sp. (assembly GCA_036561825.1). Lineage (GTDB taxonomy): Bacteria > Pseudomonadota > Gammaproteobacteria > Pseudomonadales > Pseudomonadaceae > Geopseudomonas. The sequence goes on from DATCUN010000027.1 coordinate 2,752, forward strand.
AAAGACTCACCTCGATCGGGAATTGTCCGCCCCCCTTGTGCAGCCCTTGCTGGCGCATCGGCGGCAGGTATTCGCCATCCTTTAGCGCCCGGGTGCGCAGTTCGGCGTAGAGGTCATGGCCATCGCCCGGGACCAGCGTGGTCAGTTGCCGGCCGATCAGTTCGCCCTGCGAGTAGCCGAACAGGCTTTCGACCTTCGGGTTGGCCAGGCCGATGGTGTCCTTGTCGTCGACGACCAGGATGCCGTCGGGAGCGGACTCGATGATGCTGCCAAACCAGGCCACGGTCTGCTGGATGCGCTCCTGCTCGGAGGCCAGCTCGCGGGCTTGCTGGTGCAGCTGGCTCGCCTGTTGCTGGATGGTCAGGCTGGCCTGGCGCGAGTCTTCGAGGGCATGCGCCAGATCGGCGATTTCTGCCCCGTGAATGCTTTCGTCGAAGCGCACGCTGTCGTCGCCGGCCAGCAGACGGCGGGTCTTGGCTGTCATGCTGGTAAGCGGGGCGATCAGCCTGCGCCGGTAGAACAGCTGCAAGCTGGCCAGCACTGCCAGTACGGTGACGATCAGCAGGCCGAGCGCCGCAGCGTCGACCAGTCGCGCCTGCTTCGAGAGCAGCGCGATTCGCTCGGATAGGCGTACATCGATCAGGTGCCGGGCCTCATCGATCGGCGACACGATGGAATCCTTGGCCTGCACATAATCGACGCCATAGACCAGCGTCAGGGCGGTCTGGCGGTCGCCCCCACCCATGGCGGCAAAGGCCTGTCTTTCCAGGTGGAGCAGTTGGTCGGAGTTGTGCTTGGCCTGCGCGATCAAGTCCAGCTCGCTGGGTGCCGCTCCCAATGCCTGCAGGCGGTCGACGGCCTTCTCGCGGGAGCGGAAGGTGTCCAGCTCGCTCTGGAACAGCTGTCGATAGTGCTCGTCGCCGGTCACCGCGTAGGCGCGTACCGCATTGGTCAGCAGATCGCTGCTGTCGGCGAGCAAGTCGACGGCGGCCTGCGCTTCGTCGAGCTGGATAGCGGCCTGCTCGCGCTCCTGCAGGAGGTTGGCGTGCTGAAAGGTGGCGCCCAGGGTGAGGAGGGCGAGCACGATGATCATCAGGGTGATCAGCTTGCTGCGGGTGTCGATGCTCATGGCGGAACTCCGCGGGGGCTTCTCGACGCCAGCAGCTGGGGGCGCCGCGGATGTCGCGCGTCTTCAAAAGGTTATGATTCGTCGATTTTATGTGACGAGATTCGCATAAAACAACAATTAATCGCTGGTTTTTACCGCCCTGCGGCCCGGCTGCTCCAGAGTTGTTTACAGCATCGGCCATGCGAGCGTCGAACAACTCGCGGCGCGGCCTGCACAGCGCCGACGATCCTCCAGGGCGGGCAGGGCGATCTGTCATTTGCCGGTTCCATTTGTTAAGGTTCCCGGCGATTTCAAGATTCCCAGACAAGCCATTGTGGCATTACCGAGGTATGGCGTGATCAACGTGCTCGTCGTGGATGACCACGACCTGGTGCGCACCGGCATCCGGCGCATGCTGGCCGATGTGGACGGTGTGACTGTGGTGGGCGAGGCCGACTCCGGCGAGGCGGCCCTGCTGCGTGCGCGCGAACTCAAGCCGGATCTGGTGCTGATGGACGTGAAGATGCCCGGCATCGGTGGCCTCGAGGCGACCCGCAAGATCATCCGCAGTCACCCCGACATCAGGGTGATTGCCGTCACCGCCTGCGACGAGGAGCCGTTTCCCACGCGGCTGCTGCAGGCCGGCGCGTCGGGCTACCTGACCAAGGGGGCAGGGCTGGAGGAGATGATCAAGGCGATCCGCCAGGTGTTTGCCGGTCAGCGCTACATCAGCGCCGATATCGCCCAGCAGCTGGCGCTCAAGCCGTTCCAGCCGCAGGCCGATGCGACGCCCTTCGACCTGCTCTCCGAACGCGAGATGCAGATCGCCCTGATGATCGCCGAGTGCCAGAAGGTGCAGAGCATCTCCGACAAGCTGTGCCTGTCGCCGAAGACGGTGAACACCTACCGCTACCGCATTTTCGACAAGCTCGAGATTACCAGCGATGTCGAACTGGCCGTGCTGGCGATTCGCCACGGCATGGTCGAAGTCGACAGCTGAGATGAGCGCCGTGTTCGACAGCAGCGGCTTTCTTGCCGCCTGCAGCGCTCGCCCGGGCGTGTACCGGATGTTCGATGCCGAGGCCCGGTTGCTGTATGTCGGCAAGGCCAACAACCTGAAGAAACGCCTGGCCAGCTACTTCCGCAAGAGCGGGCTGGCGCCGAAGACCGCCGCGCTGGTGGCGCGCATCGCGCAGGTCGAGACCACCATCACCGCCAACGAGACCGAGGCGCTGCTCCTGGAGCAGACGCTGATCAAGGAGTGGCGGCCGCCGTACAACATCCTGCTGCGCGACGACAAATCCTATCCCTACGTGTTCCTGTCCAGCGCGGACGAATACCCGCGCCTGGGTATCCACCGTGGCGCGAAGAAGCAGAAGGGGCGCTATTTCGGTCCTTACCCCAGTGGCCTGGCGATCCGCGAGAGCCTCAATCTGCTGCAGAAGACCTTCCAGGTGCGCCAGTGCGAGGACAGCTATTTCAAGAATCGCACCCGGCCCTGCCTGCAATACCAGATCAAGCGCTGCAAGGGGCCTTGCGTCGGCCTGGTCGACCGCGAGGAGTACGCCGAGTACGTGCGTCGTTCGGTGCTGTTCCTCGAGGGGCGCAGCAATGTGCTGACCGACGAACTGAGTGCCGCCATGGAGACGGCCGCCGCCGCCCTCGACTTCGAGCGTGCCGCCGAGCTGCGTGACCAGATCGCGCTGCTGCGTCGGGTGCAGGACCAGCAGAGCATGGAAGGTGGCACCGGCGACGTCGATGTGGTCGCGGCGATGGTCAGCCCCGGCGGCGCCTGCGTACACCTGATCACCGTGCGTGGCGGACGGGTGCTGGGCAGCAAGAACTTCTTTCCGCAGGTGGCCATCGAGGAGGCTGCGGCCGACGTGCTGGCGGCCTTCCTCGGCCAGTACTATCTGGGCAGCAGCGAGCGCGACCTGCCGAACGAGCTGATCGTCAATTGCGAGCATGAGGACTTCGCCGCGCTGGTTGCGGCGATTGCCGAGGTGCGCGGCCGCGAGCTGAGCATCAGCCACCGCGTGCGCGGTACCCGCGCACGCTGGCAGCAGCTGGCGGTGACCAATGCCGAGCAGGCGCTGGCGGCGCGGCTGGCCAACCGCCAGCATGTCGCTGCGCGCATGGAGGCGCTCGGTGAAGCGTTGGGTATGGACGAGCCGCCGCAGCGCCTGGAATGCTTCGACATCAGCCACTCCAGCGGCGAGGCCACTGTCGCCTCCTGCGTGGTATTCGGCCCGGAGGGGCCGCTGAAGTCCGACTACCGCCGTTTCAACATCGAGGGTGTGACCGCCGGCGACGATTATGCCGCCATGCATCAAGCGCTGACCCGGCGCTTTCGCCGGCTCAAGGACGGCGAAGGCAAGATGCCCGACATCCTGCTGGTGGACGGTGGCAAGGGTCAGCTGAACATGGCGCGCGAGGTGCTGCAGGAGCTGGCGGTGGTCGACCTGGTCCTGCTCGGCGTGGCCAAGGGCGTGACCCGCAAGCCGGGCCTGGAAACCCTCTACCTGAACGATGCCGAGCACGAATTCACCCTGCCGGGCGACTCGCCGGCGCTGCACCTCATCCAGCAGATCCGCGACGAGGCGCATCGCTTCGCCATCACCGGCCACCGGGCTCGGCGTGGCAAGGCGCGGCGCACCTCGAGTCTGGAGGAGGTGCCGGGGGTCGGTCCCAAGCGGCGGCGCGACCTGCTCAAGCATTTCGGCGGGCTGCAGGAACTGGCGCGGGCCAGCGTCGAGGAAATCGCCAAGGCCCCGGGTATCAGCAAAAAGCTTGCAGAGTTGATTTATGCTGTCCTGCACAGTGAGTAGAATGACGCAACTCTTTGAATATCAAAGGTACCGATGAATATCCCGAATCTGCTGACCATCCTGCGCGTGCTGCTCATCCCGGTGTTCATCGGGTTGTTCTATCTGCCGTTCGACTGGCGCTACTGGGCGGCCAGTGCCGTCTTTGCGCTGGCCAGTGCCACCGACTGGCTGGATGGCTATCTGGCCCGGCGCCTGGGGCAGAGCACGCCGTTCGGTGCCTTCCTCGACCCGGTGGCGGACAAGCTGATCGTGGCGGTGGCCTTGGTGTTGCTGGTCGAAGAGCACGGCAACCTGTGGCTGACCCTGCCCGCAATGATCATCATCGGTCGGGAGATCGTGGTGTCGGCCCTGCGTGAGTGGATGGCCGAGCTCGGTGCGCGTGCCCAGGTGGCAGTCTCCAATCTGGGCAAATGGAAGACCACAGCGCAGATGGTGGCGTTGGTCATCCTGCTCGGTAACCCTCCGCGCATGGACTTCTGGGTTGGTCTTGGCTACGGCCTGCTCATCGTCGCGGCCGGCCTCACCCTGTGGTCCATGGTGCAGTACCTGCGTGCCGCCTGGCCTCACCTCAGCAACGGTGCCAACGGGAAATAACTTTTTTGAATCAAAGAGTTGACAGCGGGTCCAGTTCATATAGAATGGCGCCCGTCACCACGAAGCGGGAATAGCTCAGTTGGTAGAGCACGACCTTGCCAAGGTCGGGGTCGCGAGTTCGAGTCTCGTTTCCCGCTCCAATTTTCGTGATGAATGCTTGCAGTTAAAGTGTTCATTTTGAGGCCGGGTGGCAGAGTGGTCATGCAGCGGATTGCAAATCCGTGTACGCCGGTTCGATTCCGACCTCGGCCTCCAGTACAGAAGCCCCGTAGATCAAGCATCTACGGGGCTTTTTTACGTCTGCAGTTTGGGCGGTTTCCGAAACTTTCCTCTATCGTTTCCGAAGCCTTGCTCCGCCGCGCAGCGGCGCTGGGGCTTCCGTGTCGGTCAGCCCCCGCTCGCGGGCGATGTTGAGTACATGGTGCCTCGCCCCGCTGCAATGGCGCTGTAAGCTGTCAGCGCTAGTCTCAGTGGCAAGCCATCGAGCCAAATAGGATGGGTGCCATGAAAGTGCTGTTCCTGGTTCGCCACGCGCAGTCGAGTTGGGATGACGCCATGTTGTCCGACAGGGATCGCCCTTTGACCGACAAGGGCAAGAGGGATGCAGTGAAGATGGGCAAGCGCTTGGCTGAGCGCGATGTGGTAGTCGACATGATTCTTTCGAGCCCGGCGAAAAGGGCGCTTGCAACCGCGGGAGCCATTGCCAGGAAGCTCGATTTCAAGCGTAAAAACATCGTGCAGGATGAACGGCTTTACGCGGGGGCCGTGGATGAACTGCTGCAGCTCATCCAGGCGCTGGACGACAAGCAGAACCGCGTGATGTTGGCCGGTCATAACCCGACGCTGTCGGAGCTTGTGCAGCGCCTTTCAGGCAAAAGCACCAACATGCCAACGTGTGCGCTGGCAGAGCTCCGGTTTGACATGAAGTCCTGGTCGAAAATCGGCAAATCCAAGCTCGAGAAACTGGTCCTCAAGTATTCGTGACGGCGACGTGGTCGTCCGATGGTGGGCGGGATTGAGGGGCGTTGCTCGGAAGGAGCGGCAGCCCGGTGACCCCATGCCCATCCCAACTTCTCTTCCTCCTCGGTGCCGGCCGCGATCCGAAGTCGCGGGTCTGACCGATAGGTATCCGGCCGGAGGCTGACCGGCGCCCGCTCGTCGTTGGCTCTTGTCAGTCACGGCCTGGCTCGAATACTGTATATAAATACAGTATTAGAGATGCCGCCATGCCTTTCCTCAACGCCATCCGTCTCGTCCCCGGCGGCCAGCCATTGCCGCTGTACGGCTTCCGCATCCCCGCTGGCTTCCCCAGCCCGGCGCAGGACCATCTGGAGCGGGAGATCTCCCTGGACGAGATCCTCGACATCCACGCCCCGCACACTTACTTGGTGCGCGCTGCCGGCGACAGCATGGAGGGCGTCGGCATCTTCGACGGCGACCTGATGGTGGTCGATCGCTCGCGCGAGGCGGAGCCGAACGACATCGTGATCGCCGCGCTGAACAGCGAGCCGCTGGTCAAACGCCTCACCTGCGAGGGCCGCCAGGTGGTGCTGCGCGCCGAGAATCCGCGCTATGCGCCACGCTACATCCTGGAAGGCGACGAGCTGACCATTTGGGGTGTGGTGCGCTTCAGCGTGCGCTGCCATGAGCCGCGTTGAGCCGGCCTTCGCGCTGATCGACTGCAACTCGTTCTACGCGAGCTGCGAGCGGGTGTTCCGCCCCGATCTGGCGCGCACGCCCATCGTGGTGCTGAGCAACAACGACGGCTGCGTGATCGCGCGCAGCGCCGAGGCCAAGCCCTTGGTGAAAATGGGCGAGCCGTTCTTCCAGATCCGCGCCACGCTGCGCCGCCACGGCATCGTGGCGTTCTCCTCGAACTATGCGCTGTATGGCGACATGAGCCAGCGGGTGATGACGCTGCTCGAGGGCATGGCGCCGGCGCTGGAGGTGTACAGCATCGACGAGGCGTTCGCCGACCTGTCGGGTATGCCGGGCAGCCTGGAGACTCTGGGGCGGCAGATGCGCACTACAGTGCTGCGCTGCACGGGCATTCCGGTGGGGGTGGGGATTGCCAGCACCAAGACGCTGGCCAAGCTGGCCAACCACGCGGCCAAGCGCTGGCAGCGGCAGACGGGCGGGGTGGTGGACCTCCGTGACCCGCAGCGCCGCGACAAGCTGTTGCGGGCGGTGGAGGTGGGCGAGGTGTGGGGCATCGGCCGTAAGCTGACCGAGCAGCTGGCGGAGAGGGGTATCCGCACGGCGTGGGATCTGGCCCAGGCCGATCCCTGGACGATCCGCAAGCGCTTTTCGGTGGTGGTGGAGAAGACCGCCCGTGAGCTGCGCGGCACCGCCTGCCTGGGCCTGGAGGACGAGCCGGCGGCGAAGCAGGAGATCTGCTGCAGCCGGATGTTCGGCCAGCGCCTGCATGAGCTGGCGCCGATCCGCGAGGCGGTGGCCACCTACGCCGCCCGGGCCAGCGAGAAGCTGCGTGCCCAGGGCTCGCTGTGCAAGAAGGTACGGGTGAGCATCCGCACCGGCATGTTCAACCCGGCCGAGCCGAAGTTCGCCAAGGGCGTGATCTGCGAGCTGCCATACCCGACCGACGATACCCGGCTGATCATCCGCACCGCGACTGAGGGTCTGGAGTTGGTCTACCGGGAGGGCTTCGCCTTCAGCAAGGCCGAGGTGCTGCTGCTCGACCTGCGCCGGTGCGGCGAGTATACGCCCGACCTGTTCACCGCCGAGCAGTCGGCCGCGGCCGAGCGGGTGATGGAGGTGATGGACAAGATCAACGCCAAGTGGGGCAGGGGTACTATGCGCCCTGCCAGCGCCCCGGCCGCGCCCGACTGGGGGATGCGGCGGGAATTGATGAGCCAGAGCTTTACGACACGGGTTAGCGAATTGTGGAGGGTGGGGGGATAGCCAGGGCGTCCAGGGCTTTCTGGTGAGTCTCCCTATCAGGTGTCTCGTGTAGGCCAGAAAAGAGTCCCAGAGGTTGGCTGGGTCGAAGTTCGGTCGGGGGATTTCATGGGTGTTTTGGAAACGATTTCCGTGTAAGCTACTGAAATCGCAGGATTTCAGTACTGCGCAGTTGCATATCCCGATGGGGTGGCAAAAGGGTATGGCGGGCTGCAATGGCCCGCAGTTGCAGGGCCTGGGTGGTGAAATGGTATACACAGCGGACTTAAACTCCGCCGCCGCTAAAACGGCATACGGGTTCGAGTCCCGTCCCAGGCACCATATACCTTCAGCTTTCAGCAACTACCCAGTGCTCGGACTCAATGCTATTCCTTCAAATCGCATCGTGGTCCTGGTCAGGCGGATCGCCTTCTGTGCGACGGCAGTCAGCCTGCTACCTATGCAATCGTCGCTCGGTCCATCGCCTAAACAGGATTAAAAGCGTAGCTGCGGGGGGGGGGCTTTTTGGCTTCGTCCAGCGCGGGGCTTGTCGTTTCCACCCGCAGTGCCACCTTCCTGCTTGGATCCGCATCCGTTCTGGCCCTGTCTCGCCACCTCGAAATCAAAGCGTCCATATGCACTAGACTTCTATACGTAAAACGTCGCAATGACTCACGGCAAATCTTCTTAGTAGATTTCCAGATATCGTCAAGTGGTCGGCAGCAAATACATGGCACGCGGCACTCTCGGGGCCAATTAATTGCGGGCATGCCTCGCGTAGGGGCCGGCCACTGCTGGGCTGCTGGCGAGCTTGACAGAGCCTCGAGCTGGCAGCCGCGGCAGCAACACTCGCTAAATAACAATGACAACAAGAGGGAACCACGATGGACGACAAGATGAGTGGAAACCATGACAGCCCGCAGGGGGAGTGCGAGCGGTGGGATGCTAGTCGTGCGATCGAGCTGGAGTTGGAGGCTCGAGACCAGGAGCGCATTGCCATTACCAAACTGGTGGAGCATGCGCATCAGCTGATTCAGGAAGTAATCAGCGGCAAGCAAAGCCACGAGGCGCTGGCAGAGGTTAGTGGCCAGTTGGACAAGGCAATTCAGATTCTCAAGTGGCCACTCCCGCGTGTCCCATCCTGAATTGACCCGTCGGAGAGCGTCTGGGCGCTTCTCTCGACAGCGGTGACAAGCAAGCATGACCGGTGAACTGCGCCAGCGGGGAGCGCAGTTCACCGTACGTGGCTATCTGCAGTCGAGCCTCCGGAGGTTTTCAGCCTCAGGAGGAAGCGGCTTGCAGACGTAGTCGCCATTCAGGCGTCGTGGGGCAGCCCCAGCAGGTCGCGGGCCACGGCTTCGGCGATGCGGATGCCGTCGACCCCGGCGGAGAGGATGCCACCGGCATAGCCGGCGCCTTCGCCGGCCGGGAACAGACCCTTGACGTTGAGGCTCTGCAGGTCGGCGCCGCGGGTGATGCGCACCGGCGAGGAGGTGCGTGTCTCGAGGCCGGTGAGCACCGCGTCGTGCATCGAGTAGCCGCGGATCTGCTTGTCGAAGGCCGGCAGGGCCTCGCGGATCGCCTCGATGGCGAAGGGCGGCAGAGCCGCGGCCAGATCCTGCAGCTTTACCCCCGGCTTGTACGACGGCTCGACGCTGCCCAGGGTGGTGGACGGCTTGCCGGCGATGAAGTCGCCGACCAGCTGCGCCGGGGCCTCGTAGTTGCGACCGCCGAGCTCATAGGCGAGGGACTCCAAGCGCTCCTGCAGCTCGATGCCGGCCAGCGGGCCGTCCGGGTAGTCCTGCTCGGGGGTGATGCCCACCACGAGACCGGAGTTGGCGTTGCGCTCGTTGCGCGAGTACTGGCTCATGCCGTTGGTCACCACCCGGTTCGGTTCCGAGGTGGCGGCCACCACGGTGCCGCCGGGGCACATGCAGAAGCTGTACACCGTGCGGCCGTTCTTGGCGTGGTGGACCAGCTTGTAGTCGGCGGCGCCGAGCTTGGGGTGGCCGGCATACTTGCCCAGGCGCGCCTTGTCGATCACCGACTGCGGGTGCTCGATGCGGAAGCCCACGGAGAACGGCTTGGCCTCCATGAACACGCCGTGGCCGTGGAGCATGCGCATGGTGTCGCGGGCGCTGTGGCCGAGGGCCAGCACCACATGCCGGCTGGCGATCTGCTCGCCGCTCTCCAGCTGCACGCCGCGCAGCTGGCCATCCTCGATCAGCAGGTCGCTGACCTTCTGCTCGAAGCGCACCTCGCCGCCGAGGGCGATGATCTCCGCACGCATGTTCTCGACCATGCCGGTGAGGCGGAAGGTGCCGATGTGCGGCTTGTTGACGTAGAGGATCTCTTCCGGAGCGCCGGCCTTGACGAACTCCTCCAGCACCTTGCGACCGAAGAAGTTGGGGTCCTTGATCTGGCTGTACAGCTTGCCGTCGGAGAAGGTTCCCGCACCGCCTTCGCCGAACTGCACGTTGGACTCGGGATTGAGCACGCCCTTGCGCCACAGGCCCCAGGTGTCCTTGGTGCGCTGTCGCACTTCCTTGCCGCGCTCGAGGATGATCGGACGAAAGCCCATCTGCGCCAGCACCAGGCCGGCGAAGATGCCGCACGGGCCGAAGCCCACCACCAGCGGACGCTCCTCCAGCTGCTCGGGCGCGTGGCCGACGAACTTGTAACTCATGTCCGGGGTAGGGCTGATTTGCCGGTCGTCGGCAAATTTGGCGAGCAGGGCAGCTTCGTCACGCACGCTGACGTCCAGGGCGTAGATGAACAGCAGCTCGCTGGACTTCTTGCGGGCGTCGTAGCTGCGTTTGAACAGCTGGATGTCGAGCAGCTCGGCATCGGCGATGCCCAGGCGCTGCAGCACGGCGGCGCGCAGGTCGTCATCGGTGTGGTCGAGGGGCAGTTTGAGTTCGGTGATGCGCAGCATGGGGGCGTCCACGTCAGGGCCGGAGGCAACCCGGCAGCTTTTGAAAGGCGCCGATTATACGCGCGATCGGCGGCTTTTCGGCAGGGTCTGGGGGCGGGCCAACAGCACGTGGAGGAGCCTGCCGGTGCAGCACCTGCAAACGGATCCATGAGCCAGAGCCAGTGGCAGGCGATGCAACTTCAGCAGCTCATGAGCGAGAAGGGCTGTCCTATGAGGAGTACCAGCGTCGGCATCGACTCATTTATGGGTCGCAATGATCGGATCGCAGCAACTTATTGAAGAGTCCAGATCAAGGCGACTGTTCCGGCGTTGGCCGAGCGGATCGCACTGATCCGAATACGCCTACTTGCTCGCGGATATCCTGGGCAAGATGGGGCACCCCAAAAAGCCGACTTTTAAGGTCGGCTTTTTTACGCCTGAATTTTAACTGGCTCGCTGGTGCACTGGGCGAGACGTTTGGCGCTGCGCTTGCTCAGCATTTCTGACTATGACCGGATCGCGATACGTGTTTCTATGATGCGCAATTTAACATAATGAAATTTATATCCTTGCATGGATACATCTAACCTTGTGCTCTCCCCACTAGTCGACATGTAGAAGTCGTCTTCCCGCGCGCATGGGAAGGGTGACTATTGAAAAGAAGCCGCACACGGGGCGATATGCATCACGGGCAGTGATTGTAAGGCGCGAGCGCCCTGATTAGACTGCGCGATCAGAACTCCCACACCTGCAAGGCTTCTCTCCCATGATCAAGAAGTGTCTCTTCCCGGCGGCTGGTTACGGTACTCGTTTTCTGCCAGCGACCAAGGCGATGCCCAAGGAAATGCTGCCGGTGGTGAACAAGCCACTGATCCAGTATGCCGTCGAGGAAGCGCTGGATGCCGGCCTGAACGAGATCTCCATCGTGACCGGCCGCGGCAAGCGGGCGATTGAAGACCATTTCGATATCAGCTACGAGCTGGAACATCAGATCCGCGACACCGACAAGGAAAAGTACCTGGTCGGTATCCGTCGCCTGCTCAGCGAGTGCACTTTCTCCTATACCCGCCAGATCGAGATGAAGGGTCTGGGCCATGCGATCCTCACCGGCCGCCCGCTGATCGGCGACGAGCCCTTCGCCGTGGTACTGGCCGACGACCTGTGCCTGAACCTGGAAGGTGATGGTGTACTGGCGCAGATGGTCAAGCTGTACAAGCAGTTCCGCTGCTCCATCGTCGCCATCCAGGAAGTGCCGCGCGAGGAAACCCACAAGTACGGCGTGATCGCTGGCGAGATGATTCGCGAGGACATCTACCGGGTCAACGCCATGGTCGAGAAGCCCAAGCCGGAAGACGCGCCGTCCAACCTGGCGATCATCGGTCGTTACATCCTGACTCCGGACATCTTCGACCTGATCGAGCAGACCGCGCCGGGCAAGGGTGGCGAGATCCAGATCACCGACGCACTGATGAAGCAGGCCCAGGAAGGCTGCGTGATCGCCTACAAGTTCAAGGGCAAGCGTTTCGACTGCGGTGGCGCTGAGGGCTATGTCGAGGCGACCAACTTCTGCTTCGAGAACATCTACAAGGCCGGCAAAGCCTACTGATTGAGCCGCAGTATCGCTGGATAGCTGACCGCCCTGTACCTAACGGTGCAGGGCGGTTTTGTTTGGGCGGGTGATATGCTTCCCGCACATGGCAAGGAGACCGACATGGCATTCGATTTCGACCTGTTTGTGATTGGCGCTGGCTCCGGCGGCGTACGTGCGGCGCGTTTTGCCGCCGGCTTCGGTGCACGAGTGGCGGTGGCAGAGAGCCGCTATCTGGGCGGCACCTGCGTGAACGTCGGCTGTGTGCCGAAGAAGCTGCTGGTCTACGGCGCCCACGTCGCCGACGAGCTGGAGCAGGCCGGTGGCTTCGGCTGGTCGGTCGAGGGTGCGCGCTTCGACTGGGCGACCCTGATTGCCAACAAGAACCACGAAATCCAGCGCCTCAACGGCATCTATCGCAATCTGCTGGTGAACAGTGGGGTGACGCTGCTGGAAGGGCATGCGCGCATCCTTGGCGCCCACGAGGTCGAGGTGAACGGCCAGCATTACAGCGCCGAGCACATCCTGGTCGCGGTCGGTGGCTGGCCGCAGGTGCCGGAGATCCCGGGTCGCGAGCTGGCGATCACCTCCAACGAAGCCTTCTATCTCGAGCAGCTGCCCAAGCGCGTACTGGTGGTCGGCGGCGGTTATATCGCCGTCGAGTTCGCATCGATCTTCCACGGCCTGGGGTCGCAGACCACGCTGCTGTACCGCGGCGAGCGCTTCCTGCGCGGCTTCGACGAGGCGGTGCGCACCCATCTGGAGGAAGAACTGCGCAAGAAGGGCATGGACCTGCAGTTCAGCAGCGACATCGCCGCCATCGAGCGCCAGGCCGACGGCAGCTTGCGGGCGACTCTGCGCGACGGTCGGGTGCTGGAAGCCGATTGCGTGTTCTACGCCACTGGCCGCCGGCCGATGCTGGACAATCTGGGGCTGGAGAGTGCCGGCGTAGCGCTGGACGAGCGGGGCTTCATCCAAGTGGATGACGAATATCGCAGCAACGTGCCCTCGATCCTCGCCATCGGCGACGTGACCGGCCGCGTGCAGCTGACGCCGGTGGCGCTGGCCGAGGGCATGGCGGTGGCGCGCCGGCTGTACCGTCCCGCGGAATACCGTCCGGTGGACTACGCGCTGATTCCTACTGCCGTGTTCAGCCTGCCCAACATCGCCACCGTCGGCCTGACCGAGCAGCAGGCGCTCGAGCAGGGTCACCGGGTGCAGGTGTTCGAGAGTCGCTTCCGCGCCATGAAGCTGACCCTGACCGACTGCCAGGAGCGCACCCTGATGAAGCTGGTGGTGGATGCCGACACGGATCGCGTGCTCGGTTGCCACATGGTCGGCCCGGAAGCCGGCGAGATCATCCAGGGGCTGGCGGTGGCACTGAAGGCAGGGGCGACCAAGCAGGTGTTTGACGAAACCCTCGGCATCCACCCCTCGGCGGCCGAAGAGTTCGTCACCATGCGCACGCCGGTGAGCCGCTGAGCATGGGGCAGCCATGATCGAGCGCCTGGACCATCTGGTCCTTACCGTGGCGGACATCGAGCGCACGGTCGATTTCTATCGGCGCGTGCTGGGCATGCGCCATGAGGTCTTCGGCGAGGGCCGGCATGCCTTGGCATTCGGTCAGCAGAAATTCAACCTGCACCAAGCCGGCCGCGAGTTCGAGCCCAAGGCGCGGCAGCTGATGCCGGGCGCCATCGACCTGTGCCTGATTACGGCATGGTCGATGGCGCAGGTGCAGGCGCAGCTGGCGGAGCAGGGTGTGGCTGTAGAGGAAGGGCCGGTAAGGCGTACCGGCGCGCTGGGTCCGATCGAGTCGGTGTACTTTCGCGATCCAGATGGCAACCTGATCGAGGTCAGTCGCTACCTCTGAGCATCAGGGTGCCCGGCAGCGGCGGCGCTGCCGGGCGCTAACGGTCAGTGGCCGCTGTGTTCGCCGTGCTGCATGGGCATGCCGTGACCGGCGTGGCCATCGGCAGTTTTGACTTCAACCTGCACCTCGACCTTGCCGGCCTTCTCGAACTCGAGCGTCAGCGGGAACTGCTCGCCCGCAGTCAGCGGCTTGCCCAAACCGAACAGCATCACGTGATTGCCTCCCGGCTGGAACACCACCTCGCCCTTGGCGGGAATGTCAACGGCCGGAATCTGCTGCATCTTCATCAAACCGTTCTGCTGCACATGGGTGTGCAGCTCGCTCTTCTGCGCGCGCGAAGTGCTGGCCCCGATCAGTCGATCGGCCTGGGCGCCCTGGTTGTGCAGGGTGAAATAGGCGGCGCCGGCCGGCGCATTCGGCGGCAGCTCGCGCGACCACGGCTGGCTGATGGTCAGGTCCCCAGTCGTGTAGTCCTGGGCGAAGCTCGGCAGGGCGCAGGCGAGCAGGGCGGCCAGGCTCAGGGTGCGAATCAGCATTGTTGGTGACTCCTCGTGATGGCGGATGGCCCATGGGCCGTTGCGCGCGACCATAGCACAGCCGGCGCGACGACTGCCGCGACCGATGGGCGCAGCATGAGGCGTTCCGCGTGGCCGCGCAGGCCTGCCGGTGCTTTTCCTCCCAAGAGTTGATATGCGCATCGCCGTTCGGGCGTTACGGCTCGATCACCGCAATTCATCGCCGGCACCAGCCCCAAACGTACTCGAAAACGGAGCTACGCACGCTCCATTGCGGCCTATCACTTGGTAATTCGTGATTATCAAGTCTCTGTAGAAATTGGAAAATCGGTATTTCTTGGTTTAAAAATGCCATGTAATTACGTATTATGTACCACAGTATCAAATCGTAGGGGCACACTATGGCTCGGGGCGGCATCAACAAGGCGTTGGTCCAGCAAGCGCGACGCGCGCTGCTGGCTCGTGGCGAGCATCCAAGCATCGATGCGGTGCGTGTCGAGCTGGGAAATACCGGCTCCAAGACCACCATCCACCGCTATCTGAAGGAGCTGGAAGAGACGGATATTGGTTCGATTAAGCCGGAAAAATCGCTGAGTGAGCAGCTAACCATCCAGGTCGCCCAGCTGGCGGAGCGGATGCAGGAAGAGGCCCATGCTGCCGTGGCCCAGGAGCGGGAGGCGTTGGCGCAGGAGCGCGCTGAGTACCTGCAGCGCCTCCATCAGTCGGAGGTCCGCATCAAGCAGCTGGAGGGGGAGGCTGAGGGCTTGACCACGCAGTTGCAGGAGGTGCGTCTGGCGTACCAGCAAGACCATCAACAGTTGCAGCAAGCGATGATTGAGTGCGCCCGACTGCATCAGGCGAATCAGGATCTGGGCGTACGGCTGGCCGATCGAGAGTCGCAGATCCTCTCGCTCGAAGAGAAGCACCAGCATGCCCGTGATGCCTTTGAGCACTATCGACTGGCCAGCAAGGAGCAGCGCGAGCAGGAGCAGCGGCGTCACGAGGCGCAGGTTCAGCAGCTCCAGGTGGAAACTCGCCAGCTGCAGCAGGTCCTGATCATCAAGCAGGACGAATTGACTCAGCTGAACCGTGATAACGAGCGCTTCGTGACTGAGGCAAGGCAGATGCGAAAGGATCTGGCCGCCCATCAGACCGACCTGGAACGCCAGGCGAAGGAGCTCGCCAGTCTCGCGAATCGACTCGCACTGTCGGAGTCAGGCAAGGAGGTGCTGCAGGCGCGGGCTAACGATCTCCAGGCTGAAGTGGCGCGCCTGGTGGATGCCGTGGCAGTGCAGACGCGGCAGGCAGAAGCGCTGCAGGCCAGCCTGACCGCGATGGCTGCCCAGTTCAGCCAAATGCATCATCCAGCGCAAGCTGAGACCGCCAACGTCGTCAGCGACGACAGCAGTGCCGAGAAGCTCGAGTCGCCATCACTCCAAGACTGATTGCGCGGCAGCCAGCCGGCTCGACAGAAACTCGATCAGTACCCGGACACGATGAGGCATGTAGCGGTTGCTGGGCAGCACCGCATAGATGCCGAGCTCCGGCGGCTCGAACGCTTCCAGCAGGGTCTCCAGCTGGCCTGCCGCGAGATAGTCGGCGGCGATGAAGTCCGGCAGCACGGTGATGCCGAGGCCCTGTGCGGCGGCAGCGGCCAGCGCGTCGCCGTTGTTGGCCTGGAGGCGGTAGGGCAGGTAGAAGGACTCCAGATGGCCGTCAATCTGGAAGGTCCAGGGGCGGTTGTTCGCCTGTGGCGAGTAGCCAAGGCAGGCATGGCCGCTGAGTCCGGAGGGCTGCTGTGGGCGTCCATGCCGGGCCAGGTAGTCCGGAGCGGCGACGATCAGCAGCCGGCTGCTGCCGAGCTTGCGGACGATTTCCCCCGGATCGAGCTGGCCAGTGATGCGAATCGACAGATCGATGCCTTCCTCGATCAGGTTCTGCTGCCGGTCGCTGAAGTCCATCGCCAGGCTGATCTCGGGGTAGGCCTGCGAGAACTCCAGAAGCAGCGGCACCAGCCGGCGCAAGCCGAAGCTGAGCGGCAGACTGATGCGCAGTTGCCCGCTGGGGGTCAGCCGCTCCTCCATCACCCCGGCCTCGGCCTCTTCGACCAGCTCGAGAATCACCCGGCACTTTTCCAGATAGGCGCTGCCTGCCGAGGTTAGCGACAGGCTCCGCGTGCTGCGCACCATGAGCTTGATGCCCAGGTGCTCTTCCAGTGCCGCGATCTGCCGGGTAACCACCGAGCGTGCCACGCCGAGCTGGCAGGCGGCGGCCGAGAAACTGCCCAGTTCGGCCACCCGCACGAACAGGTTCATCGCATCGAGTCGGTTCATTGTTGATTCTCACGTCAACAGAGTGTTCTTGATTGTCCTCTATCTGGCATCAGTGCGCACGCGTAAAGTTTCCCCATCGCCGATGCCCACAACGCATCGCTGCACCGAGGACGATGAACGTGAGCCGCCAATACACCGGAACCGCCAAGACCCTGCACTGGGTGATCGCGATCCTGATCCTGGGGCTGCTGGGGCTGGGCTTCTACATGCAGGGCCTGCCGCTGTCGCCGAGCAAGCTGAAGCTGTACTCCTGGCACAAGTGGGCCGGGGTGACCACCTTCCTGCTGGTGGTGCTGCGCCTGGCCTGGCGGGCAGGCAATCCGCCGCCGCCGCTGCCAGCCCACATGCCGAAGCTGCACCAGCTGGCCGCCCATGCCGGGCACTTCGCGCTGTATGTGCTGATGCTGGCCATCCCGCTGTCGGGCTGGCTGATGAGCTCGGCCAAGGGCTTCCAGACCGTGTGGTTCGGCGTGTTGCCGATCCCCGACCTGCTCGGTCGCGACAAGGCACTCGGTGACCTGCTGCTGACCACCCACCTGGGGCTGAACCTGGCGCTGATCGCCGTACTGCTCGGCCACGTCGGTGCCGCCCTGAAGCACCACTTCGTCGACCGCGACGACATCCTCACTCGCATGCTGCCGCAGACCGCCAACGGCACGGAGAAATGAACATGAAACGCCTTGCTCTCGCTCTTGCGCTGATCTCCTCCGGCCTGGCCCCGAGCGTCTTCGCTGCCGAATACACGCAGGTGCTGGCCGACAAGAGCGACATCGCCTTCAGCTATCAGCAGATGGGCGTGTCGATGGACGGCCGCTTCCGGACCTTTACCGCCAGCCAGCTGAGCTTCGACCCGGCCAAGCCGGAAGCCAGCAGGGCGGTCATCGACGTCGATCTGCTGAGCATCGATACCGGCACGCCGGAAAACGATGGCGAAGTCGCCGGCAAGGACTGGCTCAACAGCCAGGCTTTCCCGACCGCCCGTTTCGAAGTGGTCAGCGTCAAGGCGCTCGGCGACAACCGTTACGAGGCCGCCGGCAAGCTGACCATCAAGGGCACGACCCGCGATGTCGTCGCCCCCGCCACCTTCAGCGAACAAGGTGATAGCGGTGTGCTGGAGGGCAGCTTCACCCTGCGGCGCGGCGACTACGCCATCGGCGAGGGCGAGTGGTCCGCTTTCGACATCGTCGCCAACGACATCCAGGTCAGCTTCCGCGTCGCCGTAGCGGCTGGCCAGTAATCCGCTCAACCACCCCGAATTCAACCCAGACACCACAGGAATCCCACATGAACGCTCTGACCAAACTGTCCGCCGCCCTGGTTCTCGCCGGTGCCGCCAGCGTTTCCGCCACCTCCGCGATGGCCGCGCCGGAAACCTACAGTGTCGATGGCACCCACACCTACCCGCGCTTCTCGTACAGCCACTTCGGCATGTCGACCCAGCTGAGCCGCTTCAACAAGACCACCGGCACCGTGGTGATCGACAAGGCCGCCAAGACTGCCAAGGTCGACATCACCATCGACATGACCTCGGTCGATACCGGCTTCCCGACCTTCAACGAGCACATCCAGGGCGCCGACTTCCTCGACACCGCCCAGTTCCCGACTGCGACCTTCAAGTCCTCCAAGGTGCGCTTCGAGGGTGACAAGCCGGTGGCCCTGGACGGCGACCTGACCATCAAGGGCGTGACCAAGCCGGTCACCCTGGCCGTGAGCAACTTCGTCAGCATGCCGCACCCGATGCTGAAGAAGGATGCCATCGGCGCCGACGCCCAGGTGGTCATCAAGCGCAGCGAGTTCAACGCCGGCAAGTACGCCCCGCACGTGGGCGACGACGTGACCATCACCGTCGCCCTCGAAGCGATCAAGAACTAACACCCTGAAGCTGCGGGGCAGGGGGGCCATCTGAGGCTCCCCGTCCCACAGCCGGCACGCAGGAGAACGACATGTTGGAAATCAGACCTGCCGCAGCGCGCGGTCTTGCCAATTTCGGCTGGCTGCACTCGCAGCACAGCTTTTCCTTTGGCAGCTACTACGACCCGCAGCACATGGGCTTTTCAGACCTGCTGGTGATCAACGACGACCGCGTCCGCGAGGGCCGCGGCTTCGACACCCACCCGCACCGCGACATGGAAATCTTCTCCTACGTGCTCGAAGGCGCGCTGGAACACAAGGACTCGATGGGCACCGGCTCGGTGATCCGCCCCGGCGACGTGCAGATGATGAGCGCCGGCACCGGCATCCGGCACAGCGAGTACAACGCCTCGCGTGAGGAGCTAGTGCACTTCCTGCAGATCTGGATCGTGCCGAACCG
Organism: Pseudomonas sp.; assembly: GCA_036561825.1. Lineage (GTDB taxonomy): Bacteria > Pseudomonadota > Gammaproteobacteria > Pseudomonadales > Pseudomonadaceae > Geopseudomonas. The sequence continues at coordinate 21,714 of DATCUN010000027.1, forward strand.
CAAGGGCGTCACGCCGCGCTACCAGCAGCAGCACTTCGATGCTGCCGAGAAGCGTGGAAAGCTGCGCCTGATCATTTCCCCGGACGGCGCCGAAGGCTCGCTGTCGGTCTACCAGGATGCCCGTGTGTATGCCGGGCTGTTCGATGGTGCCGAGCAGCAGCGCTTCGAGCTGCCGGCCAATCGCTTCGCCTACATCCAGGTGGCGCGCGGCGCGCTGACCGTCAACGGCCAGCGCCTGAGCGCCGGCGACGGTGCGCGCCTGCGCAACGTTCGCGAAATCGACTTCAGCGCCGGCGACAACGCCGAGGTGCTGCTGTTCGACCTGCGCCCCAACGAACTGCCGCTCTATTGAGCACCCTAATCAGTCACCCAAGAGGAATGACCATGAAAATTCTGCAAATCAACGCCAGTGCCCGTTCTGCCGGCGCCAACTCCACCCGCCTGGCCGACACCATCACCGCCCGCCTGCAGGCGCAGAACCCGGCCGTAGTGGTCGAGCTGCGCGACCTGGCCAGCAACCCGCATCCGGTCCTCGACGAGGCCGCCCTGGGCGCGCTGTTCACCCCGGCCGAGCAGCGTACTGCCGAACAGGCAGCCCGCGTGGCCCTCGACGACGCGCTGATCGCCCAGGTGCAGTCCGTCGACGTCATCGTCCTCGGCGTGCCGATGTACAACTTCGGCGTGCCGGTGCAGCTGAAGACCTGGCTCGACGCCATCGCCCGTGCTGGCGTGACCTTCCGCTACACCGAGAACGGCCCGGAAGGCCTGCTCAAGGGCAAGAAGGTCTACGTGGCCCTGGCCCGCGGCGGCATGTACCGCGATACCCCGGCCGACTCCCAGGTTCCGTACCTGAAGACCATCCTCGGATTCCTCGGCCTGACCGACGTCGAGTTCGTCTACGCCGAAGGCCTGGCGATGGGCGCCGAAGGTGCCGACAAGGCCTTTGCTGCTGCTGAAGCCCAGATCGGCGCGCTGATTGCCTGATCGACCCAGGCAGCGGGAGGCGTCCGGTGACGGACGCCTCCCCACCTCTGCACCTTCCGCACGACCTTCTCCAGCGAACACCGTTGGCGTGCCCTGTTCCTGGAAGAGTGCGCCTGCGCCGAACCAGTCCCCGCCCGGACGACCGACAAGGCAGCGCAATTAAGTAGATTCAAGGCCGGATAGTGGAGAAGGAACGAGCATGGCAAGCACAGATTCGAGTAGTTACACCGCCACCGCCAAGTGGCTGCATTGGGGCATGGCGGCCATCTGGATCATCAGCTGGGGCTTGGGCATCCTGGCGACTCACTGGCGCGACGAGCTGAATCCCGAGCATGGCCTGACCATCCTGCACAAGGCGCTGGCCAGTACCCTGCTGTTTCTGGTCGTCGTGCGCGTGGCCTGGCGTCTGATTCATCCGGCTCCCGCCTTGCCGGCCAGCATGAGCCCGCTGATGCAGCGTGGCGCGGTCATCGGGCACGTACTGCTGTACGTGATTGCCCTGGTGGCCCTGCCGTTCTCCGGCTGGTACTGGAGCTCGGTGGCGGACAAGCCCATCCTGCTGCTCGGCCTCGTCCAGCTTCCGCCGCTGGTGGCCCCGGCCCCTGACCAGTATGACCTCGCGAAGATGATCCACACCTGGCTGGGCTGGTTCTGCGGTGCGCTGGTCGGCGGCCATCTGCTGATTGCCCTCAAGCATCACTTCATCGACAGGGATGCGGTGCTGACCGGCATGTTGCCGACCTGCAAGCGCTGAACACCGGGCTCAGCTGTTCCTGACGTCGCCTGCGAAGGCTCCAGACGCAGATGGGAGTCGCTTCCGGCATGAGAGCGAGCCTGAATTTAGCAACTACTCTGGTTGCAGGGCGTCCAGCAGCACAGCGCAGTCGTTGTGGTGAAGTCGATTTGAGCAGATAGAGGATATTGCCGTGAGATACAGCCTTGTCGAGAGCCAGAAAAACGAAATCATCCTGCTGGCTCGTGTCCTTATGATGATCCTGTTCATCATGGCGGGATGGGGCAAGCTGACCGGGTTTTCGGGAACCGTTGGCTACCTGGAGTCCCTGGGAACGCCTGTCCCCATGCTGGCTGCGGCGATTGCCGTAATCATGGAGTTCTTTGGGGCCATCCTGATCGTCGTGGGCTTCTATACCCGTCCGCTCGCACTTCTCTTTGCGCTGTTCACCGTGGGCACCGCCGTGATCGGGCATAGCTTCTGGACCATGGTTGATGCCGAGCGGGCCGCCAACATGACGCAGTTCCTCAAGAACATGAGCATCGTGGGGGGCTTGTTGCTGTTGGCAATTACGGGTCCAGGCAAGTACTCGCTGGACGGCAAGTAGACATGCGCCGTGCCACGATGCGGCAGGCGACTGTGTCGTGGCACTTCCCATGTGATTCGCGTGTTTTTGCAGCGAAGCTGAATAGTCATTTGGCTTCCAGCCATTGCCGCTCGGGATTCCGAAAGCAAAATTCATAACCTGACGGGGGAACAACTCCGACAGGCTTCGAGGCGTTCGGCCTTTTGCAGGCTGCTGCCAGCAATGTTGGAAAACGTAAAGAGATCAGTATGGGTTTGCTCGTAGATGGCCAGTGGGTCGATCAGTGGTATGACACCGAGTCCACCGGAGGAAAGTTCGTCCGCAGCACGGCGCAGTTTCGCAACTGGGTCACGGCCGACGGACGCCCTGGGCCGAGCGGCGAGGGCGGTTTCGCGGCGCAGCCCGGGCGCTATCACCTGTATGTATCGCTGGCCTGCCCCTGGGCCCATCGCACGCTGATCTTCCGGGTACTGAAAGGGCTCGAAGAGCTGATCAGTGTGTCGGTGGTCAATCCGTACATGGCCGAGCACGGCTGGACCTTCACGCCGGGGCCGGGTGTGGTGGCCGATCCGGTCGGGCAGGCGCGCTACCTGCATGAGATTTACCTGCGTGCCTGCGCCGACTACAGCGGTCGGGTGACCGTCCCGGTACTGTGGGACCTGCAGCGCAACACCATCGTCAGCAACGAATCGTCGGAAATCATCCGGATGCTGAATTCGGCTTTCGACGGGGTTGGTGCCGCTCCCGGCGATTACGCGCCGGTCGACTTGTTGCCGCAGATTGACGAGATCAACGCCCACATCTACGACACCATCAACAATGGCGTCTACAAGGTCGGTTTCGCCACCGATCAGCAGGTGTACGAGCGGGAGGTGGTGGCGCTATTTGCGGCGCTCGATGCCCTCGAGGCACGGCTATCCGCGCAGCGCTACTTGCTGGGTGAGCGTATCACCGAGGCGGACTGGCGCCTGTTCACCACCTTGGTGCGCTTTGACGCGGTCTACCACGGTCATTTCAAGTGCAATCTGCGGCGTCTGAGTGGCTATCCGAACCTGTGGGCCTACATCCGCGAGCTCTATCAATGGCCTGGCGTAGCCGCTACGGTGAACTTGCAGCACATCAAGGAACACTACTACCGCAGCCACGGCACCATCAATCCGAATGGAATCGTCCCGCTGGGGCCCGTCCTGGACCTGGCGCGGCCCCATGGGCGTGACTTGCTGGGCTGACGCCGATTGCCAGCACCTTTCTGCGAACAGAGAACTAAATCAGCGGATCCCAGCGCTGCGACCAGTCTTTTTCCTGGCGAGAGACCTCGCGAAGCAGTTCGCAGGCCTGCTGCAACTCACGGGAATCGCGTTCGCGGTTGTAGACCAGATAGATGGGGTAGCTGAACTCCGGGGCCTTGGTCACCCGCTCGAGCAGGCCGCGCTCCAGGAAGGCCTGCACCACCCGAGTGCGGAAGTAGCCCGATCCGCCATGTTCAAGCAGGTACTGCAGGGCCAGTGGGCCGAGATTGAAGCTGAGCGTCGCGCGGGCATGCTCCGGCAGGGCGGCGTCATGGCGGCGGCGGAAGTCCTCGCCCCAGTCGATGTACACGTAGGGCTCCGGGTTGTTCACCGCGCGGACCAGGATCAGCCGTTCCTCCAGCAGTGGCTCGACCTGCAGCCCCGGCCAGTAGGCCGGGCTGTGAACCAGGGCGGCATCCAGGCGGCCTTGGTCGAGCTGCTCCAGCAACTGGGCGGCGGCGCCGATTTCGGCGCGGATGGCATGCTGGGGGAATTGCTCGCGCAAGCGGCCCACCCATTGCAGCAGCAGCGGATGGCTCAGGCTGACCTCGCCGCCGACATGGAGGCGGTGGCCGTACCCCTCGGGCAGAGGCAGGTCGCGCTGGGCGCTCTCCCACGTCTGCACCAGCTGGTTGGCGTAGGCGATGAACGCGCTGCCGTCGGGGGTCAGCTTGGCGCCAGCGCGGTTGCGCACGAACAGCTTGCTGCTGAGCTGCGCTTCCAGACTCTGTATCCGCGCGGTAATCGCCGTCTGGGTAACGTGCAGACGTTCAGCGGCGGCGACGAAGCTGCCACAGCGGACGATCTCGATGAAGGTGCGGGCAAGTTCGATATCCATGCGGAGGTTTCCAGCGAAGGTGGCTCGACGTACCGGGGCACCCTGGCCAGGGTACGAGATGGCTCGCCCGAGCGATCCATGATGGTGCGCAGCCAGTCATTATGTATCAATTATTATGAACTAAAGATCCATTATTATTAGTTTGTTAACGGTTTCAGCGGGCGGCAGACTGTCACGGCCTTGCTCGTGCTTCCTTGTGGGGCAATCACTCGAATTCTGCGTGCATCTGGAACTGTTGATGAATCAATGGCGAGACAATTCTTCGCGGCTGCCCGCATGGTTGCCGACGGCCCTGCACACCCGGCCTCTGGAGTGCCTGCGCGCGGCCGTGGGAGTGCTGCTGGGCGTTTCGGCGAGTGTCTGGTTGTGCGCCTGGCTGTTCGATCCGGCGGTCGCGCAGATGCTGCTTGGTCCATTGGGGGCCTCGGCGGTGCTGCTGTTTGCGGTGTCCTCCGGCGCGCTGTCTCAGCCTTGGTCGATCCTCGGCAGCTACCCGCTCGCCGCTCTGAGTGGGGCGGTGGCCGTGCAGCTGCTCGGGGCGAGCGTGGCCAGTGCCGTGCTGGCGATGGCTGCCTGCCTGCTGACGATGTTCCTGCTGCGCTGTCTTCACCCGCCGGCCGCGGCGCTGTCGCTGTGCGTGGTACTGGCCCCGGGGTTGTCTGCGCAGGGCTTTGCCGTCGTACTGCCGGTACTGCTCATCGCCTTCAGCCTGCTCGCTTGCGCCTTGCTGTTCAACAACCTGACCGGTGTGCGCTATCCCCGCTTGAGCCCCCCGGTCGGGCCGTCCCACCTGACCACCGATCCGCCGGCCGGGCAGCGGGTGGGTATCGCTAGCGAGGACCTCGACCACGCCCTGGATGAGTTCGGTGCCTTCATCGATGTGACCCGTGAAGACCTGGCGACGCTGGTCCGGCGTAGCGAGCAGCACGCCCTGCGGCGGCAGATGGGCGAGCTGACCGCGGCACGGATCATGTCGCGGGACCTGCGCTGGGTGACGCCCGAAACCACGCTCGATCAGGCCCTGCAGATTCTCCAGTACCACCATCTCAAGGTGCTGCCGGTGCTGGAACGGGACGTGCTGGTCGGCGTGGTGACCCTGGCTGACCTGATCGAGCTGATACGCAGCCGTGCTGAAGGCGGGCTGCTCGGCTACCTGGGCCGCCGCGAGGTACGGGTGTCCAGGGCGATGACCCAGCCGGCGGTCAGCGTAGCGGCCGACACCCATGTGGTTGAGCTGATCCCCCTGCTGTCCCGCGAGGGGTTGCACGGACTGCCGGTGCTCGAAGGCGGCAAATTGGTGGGTAT
>DATCUN010000028.1:0-1795 GCA_036561825.1 Pseudomonas sp.
TGGCCCAGCGCGGCTAAACCGGCGTCCTGCCGGTTTCCCCACTGCGCAATGCCTGCGTTCGGCCATCGTGGTTAATGGGGCGCCTCAGATCAAAAACCAAAGCGAGGCGGCCTTAAAGCCGACCTGCTCCACGGCTGTACCTGATCCCCTGTGGGCGAGCCTGCTCGCGAAAAATGTCCGGGCAACGCTCTCATCCAGGCGCCCCGCGTCATCGTTGAAGTCCATCGCGAGCAGGCTCGCTCCTACAAAGGTCCGTGTGGAACCTGTGGGAGCGAGCCTGCTCGCGAAAAATGTCCGGGCAACGCGTTCATCCAGGCGCCGCGCGTAATCAACGCTCCATGACATAGGTGCCAGGTGCGGGGCAGAGGGGCGGGTATTTGCGCGAGCCAAGTTTCTTCGGCGCCGGCCGGCTTTCGCCTGAGCGCTGGCCGATCCATTCGCGCCAATGCGGCCACCAGCTGCCTTGCTGGCGCTCGCCCGCGTTTTGCAGCCAGGTTTCCGGGGTCTCGGCGGCGGCAGGTGCGGCGTAGTAGAACGACTTCGGGTTGCCCGGCGGGTTCACCAGGCTTTGCAGGTGGCCGGCGTTGGACAGTACGTAGGTGGCGTCCTCGCCAAACAGTCGGGCGGTGCCGTAGCAGCCCTGCCAGGGTGTGATGTGGTCGGTGGTGCCGCCGATCACATAGGCGCCGACCTTCACTTGGGTCATGTCGATCGACTCGCCGGCAATCTCCAGGGAGCCCGGGTTGCTGTAGGGGTTCTGCTGGACCAGGTCGAGGTAGTCCGCGTGCAGTTGGGCGGGTAGTCGCGTGGTGTCGTTGTTCCAGGCCAGGATGTCGAAGGCCGGCGGCTTGTTGCCCAGCAGGTAGTTGTTGACCCAGTAGTTCCAGATCAAGTCGTTGGGCCGCATCCAGGCGAACATGCGGGCCATGCCCTGGCCGCTCAGTACGCCCTTGCGCCGGGAGCTGGCCTTGGCCGCGCGCAGGGCCGACGGGGTGGTGAACAACCCCAGGGTGGTGTCGTCCAGTGCCGAAGGCATGTCCAGTACGCACACGGCCCAGCTGGTGTTGGCCACCTTGTGGCCTTCGCCACGGGCCGCCAGCCAGCCCAGGTAAGCCGCCAGGGTGATGCCGCCCGAGCAGGAGCCCCACATGTTGACGTCCGGGCTGCCGGTGATCTGGCGTGCCACGTCCACCGCCTGGTCGAGGCACAGCGCGTACTCGGCCAAGCCCCAGTCGCGGTGCTCGCGGGTGGGGTTGCGCCAGCTGATGACGAAGAGTGTCACGCCGCTGTCCTGGATCCACTTGATCAGGCTTTTCTCCGGCGACAGGTCGATGGCGTAGTACTTGTTGATCTGCGGCGGCGACATCACCAAGGGGCGGGCATGGACATTTTCGGTGGTGGGGGCGAACTGCAGCAGCTCGAACATCTCGTTGCGAAACACCACTTGGCCCTTGGCCGTGGCGATGTTTTCGCCAACCGTGAACGGCGTGCTGTCGACCTGTTTTGGGAGCCCACGGTTGTTCAGCATGTCATCGCCGAACTGGCGGATGCCCCTGGCCAGGCTCATGCCCCCGGTGTCCACCAGCTTGCGCAGTGCCGCCGGATTGGTCAGCGGCGAGTTGCTCGGTGCCACGGCATCGGCCAGCAGTTCCGCGACGAACCGGGCGCGGCTCTTTTCCAGCGGGGCAAGGTCGGTGGATTCGATGAAGCGGGTCAGTTCACTTTGGCCGGCCAGGTAGCTCTGCAGCAGCGCGCGCAGGAAGGCGTTGGATTGCCAGGCTGGATCGGCAAAGCG
>DATCUN010000029.1:0-3205 GCA_036561825.1 Pseudomonas sp.
GCCATCCTCGCCGGCATCGCCATGCCCGCTTACCAGGATTACGTCCGGCAGAGCCGGCGAATCGATGGCCAGACGGCCCTGCTGAATCTGCAGATGGCCCAGGAGCGCTGGCGTGCCAATAACCAGAGCTATTCCGCCAGCCTCAGCGATCTCGGCGTAAGCACGAGTTCGAGCGAGAACCACTACACCATCGCCATCACCAGCGGCAGCGCCAGTGCCATCGGCTTCACCGCAACGGCCAGCGCCAAGAGCACCTCGCCGCAGACCGGCGACACCAGCTGCAGCACCCTGACCCTTGGCCAGTCCGGCAATCAGACCTCGATGACCCCCACCGCCTGCTGGAAGAAATGATGCGCAAACGACCGACCACGGGTTTCACCCTGATCGAACTCATGGTGACCGTCTCGATCATGGCCATCATCGCCATGATCGCCGCACCGGCGCTGCAGATGTTCGTCGACAAGACGCGCCTCAAGGGCGCCACCGATCGCCTCTATGCCGACATGCAGTTCGCCCGCTCGGAGGCAGTCAAGCGCAACAGCAGCGTTTCCATCAGCTTCTCGACCGGCAGCAACTGGTGCTACGGCATCAATGCCGGCGGCGCCTGCAACTGCAATACCGCCAACGCCTGCAGCATCAAGACCGTCAGCCACAGCGAGTTCAGCGGCATCACCCTCGACGGCGCCACCTTCACCGCCAGCTCGACGACCTTCAACCCGGTCCTGGGAACCCTATCCGCCGCAGGACTGGCCCGCGTGCAGTCCGCGGGCGGCAAACAGGCCTGCGTGCACATGAGCCTGATCGGGCAGATCCGCCTGTGCTCGCCGGCGGGCAGCGCCAAGCTCGGGGGATATCCGACATGCAGTTGCTGAAATTCGCACCCCGCCAGCAGCGCGGGGAAACCCTGGTGGGCCTGCTGGTCGGCCTGGTGGTCGGGCTGATCGTGCTGGGTGGGGCCTCGCTGATCTACCTCAATGCCGCACGGGCCAACTCGACCACGTTGCAGCTCAGCCGGAGCAACCAGGAACTCAAGGCGATCATGGACGTGATGGTGCGCGACATCCGCCGGGCCGGACGCAGCGGAGCCGCCATCCACTGCATCGGCGGCGCCAGCTGCACGGACAGCTTTGTCGGCGGCAACGAGGACTGGACCGTGGCGGCCAGCCAGATCGACTTCACCTACGACCTGAATGCCAACGGCAGCCAGGACAGCAACGAATGCCACGGCTTCCGCCGCGTCGTGGAGTCTGGCATCGGGCGCATCGAGATGAAGAGCGACTGCTCGCCGACCTGGCAACCGCTGAGCACCCCGAACAGCACGCACATCAGCAACTTCACCACCACCAGCGAAACCCGCTGCCAGACAGCCGGCAGCCGCCAGCTCGCCGTGCGCAAGGTGCGCATCTACCTCGAGGCGCAGAGTGGCGGCGTGACCCGCCGGATGTGCCAGACCATTCGCCTGAAGAACGACGCCATCGTCGACAGCTGCAGCGAGGCGAACCTTTCCACCAGTACGCCTTTCACCAACTGCCCAACCTGAGGTGCCATCGATGCATGCCTCCCTTTCCGCGCAGTCCCGACAACGTGGCGCAGCCGTACTCGCCTTCGCCGTCTTCCTGGTCTTCGTCGTCAGCCTGCTGGTGATCAGCAGCTCACGCAGCCTGGTGTTCGCCCAGAAAGCCTCCGGCAATCAGTACTGGGCGGTCCAGGCCCATGAGGCAGCCCAAGCGGGCCTGGAGGAGACCCTGGCCTGGCTAAACAGCGTGCCGCCCCCCGCCAGCCAGCCGACCAACTGCAGCACGCTCACCCCCTGGGTGAGCAGTTGCTGGGGCGCGGACGCCACCACCAGCTCCGGCACCGACCAGTGCCTGTCCAGCAGCAGCGGCACGTGCAGCAACCGCACGGTCACTACCGCCAACGGCTTCACCGCCACGGTGACGTTCCACCGCGACAGCGTCCCGCTCAGCAAGCTCAACTTCGTCGAGATCGTCTCCCAGGCAGTCGCGAACAGCGACTCCAGCATCACCGCGACGGTCCGCCAGGTGGTCTACCTGTCGCCGTTCACCGGCAATGCGGCAGCCGCCCCCAACGCGCCCATCCTGATGCAGGGCTGCATCACCCAAGTGACCGGTACGCCGGACATCTGCCCAGAAAACGCCAGCGGCGGCAGCCCTTGCACGGCATCCAGCGGCACGGCCGGAGTCGCCATCGCCACCCTGAGCACGCAGAGCGCCTCCAGCTGCCTGCAGACCGGCAACTCGGTGTGGGATGCACTGTTTCCCAACCTGAGCAAAGGACAGTTGCAGGCCCTGTCGCAACTCCAGGCCAATGCAGGGCTGACCCGTACCTCCACCCCCAAGCGCACGGTGTACTACTACACGCCAGGTACCTTCGTGAACGACGACCACGGTTCACCCAGCGAGCCGGTGATCGTCATCGTCGAGTGCGGCGGCAACTGTCCGAAGCTCAATGGCGGCACCGACATCTACGGCATGCTGTATTTCGACGAAGGCGACAGCATGCAGGGATGGGGCAACACCACCATCCATGGCGTGTTCGGCGTTGAGGGCGATATCGAGAAGTTCACGGCGAACACCGAATTCCACTACAACGGCGCCCTCGACTTCGCCATGAGCCCCGCCGCCCCCGGCGCGGGCGTCGTGCCCCGGATTCCGGGCAGCTGGCAAGACTACTGAGAGGACAAGGAGTGTCCACGATGCATGATCTCAAACGCATGTCGGGCTTCAGCCTGATCGAAGCCCTGGTCGCCTTCCTGATCATCGGGGTCGGCCTGCTCGGCGCCGCCAAGATGCAGGCCCTGCTCTCGACCGACAGCGCCGTCAGCCAACAGCGCGACGAAGCCGTGGTGGTCGCCCAGGACGTCATCGAACGCTTCCGCGGCTTTTCCGCCCTGCCGACGACCAGTGGTCTCGTGGCCTACGACGATATCCTCAGCAGTACCACGGCGGAAACGGTCGGCGGCATCAACGCCAGCTACAGCCGCAGCTGGACGGTCGAGGAATGCTGCATCGACCAGAGCAGCCTCGCCAACGCCTGCCCGGCCGCCAACTGCGGCAGCAACGCGATGCGCTGGAAGAACCTGTCGGTCGCCGTATCCTGGACGGACAAGGGCAACACCTCGAACAGCATCAACCTGACCACCAAGATATCCCGCCTTGCCCCGGCCCAGGATGCCGCCTTGCTG
>DATCUN010000030.1:0-2238 GCA_036561825.1 Pseudomonas sp.
CGCCGCCACGCTGGCGGCAGCGGCCGGTGCGCTCTGCGCGCGGACATCCGGCGCGGCCAGCAGGAACGGAACGGTCAGCAGCAGAACTGCCATGCCGATCGTCGGGCTAGAGGGGGAAAGACGCATGCGAGTGACTCCGTACAGCAGACAGCGCCGCGCCGGAGCGCGACGGAAAATGTGGTCAGGCATGAGACAATCAGATGCCGGGGTAATTCAGCGTGAATTCGTTCCTAGCCTGCGATGCGGCTGCGTTCGCGTCAACGGCGCTGGCTCAGCCAGCTGCGCGGATCGACCGGCTGGTTGTTCCGGCGCAGCTCGAAATAGACCCCGGTGTTGACGCCGGTGGGCGGGCTGGCGGTGCCGATCGCCTGGCCGGCCTCGACCTGGTCGCCGACGTCGTGCAGCAGGGTCTCGTTGTTGCCGTACATGCTCATCCAGCCGTTGCCGTGGTTGACGATCAGCAGCATGCCGTAGCCGCGCAGGAAGCCGGCGTAGATCACCCGGCCGCGCGCCACCGCGTGGATCTCGCTGCCGCCGCTGGCCTTGATCAGCACACCGTTGCCATAGCTGTTGACCACGCCGCTGGCCGGCCATGGCAGGTTGCCGCGGATGTTGGCGCTGGCGCCGCCGACCTCGACCGGCGGTGGCGGCTTGTGTCCGGGGTGCTTCCTGACCGCTGTGGCACGTTCGGCGGCGGCGCGGGCGGCGGCTTCGTCGATCGCCTTCTGCAGCTTGTCGAGCAGGTTGTTGAGCGATTGCGCGTTCTGCTTCAGCGCGGCCAGCCGCTGCGCCTGGTCCTTGTACTGGGCGTCGGTCTCGGCCGCCAGCTTCTGCTGCGCGGCGCGCTGTCTGGCCAGCACGGCCGCTTGCTGCTCGCGCTGGGTCCGGGTCGCCTGCAGAGCCTGCTGTTCGGCGGTGATCGCATCCTCCAGTTCCTGCAGTTTGGCCAGGTCGGCCATCAATCGCTGCACGCGTTGCACGCGGTCCTGCTGGAAGTATTTCGAGTACACCAGCGCGCGCGCGATGCGCGCCACGTCCTCGTCGCCCAGCAGCAGGCGCAGGTCCGAGCCGTGGCCGAGCGCATAGGTGGCGCGCAGCAGGTCGGCGATCGCGGCGCGCTGGCTGTCCAGCGTCTGCCTCAGCGCGGTGCGCTGTTGCTGCAGTTGATCCAGCTGCTGCTGCTTGGCAGCCAGCTCGGCATCGGTCTGGCGCACCGCGCGTGCCGCACCGGCCAACGCGTTGGCCTGTTTGGCCAGCTCCGCGTTGGCGCTGTCGCGCCGGGCGGCGGTATCGGCCTGCTCCTTGGCCAGCGCCTCCATCTTGTGGCGCAGCTCGGCCAGCTTTTGCTTCGCCTCGGCCTGCTCGCTCCGGCTCTTGCCGTCCTGGCGCGCTTGCAGCGGAGTGACGGCCAGGCAGCCCAGCAATGCGGCGAGGATCAGGCAGCGGACGGGGCGGGTGGCGAAGCAGGCGGGTTTGGGCATGCGGCTGATTATCCCCGAGCGGGGCGGGCGGAGCGAGACGGCGCTCATGTCCGGCTGTACCGGATGTCGGGGGCGCAGTGGCCGCGTCGGTGGCGAGGTCTCCTCCACGGTGCGCCATATGCCTGAAAATGCCGCCCCACGAGGCACTTGAACGCAGCTCGGCGGGGTGTCGAGCCGCGCTTGCGGAAGGCCTTCCCCGCGCGCCCGCCGTTGGCTGTCTGCTTCGTCATGGCTCGATCCAGGTTCGCCGGCTGCCCGGTGGCCGACCTGGCGGTTCCGGCTGAAAAGTGCAGCTCGGCGCGCCGGCCTCGCCAGGGCCGCGCCCGACGGCGGTCGACAGATGGAAGTTTAGCCGTCCAAACAAATATTTTGACGCGGCGCAGCAATTGTGTTTTAGTCGGAGCCGCTCCTGCGCAAAACGATTGGTGCCATCGGCATCGCGGCGACCTGCGCAGCCCGGAGGGGTAGATGGCGGCAAGCGGCTCGGCGACGTTGTACGACCCGGCTTTCGAACACGACAGCTGCGGCTTCGGCCTGGTTGCGCAGATCGACGGGCGCGCCAGTGCCGCGCTGGTCGACACCGCGTTTGCCGCGCTGGCGAAACTCTCCCATCGCGGCGGCGTGAACGCCGACGGCATCAGCGGCGACGGTTGCGGCGTGCTGATCCATCGCCCGGCGGACTGGCTGCGCGTGCTGGCGGCGGCCGACGGCATCGTGCCGCATGAACGCTTCGCGGCGGGGTTGGTGTTCCTCGACC
>DATCUN010000031.1:0-17686 GCA_036561825.1 Pseudomonas sp.
CCTGGCCTTCTACGGCATGTCCACCTTCGAAGGCCCGATGATGGCCATCAAGACCGTCAACGCCCTGTCCCACTACACCGACTGGACCATCGGCCACGTACACGCCGGCGCCCTCGGCTGGGTTGCCATGGTGTCCATCGGCTCCCTGTACCACCTGATCCCGAAAGTGTTCGGCCGCGAGCAGATGCACAGCATCGGCCTGATCAACGCCCACTTCTGGCTGGCCACCATCGGCACCGTGCTGTACATCGCCTCCATGTGGGTCAACGGTATCGCCCAGGGCCTGATGTGGCGTGCAGTCAACGAAGACGGCACCCTGACCTACTCCTTCGTTGAAGCCCTTGAAGCCAGCCACCCGGGCTTCATCGTCCGCGCTATCGGCGGCGCCTTCTTCCTTATCGGCATGCTGCTGATGGCCTACAACACCTGGCGCACCGTGCGTGTTGCCAAGGCGGCGGAAATCGAAGCCGCAGAGAAGTTCGTGGTTGAAGGAGCTCACTGATGAACAAGCACGAAATCATCGAGAAGAACATCGGCCTGATGGCGCTGCTGATGGTCATCGCCGTCAGCATCGGCGGTCTGACTCAGATCGTCCCGCTGTTCTTCCAGAAGGAAACCACCCAGCCGGTCGAGGGCCTCAAGCCCTACACCGCGCTGCAGCTAGAAGGCCGTGACATCTACATCCGTGAGGGCTGTGTCAGCTGCCACTCGCAGATGGTGCGTCCGTTCCGCGCCGAAACCGAGCGCTACGGGCACTACTCGGTCGCTGGTGAAAGCGTCTATGACCATCCGTTCCTGTGGGGCTCCAAGCGTACCGGTCCGGACCTGGCTCGCGTCGGCGGCCGCTACTCCGACGACTGGCAGCGCGCCCACCTGTACAACCCGCGCAACGTAGTGCCCGAGTCGAAGATGCCGGCCTACCCGTGGCTGGTTGAGCACAAGCTCGACGGCAAGGACACCGCCGCCAAGATGAAGGCACTGAAGTCCGTGGGCGTGCCTTACACCCAGGAAGACATGGCCGGGGCCCGTGACGCAGTCAAGGGCAAGACCGAAATGGACGCGCTGGTCGCGTACCTGCAGGTCCTCGGCACCAGCCTCAAGAACAAACGGTAATTCGCTATGGATATCGGGACTCTGCGTGGTCTGGGCACCGCCCTGGTACTGGTCGCATTCGTAGGCCTGCTGATCTGGGCCTTTAGCGGCAGACGCAAGAAAGGCTTTGACGAGGCGGCCAACCTGCCCTTCGCCGATGAGCCCAAATCCGAAAAGCGTGAAGAAAAAGCTTCTGGGAGTAAGCACGAATGACCAGTTTCTGGAATTGGTACATCACCATACTCAGCCTCGGCACCCTGCTGGCGCTGACTTGGCTGATCTTCGCGACCCGCAAGGGACAGCGCCCTGACACCACCGACCAGACCATGGGGCACACCTTCGACGGCATCGAGGAGTACGACAATCCGCTGCCGCGCTGGTGGTTCATGCTGTTCGTCGGCACCCTGATCTTCTCCGTCGCTTACCTGATCCTCTACCCGGGTCTGGGCAACTGGAAAGGCGTCCTGCCGGGTTACGCGGAAGGCTGGACCGGTGTCAACCAGTGGAAGAAGGAGATGGCCCGCGCCGACGAGCAATACGGCCCGCTGTATGCCAAGTTCGCCGCCATGCCGGTGGCCGAGGTAGCCAAGGACGAACAGGCCCTGAAAATGGGTGCACGCCTGTTCGCTTCCAACTGCTCCGTGTGCCACGGCTCCGACGCCAAGGGCGCCTACGGCTTCCCGAACCTGACCGACCATGACTGGCTGTATGGTGGCCAAGCCGACACCATCAAGACCACCATCATGGGCGGTCGTCAGGCGGCGATGCCGGCCTGGAAGGACATCCTCGGCGAGGAAGGCATCAAGAACGTCGCTGGCTATGTGCGCAGCCTGTCCGGCCTGAAGAACCCCGAAGGCTTGGACATCGCGGCTGGCCAGAAGACCTTCGCCACCAACTGCGCGGCCTGCCACGGCGCCGAAGGCAAGGGCACCCAGGCCATGGGCGCACCGAACCTCACCGACGGCACCTGGCTGTACGGCTCCAGCTTTGCCCAGGTTCAGCAGACCCTGCGCTTTGGCCGTAACGGCATGATGCCGGCGCAGAAGGACATGCTGGGCAACGACAAGGTGCACCTGCTTGCTGCCTACGTGTACAGCCTGTCGCAGAAGGCACCGCAGCAGTAACGCTCTCTGCTCGGTCCCAAAACGCCGCTTTCCGCTCGCCGGAAAGCGGCGTTTTGCTTTCTAGCATCAGCGCCAGCCCTCGACACAGCATAAAGACGGCCATGCCGCCACCGCGCTTACGCGACCTAGCGTCGCATGCAGATGAGCGGCATTAGGCGTAACATTATCGAGAAGGTGAAATGATCCCAGCCGGCCATGTACCGACCGGGGCGCCCATTCCCAAGCTGTGGTAGAGACCGATGAGCGAGAAGATCCCCGTCCAGGATGTAACCCCCCCGTCCCCCGCCAAGAAAGGCGAAAGCGTCGATCTCTACGCCAAGCGCGAGATGATCTACACCAAGGCCTTCACTGGCCTGTTCCGCAACATCCGCATGGTCAGCGGTGCCTTCCTGTTCCTGATGTTCTTCGGAACCGCCTGGCTCAACTGGGGCGACCGCCAGGCCGTCTGGTGGAACCTGCCTGAACGCAAGTTCTATATCTTCGGCACCACCTTCTGGCCGCAGGACTTCATGCTGCTGTCCTGGCTGCTGATCATCTGCGCCTTCGGCCTGTTCTTCATCACCGTATTTGCCGGCCGCGTCTGGTGCGGCTATACCTGCCCGCAGAGCGTATGGACCTGGGTGTTCATGTGGGCGGAAAAGGTCACCGAGGGTGATCGCAACCAGCGCATGAAGCTCGACAAGCAGCCGATGAGCGCCGAGAAATTCCTGCGCAAGAGCGCCAAGCACGCGATCTGGCTGGGCGTGGCCCTGCTCACGGCACTGACCTTCGTCGGCTACTTCACCCCGATTCGCCAGCTGACCATCGACCTCTTCACCCTCAATATCGAAGGCTGGGCCCTGTTCTGGGTCGGCTTCTTCACCCTGGCCACCTACGGCAACGCCGGCTGGCTGCGCGAGCAGGTGTGCATCCACATGTGCCCCTACTCGCGCTTCCAGAGCGTGATGTTCGACAAGGACACCCTGATCGTCTCCTACGACGAGAAACGTGGCGAGCTGCGCGGTCCGCGCAAGAAGGAAGCCGACTACAAGGCCATGGGCCTCGGTGACTGCATCGACTGCAAGATGTGCGTGAACGTCTGCCCGACCGGCATCGACATCCGCAACGGCCTGCAGATCGCCTGCATCGGCTGCGCCGCCTGCGTCGACGCCTGCGACAGCATCATGGACAAGATGGGCTATCCGCGAGGACTGGTCGGCTATACCACCGAGCACAACCTCTCCGGCCAGAAGACCCACCTCGTGCGGCCGCGCCTGATCGGCTATGCCGCCGCCCTGACCATCATGATGGCCGCCTTCGCCACCGCGCTGTACATGCGTCCGCTGGCCGAACTCGACGTCATCAAGGACCGCGTGCTCTATCGCGAAAGCCAGGGCGGCCTGATCGAGAACGTCTACACGCTGAAGATCATGAACAAGGATCAGCGCGACCACGTCTACACCATCGACGTCTCCGGCCTCGATGGCCTGCAGCTCGAAGGCAAGCGCGAGGTCAAGGCTCTGGCTGGCGAAGTACTCTCCGTGCCGCTCGAGCTGCGCATCGAACCGGAAAAACTGCCTTCCAGCGCCAACGAGATTCTCTTTACAATTCAGGCCGCCGACATTCCCGGCAAAACCTTCGACGCCGAAAGCCGCTTCATCGGCCCAAGCGTCCGCTGAGATAGAGAGTGAGCATGCCACACCCCGAGATCACCACCCGTTGGTACAAGCAGTTCTGGGCCTGGTTCATCATTGGCATCCTGGCCTTCTCGGTGGTTCTCGGGCTGGGGCTGGCCTACATCTCCACGATCAAGCCCGACACCCTGATTTCCGACGACTATTACGACGTCGGCAAGGGCATCAACCAGTCGCTCAAGCGTGAGCAGTTGGCCTCGCGCCTGGGCATGCACGCCACCCTCACCCTCGACGACAGCGCCGGCGTGGCAGAGCTGCGCCTGGCTGGCATGAGCCAGCCGCCACAGCTGGTGCTCAACCTGCTCTCGCCGACCCAGGCGGAGCGCGACCGCCGCATCATCCTGCAACCGGTCGCCGGTGAAGCCGGGCTGTATAAAGGCCAGATGCAGGATGCCGTCAGCGGTCGCCGCTTCGTCGAGCTGATTGGCCAGGAGGGCGGCAAGGACTGGCGCCTGTTCGATGAGTTCACCCTGGAAGGCGGCCACGCCATCGAACTCGCGCCCTGACGGTTCCCGACATGGCCGCTCCCCTGCCCTGCTTTCACTGCGGGCTGCCGGTACCTGCCGGCAGCCCCTATCAGACCCGCGTGCTCGGCGAAGAGCGGGCCATGTGCTGTCCAGGCTGCCAGGCGGTGGCCGAGGCCATCGTCGCCGGCGGGCTGGAAAGCTACTATCGCCACCGCAGCGAAACCGCCGCCAACCCCGAGGCACTGCCCAAGGCGCTCGCCGACGAGCTGGCCCTGTATGATCGCCCGGATGTTCAGCAAGGCCTGGTGGAACACCAGGGACAGCAGGCGCAGACCTGCCTGCTGATCGAGGGCATCAGCTGTGCGGCCTGTGCCTGGCTGATCGAACACCACCTGAAGAAACTGCCCGGCATCAGCGAGGCCAGCCTCAACCTGTCCAACCATCGCCTGCAGGTGGCCTGGGATGATGCCCGCCTGCCGCTCAGCCAGTTGCTGGCCGAGCTGCGCCGGATCGGCTATGCCGCCCATCCCTACCACGCAGACGCGGCGGCCGAACAGATGCAGCGGGAAAACCGCAAGGCGCTGCGCCAGCTCGGCGTGGCCGGCCTGCTGTGGATGCAGGTGATGATGGCCGCCATGGCCACCTGGCCCGAGTTCAACATCGACCTCAGCGCCGACTTCGACGCCATCCTGCGCTGGACCAGCCTGTTCCTCACCACGCCCATCGTCTTCTACTGCTGCGGCCAGTTCTTCCGCGGCGCCCTGCGCGATCTGCGCACTCGCCACCTGACCATGGACGTTTCAGTATCGCTGGCCATCGGCGGCGCCTATGTCGCCGGTCTGTGGTCGACCATCAGCGGGCAGGGCGAGCTGTACTTCGACGCCGTCGGCATGTTCGCCCTGTTCCTGCTCGCCGGTCGCTACCTGGAGCGGCGCGCCCGCGAGCGGACGGCCCAGGTCACCGCCCAGCTGGTCAACCTGCTGCCGGCCTCCTGCCTGCGCCTGGACGCCCAGGAACACAGCCAGCGCATCCTGCTCAGCGAACTGCAGGTCGGCGACCGCGTGCAGGTTCCCCCCGGCGCGGTCATTCCGGCCGATGCCCTGATCCTCAGCGGCCAATCGAGCATCGACGAATCGCTGCTGACCGGCGAATACCTGCCGCAGCCGCGCACCGCCGGCCAGCGCGTCACCGGCGGCACGCTGAACATCGAGGGACCGCTGACCCTGCAGGTCGAGGCACTGGGTGACGATACCCGCCTCTCCGCCATCGTCCGCCTGCTCGAGCGCGCCCAGGCCGACAAGCCGCGCCTGGCCGAACTGGCCGACCGGGTCGCCCAGTGGTTCCTGATCGTGGTCCTGCTGGTCGCCGCCGTGGTCGGCGTGATCTGGTGGCAGATCGACAGCGAACGGGCCTTCTGGATCGTCCTCGCCCTGCTGGTCGCCACCTGCCCCTGTGCGCTATCGCTGGCCACGCCGACCGCACTGACCACCGCCACCGGAAGCCTGCACAAGCTCGGCTTGCTGGTCACCCGCGGCCACGTGCTGGAGGGCCTGAACCAGATCGACACCCTGATCGTCGACAAGACCGGCACGCTCACCGAAGGACGCCTGACCCTGCGCGAAGTGCGGGCGCTGGGCGATCGGGACAGCAATGCCTGCCTGAGCCTCGCCGCCGCGCTGGAAAGCCGCTCGGAACATCCGATTGCCCGCGCCTTCGGGCGCACGCCACTGCTCGCCGACAACGTCTGCAGCGAGCCCGGCAAGGGCCTGCAGGGCGAAGTCGACGGCCGTGTGCTGCGCATCGGCGAGCCAACGTTCGTCAGCCAGCTCGCCGGGCAACCGGCCCCCGCCATGCCTCGGGAAGCCGGCCAGTGGCTGCTGCTCGGCGATGAACAGGGCCCGCTGGCCTGGTTCCGCCTGGACGACCGCCTACGCCAAGACGCCCCGCAACTGATCGACGCCGCCCACGCGCGCGGCTGGCAGGTGCTGCTGCTCTCCGGCGACAGCTCGCCGATGGTCGCCAGCGTCGCCGCCGAACTGGGCATCGCCGACGCCCGCGGCGGACTCACGCCGGACGACAAGCTCGCCGTCCTGCGTCAGCTGCACGAGGACGGCCACCGCGTGCTGATGCTCGGTGACGGCGTCAACGACGTGCCGGTGCTGGCCGGCGCCGATATCAGCGTGGCCATGGGCAGCGCCACCGACCTGGCCAAGACCAGCGCCGACGCCGTGCTGCTGTCCAACCACCTCGACAGCCTGGTCCAGGCCTTCGCCGTGGCGCGGCGCACCCGCCGCAACATCATCGAGAACCTGGTCTGGGCCTGCCTGTACAATGGCCTGGTGCTGCCGTTCGCCGCCCTCGGCTGGATCACCCCAGGCTGGGCCGCCATCGGCATGTCGCTGAGCTCCCTGGTGGTGGTGGTC
Source organism: Pseudomonas sp. (assembly GCA_036561825.1). Lineage (GTDB taxonomy): Bacteria > Pseudomonadota > Gammaproteobacteria > Pseudomonadales > Pseudomonadaceae > Geopseudomonas. The sequence goes on from DATCUN010000031.1 coordinate 6,780, forward strand.
AACGCCCTGCGCCTGAGCCGGGTATCCGGCAGCCGCCATCCGGTCGCAGCCGCCAGCGCTCACCTGCCGGCCACTGCCAGCCCCACCTGACCCGGAGACGCCTACATGTCCGCACTCTACCTGTTGATCCCGGTCGCCGTGGTGCTGGTTGGCCTGGCCATCTGGGTATTCTTCTGGGCCGTCGACAGTGGCCAGTACGACGACCTCGACGGCCCGGCGCACAGCATCCTGTTCGACGACGAAGACCCCAAGCACAAAGCCGGCGTCGAAGCCGCGACCAAGGATGCCGACGGCCCCGACCAGGAACCGCCGCGTGGCTGATCTGCTGCCCCTGCTGGTGTCCGCGCTGATCCTCGGCCTGCTCGGGGGTGGCCACTGCATCGGCATGTGTGGCGGTCTGATGGGCGCCCTGACCCTGGTCATTCCCGCCGAACAGCGCCAGCGGCGCCTGCAACTGCTGCTCGCCTACAACCTTGGCCGCATCGCCTCCTATACCCTGGCCGGCCTGCTCCTCGGCACCGCCGGCTGGGCCCTGGCCAGCGGGCCGGCCGCCACCCTCCTGCGCACCGTCGCCGGCCTGCTGCTGATCGTCATGGGCCTGTACCTGGCCGGCTGGTGGAGCGGCCTGACCCGCATCGAAGGCCTCGGCCGCATCCTCTGGCGACGCATCGAGCCGCTGGCCCGCGGCCTGCTGCCGGTACGCAACGCCAGGCGCGCCCTGCTGCTCGGCAGCCTGTGGGGCTGGCTGCCCTGCGGCCTGGTCTACAGCACCCTGCTGTGGGCTGCCAGCCAGGGCAGCGCCCTGGACAGCGCCCTGCTGATGCTGGCCTTCGGCCTAGGCACCCTGCCGGTGCTGCTGGCTACGGGCCTCGCGGCCGAACGCCTGACCGCCCTGCTGCGCCGTCGCGGGGTGCGTATCGCCGGCGGCCTGCTGGTGATCCTGTTCGGCATCTGGACGCTGCCCGGCCCGCACCAGGGCTGGCTGATGGGCCACGGCAGCGGCCACCTCAGCACGCCTGCGACCAACTGAAGCGGTTGATGCAAGTCAACACCCCCCTGGCGCCCCGGCCTTAGACTGAAACAACTGAAACATAAGTCTGATAATCCGGGATACCCGCATGCTCGACGCCATCCGCTGGGATACCGACCTGATCCGTCGCTACGATCTGGCCGGGCCGCGTTACACCTCCTATCCCACCGCCGTGCAATTCCACGACGGTATCGGGCCGTTCGACCTCCAACACGCCCTGCGCAACAGTGCCCAAGCCAAACGCGCCCTGTCGCTCTACGTGCACCTGCCGTTCTGCGCGCACATCTGCTACTACTGCGGCTGCAACAAGGTCATCACCAAGGACCGCGGCCGCAGCGCACCCTACCTGCAGCGCCTGCTGCGGGAAGCGCAGCTGGTCAGCCGCCATCTCGATCCCGGCCAGGTGGTCGAACAGTTGCACTTCGGCGGTGGTACCCCGACCTTCCTCAGCCACGACGAACTACGCCAGCTGATGACCGGGCTGCGCCAGCACTTCCACCTGCTGGACGACGATACCGGCGACTACAGCATCGAGATCGACCCGCGCGAAGCTGACTGGGCGACCATGGGCCTGCTGCGCGAGCTCGGTTTCAACCGCGTCAGCCTCGGCGTGCAGGATTTCGATCCCGCCGTGCAACGGGCCGTCAATCGCCTGCAAAGCCTCGAGGAAACCCGCTCCATCGTCGAGGCCGCGCGCACCCTGCAGTTCCGCTCGATCAACATCGACCTGATCTATGGCCTGCCGCTGCAAAACGCCGACTCCTTCGCCCGCACGGTCGACGAAGTCATCGCCCTGCAGCCCGACCGCCTCTCGGTGTTCAACTACGCCCACCTGCCCGAGCGCTTTCCGCCGCAGCGGCGGATCAACGCCGAGGATCTGCCCAGCCCAGGCGTCAAGCTGGAGATGCTCCAGCGCACCATCGAGCAGCTGTCCACCGCGGGCTACCGCTATATCGGCATGGACCACTTCGCCCTGCCCGACGACGAACTGGCCATCGCCCAGGAAGAAGGCACGCTGCAGCGCAACTTCCAGGGCTACACGACCCACGGCCACTGCGACCTGATCGGCCTAGGCGTGTCCTCGATCAGCCAGATCGGCGACCTCTACAGCCAGAACTCCAGCGACCTGACCGCCTACCAGAACAGCCTGGACAACAAGGAGCTGGCCACCCGCCGCGGCCTGCACTGCAACCAGGATGACCGCATCCGCCGCGCCGTGATCCAGCAGCTGATCTGCCACTTCAAGCTCGACTTCGCCGACATCGAAGGGCCGTTCAACATCGATTTCCGCGGCTACTTCAACGAAGTGTGGCCACGCCTGCAGTCCTGCGCGGCCGACGGCCTGATCCGCCTGGACGACCGGGGTATCGCCATCACCCCCGCCGGGCGTCTGCTGGTCCGTTCGGTATGCATGCTGTTCGACCACTATCTGCCCCTGCAGAGCACTCAACGCTTCTCCCGAGTCATCTGACCGCACGTTCGGCGTAGTGGCACGCTGGCAGCCGGTAGCACGCTTGGGGTAACCTTGCGCGCATACCAGCTGTGTACGTAAGGATTCGCCATGACCGCCGGCCAAGACAACATAAAGGCGCGCAACCTGCCGCAAGCGCACTGCAAGGAGTGCAGCCTCGCCCCGCTGTGCCTGCCGCTGTCCCTGAACATGGAGGACATCAACGCGCTGGACGACATCGTCAAGCGCGGCCGGCCGCTGAAGAAAGGCGAATTCCTGTTCCGCCAGGGCGACAGCTTCGGTTCAGTGTTCGCCGTGCGCTCCGGCGCGTTGAAGACCTTCAGCGTCACCGACGGCGGCGAGGAGCAGATCACCGGCTTCCATCTGCCCAGCGAACTGGTCGGCATGTCCGGGATGGATGCCGAGGCCTATCCGGTCTCGGCCCAGGCGCTGGAAACCACTTCGCTGTGCGAGATCCCGTTCGAGAAGCTCGATGAACTGGCCATCCAGCTGCCGCAGCTGCGTCGTCAGCTGATGCGGCTGATGAGCCGCGAAATCCGCGACGACCAGCAGATGATGCTGCTGCTGTCGAAGAAAACCGCCGACGAGCGCATCGCCACTTTCCTGGTCAACCTCTCCGCGCGCTTCCGCGCCCGCGGCTACTCGGCCAACCAGTTCCGCCTGGCCATGTCGCGCAGCGAGATCGGCAACTACCTGGGCCTTGCCGTGGAAACCGTATCGCGGGTATTCACCCGCTTCCAGCAGAACGGCCTGCTCAGCGCCGAAGGCAAGGAAGTGCAGATTCTCGACGCTGTCGAGCTGTGCGCCCTGGCTGGCGGACGCCCCGAGGAGTGACCTCGCGACACCCGCAGCCCGTGCAAATGCAACGCCCGCCTCAGGCCTCCTGAGGCGGGCGTTTTTTCAACGGCCTGAGCGGGCTGCCGCGAACTCAGCAGCCCATCGGCCGGCGACCGGCCATGGCGTGGGCCAGGGTGCCGCCGTCGACCAGTTCCAGCTCGCCGCCCAGCGGCACGCCATGGGCAATGCGCGACACCGTCAGGCCACGCGGCGCCAGCATCTGGGCGATGTAATGGGCCGTGGCCTCACCCTCCACCGTCGGATTGGTGGCGAGGATCACCTCGGTGAAGGCGCCCTGCCCGATCCGCGCCTCCAGCTCCGGAATGCCGATGGCTTCCGGGCCAAGACCATCCAGCGGCGACAGATGCCCCTTGAGCACGAAATAGCGACCGCGATAGCCGGTCTGCTCGACGGCGAACACGTCCATCGGCCCCTCCACCACGCACAGCAACGCGTCGTCGCGGCGCGGATCGCTGCACTGCGGGCACAGCTCGTCCTCGCTGAGCGTGCGGCAGCGCCGGCAGTAACCGACCCCTTCCATCGCCCGCGTCAGCGCATGCGCCAGACGCAGCGCACCGCTACGATCACGCTCGAGCATCTGCAGCGCCATGCGCTGGGCAGTCTTCTGTCCGACGCCGGGCAGGATACGCAGGGCGTCGATCAGTTGGCGAATCAGGGGGCTGAAGCTCATGGCGAGATACCGATGACACAAACCGAAAAGGGAGAGGCGACTTCCTGCGGCAGAAGAACCCGCCCGTAGGAGCAAATTTATCTGCGATCAACTGCATCGCGAATAAATTCGCCCCTACGGTCAGGCCGGAGACACTCAGAACGGCATCTTGAAGCCCGGCGGCAACTGCATGCCCGCGGTCATGCCGGCCATCTTGTCCTGGTTGTTCTGCTCGATCTTGCGCACGGCATCGTTCACCGCGGCAGCGATCAGGTCCTCGAGGATTTCCTTGTCTTCCTGCATCAGGCTGTCATCGAGGGAGACGCGCTTGACGTCGTGGCGACCGGTCATCACCACGCTCACCAGCCCGGCGCCGGACTGACCGGTCACCTCGGCATTGGCCAGCTCTTCCTGCATCTTCTGCATCTTTTCCTGCATCTGCTGGGCCTGCTTCATCAGACCGGCCATGCCACCTTTCATCATGGGAATCACCTCAATCGTTCAGGGGTTCAATCGTGCCGCCGCGGATCACCGCGGCGAATTGGTCCATCATCTGCCGAACCAGTGGATCGGCATGAATCGATGCCTCGGCCTCGCGCTGTCGCTCCGCACGCTGGCGGGCAGCGGCCTGGGCCGGCGTTTCCTGCTCGGGGCGGACGATGTCGATCTGCAAGGTCAACGGCCGCCCATGATAGCTGCTCAGCGCATCGGTCAGACGACGCTGCTGACTGGCGTTGAACAGCGCGCTTTGCCCCGGATCCAGATGCAGATGCCAGCGGTCGCCGTCCACCGCCACCAGCGTACAGTTGGCCGCGATGCTCGCGGTCATGCCCGCCAGGCCCAGCCGGGGAAACAGCTCCAGCCATTCAGCCGACAGTCCCGTGGCGGGCATGGCGGACGGCAACGTTGGCTCGACGGCCGGCTCGCTCGGCAGATCATGCTCGTCCACCGGCTGCATGCTTTCGAGATAGGCGTAGGCATCCACGTCTACCTCGTCGTAATCCTCACTGCCGCCCTCGTCATCAACCTCCTGCGCCACGCTAGCAGGCGGCTCGGCCAGCGTAGGCGCAGCAGCAACATCCTGGCCTGCTGCAGGAACCGCGCTTAGCGAGGCGACTGCCGCGGCTGGCGTGTCCTGTACGGCGGCGGCAGTGGGCGCCACGTACGCGGGAGACGGATCCCGACGCTCCTCCGGCGCCGCAGGCGCACGATTCACGGGAGCGGTATCCCAGGGCACGTCCACCGGCATGACCGGCGCGCTCGCTTCCCTGGGCGCCGCGGCAACCGGCGCAACGACTGGCACCGCCGGGCGCTGTTGAACTGCGGGCGCGGCAGGCGGCGCAGGCTGTGCGATCACTGCCGCCGGCAGTACAGAAGCCGGAGCCTCCGCGATCCGCGCCGCAGCCCCGGCCACCGGAGCCAGCGTGGAATCAGTCGTGGCCTGACTGATCCCCGTGGACTTTAGCGGCGTGTCCGGCGCCGATGGCACACCGGCCGGACGGAAGGCCAGCATGCGCAGCAGCACCATCTCGAAACCGCTACGCGCATCGGGCGCCAACGGCAGGTCGCGGCGACCGATCAAGCCCATCTGGTAATAAAACTGTACATCCTCGGCCGGCAGCGCAGCGGCCAGGGCCAGCACCCGCTCACGGTCGCCCTGGCCGTTGTCGACCGCATCCGGCAGCACCTGAGCAATCGCCACGCGGTGCAGCACGTTGAGCATCTCGGCCAGCACGCCGGCCCAGTCCGGCCCCTGCTCGGCCAGATGGCGCACCGCCTCGAGCAGCGCACGCGCATCCCCCTCCAGCAGCGACTGCAACACGCCGTAGACCTGGCCGTGATCGAGGGTGCCGAGCATCGACCGCACATCGGCGGCGAGCACCTTGCCCTCGCCGAAGGCAATCGCCTGATCGGTCAGACTCATGGCGTCGCGCATCGAGCCATCGGCGGCGCGCCCCAGCAGCCACAGCGCGTCAGCCTCGAACGGAATCTGCTCGACGGTCAGCACATGGGTCAGGTGCTCGACCACCCGCTCCGGCGGCATGTTCTTCAGCGAGAACTGCAGGCAGCGCGAAAGGATGGTGACCGGCAGCTTTTGCGGGTCGGTGGTGGCGAGCAGGAACTTGACGTGGGGCGGCGGCTCTTCGAGGGTCTTGAGCAGGGCGTTGAACGAGTGCGTGGACAGCATGTGCACTTCGTCGATCAGGTAGACCTTGTAGCGGCCGCGGCTGGGCGCGTACTGCACGTTGTCCAGCAGCTCGCGGGTGTCCTCGACCTTGGTCCGGCTGGCGGCGTCCACCTCGATCAGGTCGACGAAACGCCCCTCGTCGATCTCCCGGCATATCGAGCACTCGCCGCACGGCGTCGAGCTGACGCCCTTCTCGCAATTCAGGCACTTGGCCAGGATGCGTGCGATGGTGGTCTTACCCACGCCACGGGTGCCTGTGAACAGATAGGCATGGTGCAGCCGCTGATTGTCCAGCGCATTGATCAGGGCCTTGAGCACATGGGCCTGGCCGACCATTTCGCGGAACGAGCGCGGACGCCACTTACGGGCAAGAACCTGATAACTCATCGAATCGTTTCGCTGGGAGCAGTTGAGCGTGGGGGGCAATGCTAGCGAAGGACGGTGCAAATTGCACTCGCGAGGGATTTTGCGGGGGCAGAAATGGAGGCGGCCCCACCAGCCACACCCCGGCACACGATGTCACCGCTGTGGCTGCTCCCTTCCGGGCCTGACCAGGTTAACGGCTAATCATTGCGGGGGGACCAATGGGGCCACCATAACGAGCCCGCCATTCGACGAGCCGCGCCATTGTAGCGGCTCGAGCGAAAGTTACAACCTTAACCCTGGAAAATTCTGCCCACGCACCGAACACCCTGATCGAGTCGGGAAAAAAGATGGAGCACGCAATACCCCCGGCATTTTCATGTGAATCTCATCACAAAAACAGACTCTTGCATTATGATTCCGCACCGCTATGCGCCACCTATTACCCCGCGGCACAATCACGACCCAACAAAACGGCCATTTTGTCCGCGCGAGCCCCAAACAGAGCGTTCGAGACCCAGGTATGCAGGAAGACAAGAAAATCACCTTGCGCCGCTGGATGTGGCGCGCGTTCGTGCAAAGCGCCCTGATTCCGCTGATCCTGGTCGAGACGGTGCTGATCGCGGCCTATCTTTTGACCAACGGCGCGATTCGCGACACCCAGATCGAACACCTGCGCCAGGCGGCACTGACCGACCTCAAGAGCGCAGCCCAGCAGGAAGCCAAGTTCGTCAGCGAGCGCCTCAAGGCCATTACCCAGCTGACCCGGACCTACGGCGAGCAGGTGCAGGCCGTACTCCTGCGCGACGCTTATCTGGTGGACGACCTCGAGCGCCAGCGCCACGCCCGCACCGAAGACGGCGTGCTATTCACCCGCACCGACGATGGCCGCGCCGCCTCCTTCTACGCCAATAGCACGCCGAAGGAAAAGCAGGACATCGACAAGGTCATGCGCCTAGCCCAGCTCGATCCGCTGATGAAGAGCATCCACGCCAGCAACAAGCTGGTCAGCGCCATCTATTTCAACAGCTGGGACAGCTACAACCGCCTCTACCCGTGGTTCTACACCCCCGACCAGTATCCGCACGACATGGTCATCCCCAGCTACAACTTCTATTACCTCGCCGATGCCACCCACAATCCGCAGCGCAAGGTGAACTGGACCGACATCTACGTCGACCCGGCCGGCCAGGGTTGGATGATGTCGGCATTGGCCCCGGTCTATCGCGGCGACTTTCTCGAGGGGGTGGTCGGACTCGATATCACCGTCGACAACATCCTCAAGGAAATCGTCGGGCTGCAGGTGCCCTGGAACGGCTACGCCATGCTGGTCAGCGGCGACCTCAACATCATGGCCCTGCCCCCTTCCGGCGAGCAGGACTTCGCCCTCAGCGAGCTGACCAAACACTCCTACGACGAAGCCATCCGCAAGGAAATCTTCAAGCCCACCGATTTCAACCTCGGCAAGCGCCCCGCCACTCAAGCCCTGGCCCACGCCATCAGCCAGAGCCCATCGGGTATCGAGGGGATCAACCTGGCCGGCAAGGCGCAACTGGCCGCCTGGGCCACCATCCCGGAGACCGGCTGGAAGCTGATCACGGTCGTCGACGAAGCCGAGGTCTTCAGCCAGACCAACGCCCTCGCCAGCCGCTACCAGCAGATCGGCTACCTGCTGATCGCCGGCATGGTCCTGTTCTACCTGCTGTTCTTCGCCGTCATGTGGGCTCGCTCGCGGCAGCTCAGCGACCGCCTGCAGCAACCCATCCAGAAAATCGGCGAGATGATGCAGCAGATCGGCCAGGGCAATTGGTTCCCTCCCCGCGCCCGCTCGCACATTGCCGAACTGGAACGGATGGCCGAAACCACCAGCGCCATGGGTGCCCAGCTGGCCGACAGCGAGGCGATCCGCCAGCAGGCGCAGAACCAGCTGGAACTGGTGCTCGACTCGACCACCGAAAGCATCTGGGAAATCGATCTGGAGCAGCGGCGCATCCATATCCAGGGGCGCTTCATCGAACGCTTCGGTCTCAAGAGCAGCGACCTGGGACTGGACGACTTCTACGCCCGAATCCATCCCGACGACCTCGACGCCGTGATCGCCTGCCACGAACATGCAGAGCAACACCCCGACACCGACTTCACGATCGAATACCGCTTCAGCGATGCCTGCAGCATCCATCACTGGCTGCTCAGTCGCGCCCGGATCGTGGCGCAGGACGCCAGCAGCGGGCGCATCCTGCGGATTGCCGGCACCCATGTCGACATCGATGCGCTCAAGGCCACCGAGGAAGCCCTGGTCCTTGCCAGCCAGCAGGCGCAGGCCGCCAACGTCGCCAAGACCCGCTTCCTCTCCAGCATGAGTCACGAGCTGCGCACCCCGCTCAACGCCGTGCAGGGCTTTGCCCAGATGATCCAGCTCGAACTGCCTGATAACCCGAACGAAAGCAATTTCAAGCAGTACACCGACGAGATCCTCTCCGCCAGCGACCACCTGTGCCTGCTGGTGGACGACATCCTCGACCTCGCCCGCATCGAAGCGGAAAACACCGAGCTGCGCCTGGAAACCGTGGATGCCCGACGGATCATGAGCGAGTGCATCGAGCTGATCCGCCCCCAGGCCAGCGAGCACAACCTGCACCTGGAAAGCCACCTGCCGGAAGGAGCCCTGCTGGTGCAGGCCGAACCCCGCAGGCTGCGGCAGATCCTGCTCAACCTGCTGAGCAACGCCATCAAGTACAACCGCCCCTACGGACACCTGTCGCTCAGCTACAAGATCACTGCCGAAAGCCTGCGCCTGATCGTCGAGGACACCGGCTACGGCATCAGCGAGGAAAAACAGGCCCAGCTCTTCAAACCGTTCCAGCGCCTCGGCCACGAGAACAGCAATATCAAGGGCACAGGCATCGGCCTGGTGCTCAGCCGCGAGCTGGCGGAGATGATGAACGGACGGCTCGACTTCAACAGCGAGTCCGGTATCGGCAGCACCTTCTGGGTAGAACTGCCGTTCAGCCCCGAATTGCAGAAGCGCACACGCCGGCAGGCACCCGCCAGCAGCACCGGCACCCTGCTGCGCACGCTGTATGTCGAGGACAACCGCTCGAGCCAGCTGCTGGTCCAGAAAGCACTAGCAGATCTCGCCGACGTGGACATTCTCGACAACGGACTGGAGGCCCTGCACTGGATCACCGAAAACCCGCCGGAGCTGCTGCTGCTGGACATCGACCTGCCGGGACTGCAGGGCGACAGCCTGCTGCGCTCCCTGCGCAAGAACCCCCGGACCCAGGACCTGCCGGTGATCGTCATCAGCGCCGGCGCGCTACCGGAAGACTTCGCCCTGGTCAGCGACCTCAATGTCGCCCGCTACCTGACCAAACCGCTGAAGATCGAGGCCCTGCGCGAGGCGGTGATGCGGATCGGCATTCAGCGTTACACACCCAGCCTCAACCAGTCGCAGGTTATCGGCGCAAGTTCCGAGGGGCAGACCGAGATCGACGAGTGAACGAATGCTATATGCCAAGGCATATAGCATTCCATTTTGGAAGTTTGGCGAGTACGTAGCGACATGCTCGGCGCCACCACGCAGAGGCTGAATATATTCATGACATCCGCTACGAATATTATTTTCTCAAGCTAATCAACAGGTTGAGTCAAAGCCTCCACACTCCCCCAAACTGCGAAAAACTGCCCAACCACAAAAAACATCACGAAAAATCAAAACAAAAAAATAAAAAATCACACCACCCACAACAATACGACGAGACCAATAAATCTCCGCCCGCACATACAGAATCAAACAAAAACCCAAATATGGTAGAAAAATCAACAAACCCAACTTGAACAACAAAAATAAAACAAAACACCAACCATATTACGAATCTCTTACTGGTAAAAATAAGCACGCATATATTTTGCGTGCGTCGAGCTCCAAACCACCCCTGCGCCATCCCCCGCGAGAAAGTAGCCAAGCCCCTGTTTTAAAAGCAAAAACTCACTACTCAGGCGCAACTATCACGCCCGCTCAAAGCCCATCCCTCATGCCTGATCGGAAGTCCTGACAGACTTCATTACCCCTCGAGTGATGCCCTCATCCCCTTCCCCCTCACATATCCATGCTTCCCAAGCAGAATAGTCTAGCGCACGTCAAAAAGCAGGCCAATCACGGCGCCGACACAAAAAGGCAACACCAAGGCGTCGACTTTACGACTCGAAAAGCCGCACTACACTTTCGACCACAGGCACACCATCCGCTATTCCCTGATGGTGAAGCCGTTAACTCTCAAGAAATCTCGTATTCAAGAAACAACGGAAAATCTTGGGGCGGTAGCGTGCCTGAATGACGTTGTCAAAC
>DATCUN010000032.1:0-3458 GCA_036561825.1 Pseudomonas sp.
ACCGACCACGGTGATGTTGTCGTCCAGCTGGCGCGGCGACTGGCCGATGGTCACGTACAGCTCGGCGCCGATGCTGCTGTCATCGGCGTTGTTGCGGCCCGCGCCCAGCGTGCCGTAGCAGTGAGCCAGCCAGGCCTTGCCATGGGCGCCATCGCGCGCGGCCGGGAAGCCGTCGACGAAGCCGACCTGCGGGGCCCAGCCGTCGCTGTCGGGGATCTTCTGGAAATCCAGTCCCTTCGCGCTGCGATGAAACTCGGCCGGCAGGTGGGTCCTGGCCGTGCCCAGCGGCTTGGCCTTGGCCGGGTCCTCGCCATCGGCATCGCCAAACTGGACCACGAAGTTGTCCTGCGCGCGGTAGATGCTGGTGCCGTCCCAGAAATGCTCGCGGGCGAGGGTCGTGATGTTGGCCACGTGCTCGGGCGCGAACTGCGGCGCCAGTTCGATCACCACCCGGCCGCTGGCCAATTCCAGGTACAGCGTGCGATCCGGGTCGAGCATGCGCCAGTGGCTGGCCGGCGAGGCCTCCAGGATCTGCTGGCTGCTGCGGTAGGGCCGCCTTTCGGCGGCGGCCGGCGGGGCAGCGCCGGCAGCGACCGCGAACACGGACAGCAGGACAAGGGTCAGGCGCGCGGTCGTCGGCATGCGGGGCTCGGGATCAAGGAGCGAGCGATCGATTCTGACTGCAGGTTTCCCCGGGCGCCAGCAGCATGGCTTGCGGCGGCGCGTGCCAAGTTAGTTGTCGCCTCAGTCATGCAGCCGGGGACTGTTTTTCTGCCCCCTCCCTTGCGCGTTTTTTGCGAAGGGGAGGGCCGGGGAGGGGTTGCTTGTAAGCGCTTGCCCGAAGCAACGGCAACAGCACCCCTCCCAACCCTCCCCTGCTGCGCAAGGGAGGGCTCAACAGCACGCTTCCCAACTTCCCCTGCTGCGCAAGGCAGGGCGCAACGGCGATGGCTGTCTTGCAGGCTGGGTCAGGGCCGGCGCGGTGTTCGCCGTTTAATGCGCGACGAAGCGGATCGCCTGGCCGCCGCCGGGGGCCAACTTCAGGGTCAGCGTGTCGGCACTGGTGACCTGGCGCGACTGGATCTTCACCGCTTCCGGATTCTTGGCCCAGTGTGCATCGTCGGCATCGCGATAGATCTGCGCGGTGTAGCGCCTGCCGGGCGTCAGGAAATCCAGCCTGGCCTGCAGCGTGCGTGGCTGCTCGTCGGTGATCGAACCGAGGAACCAGTCTTCGGCGCCACGCTGCTTGCGCACGATGGTCACGTAGTCACCGACCTCGCCGTTGAGCACGCGGGTTTGCTCCCAGTCCACGGCCACATCCTCGATGAACTTGAACGGCTCGGGATTGGCCTCGTAGTTGTCCAGCAGGTCGGCGGCCATCTGCAGCGGGCTGTAGAGGACCACGTACAGCGCCAGCTGCTTGGCCAGGGTGGTCGATACGCGCGCGCCCGGCCTGGTCTGCATCCTGAAGATGCCCGGGGTGAAGTCCATCGGCCCGGCCAGCAGACGGGTGAACACCAGGTTGACCTCGTGCTCGGGCGGATTGCCTGGCTCGCCCCAGGCGTTGTATTCCATGCCGCGCGAACCTTCGCGGGTGAGGAAGTTGGGATAGGTACGGCGCAGGCCGGTGTCCTTGACCGGTTCATGCGCATCCACGGCGATGTGGTGCCGGGCCGCTGCATCGACCACGCGTTGGGCGTGGTTGACCATGTCCTGGCCTTCGTGCCAGCCGTAGTGGACCTTGCCGTCGCGGCCGATCACCCGGGCCTGGCCGGCAGCGGCGACATACCCGGTCTTGATCGCGTCGATGCCGAGTTTCTGGTACAGCCCGAAGGCGGCTTCCATCTGCGCCTCGTAATGTGCCGCGTCGGCCGAGGTCTCGTTGTGGCCGATCAGGCGGATGCCCTTGGACCTGGCGTAGGCAGCCAGCCTGGTCAGGTCGTAGTCCGGGTACGGTTTGCTGAAATCGAAGTCCTGGCCGTTGCCGAACCAGTCGCCATCCCAGCCGATGTTCCAGCCTTCCACCAGCACCCCGCCCAGGTGATGCCTGGCGGCGAAGTCGATGTGGCGCATCACGTTGGCGGTGGTCGCACCGTGGTCGGGACCGGAGCCCCAGGTCTTCTTGCCCAGGTGCATTGCCCACCAGACCCCGACGTACTTCATCGGCTTGACCCAGGACACATCGCCCAGTGTGTTGGGCGCGTTGAGGTTGAGGATCAGGCTGGACTCGACCAGGTCGCCGGCGCGCTGGCCGATCTGGATCGTGCGCCACGGCGTGTTGAACGGCGCACTGCGCTCGACCTTGGCGAAGGTGCCGCTGCCCGGCGTCAGCGCGGCCTTGAGCCGGCGACCTTCGCTGCGGGTGAGGGTCATGCCCGAATAATCCACCAGCGCCGCTTCGTGGATGGACAGGTGCAGGCCATCGATGGTGCGCAGGGTGATCGGGGTCTGTGCATCTCCGACTTGTTCGATCGGCGTGCGCTGGTAGAGGTACTCCGCGCGGTTCGAGCCGAAGGCTTGGTTCCACCAGGCGGTGGCCTCGCCGGCGATGTTGAACTCGGTCAGCTCCTCGCTGATCTTGACCTCTTTGAGCTGCGGCTGGTCGGGGAATTCGTAGCGGAAGCCGACGCCATCGTCGTACACGCGGAACACCACGTCCAGGCTGCGCCCGGGCGCGACCTTCTCGGTCAGGGTGACGCGCAGCTGGTTGTAGTGATTGCGGATCAGGCGGCGCTCGCCCCAGGGCTGTTCCCAGGTCTCATCGAAGCTGCGCGTGCGCGGGTTGCCCAGGACCAGGTTGCGTTCGAGCTTGGCCGCATCGGCCAGCATGAAACCCAGCCGCGAGGACGCGATGACCGGCTTGCCGTCGCGCAGCACCCGATAGCTTGGGCGGCCATCGGGATCGGTGTCGATCTCCACTGACAGGGCCTTGCCGGGGGACTCGACATGCAGCGGCGCAGCCAGCGCCGCCAGCGACGAACAGAGCAGGAAGACAGAAGTGAGAAGACGCAGCATGCGGGGGGCTCCAGCTGGAAGTGACCGACATGCTCGCCCGCGATGATCAGCGCGACAAGCTGCCCTGCACGGTGAATACGTATGCAAGCGCCAGATGCACCGGCACCAGCAGCGCGACCCAGGCCATGTTGGCCTGCACGTTGAACGGGAACCAGTGCAGCATCCACGCCAGCAGCGCCAGCGCCGCCACGCCGCGCAGCAGCCAGCGTGACCAGGCCTTCAGCGCCCGTCCGCGCAGCGCCCGCACCGCGGCCGGCAGCAGCAGCACGCACAGCGGATCGAACAGCAACAGGTTGCGGTTAGCCCAGCCGGCGATGTGGCTGGTGCCGAACCAGATGAACAGCATCAGCGCGCCAGCCAGTGTGCACACGATCCAGAACAGCAGCGCCGCGGCTGCGACCACCCGCCGCCGGCGCGCACCGATCCACACCAGGGCCAGGGCG
>DATCUN010000033.1:0-8462 GCA_036561825.1 Pseudomonas sp.
GGGAATCGGCAGCTTCGCCGGTGCGGACCCGAGCACCAACCGCTTCACCGTGTAGGGCTGGCCGTCGGCGGTGAACTCGGTCTGCTCCTCGGGCGTGTCCGCCCGCTGACCGTCGAAGCGGCGTCTGACATAGGGTTCGACCTGCACCTTGGCGCCCTCGTCGGGCACTTCGGTCACGAGCGTGCGATCGAGCACCGCGAACTCGGCCCGTCCCGTCTTGACGACGATGGCCTCGTCGGTGGTGGCGATGACCTTGCCCTCGAAAGGCTTCGGGTCGATGTGAAAGCCCAGCGTCGAAACCTTGGGCTGGCCGTCGAAGATGTTGAATTTGAACGAACGGACGTTGGAAGGCACATGACCGACAACGAGCGTCGGCATCTGTGCGCGAATGGCTTGGGTATCCATGGGGAGACTCCTTGTGGCAACCAAGGGACTCCCGCCCGCAAGGGAGGTCTGTCCCTTGAGGGTGAGGTGGATGGACGCGGGTGCGCCCGGAGAACGAAGCAACCAGCACGGCGAACCGCGCCGCAGTCTTGAAGGTCTCGACTGCCTGGGCATGCTGCCGGCAACGCCAGCGAACATGCGGCCAGCGTGCGGCACATGGCGGCGACCGTCCGTTGGGAATCGGCAATGCGCCGGCACCGCGTTCCGCGAAAAAGAAGAGCCCCGACGTGGGGGCTCGAATGGGTTGCGGGTTACTCGTCGTCGTAGAGCGTCAGCCCGTCCAGCACTGGCGCGTCGGCATCGAACACCAACATGCGAACGTCGGCGAGCGCAGCCAGGTGCAACACTTCCACGAGGGACTCCGGCACGCCCTTGGCCCGGTGCTCCTGCCGCAGCTCTTCGGCGGTGATGCCCTTGACATGCTGCAGGTTCGCATCCGTCCAGGGCGTGGCGATCAGCTTCATGCCGACCGCCGGGCTGTAGGGAATGCGGAAGGCCACGAACAGAAAACCGCTCGGCGTGGCGATGTCCGCCAGTTCGGCGAGGAAGCGACCGGCCTCCTCGGTGATGTGCGCCGAACTGATTTCCCAGGCACGGCCGTAGAACCCGGTCTCGAAGCGCAGGCGGCGTACCACCTCGCGCGCGGCTTCCTCGGAGTAGGTGTCGCCGACGTGCAGCGGCTTGCCGGCTTCTTCGGCCATGACGGCGTAGACGAGGTTTCGGGCGATACCGTGGCTGGGGCACTGCGCGCCCAGCTCGGGCGGCACGTTCTGGCCCTCGGTGATCAGCGCGAAGTCGTCGCAGAAGACGCAGGCATGGCGCTCGACCTGGCTGTCCGGCAGGTGCGACTGCGAGACGTGCAGCGGCAGATAGCTCAGCGGGCAGTCGTCGTCGTAGGAAATCGCCAGCAGCCGCTGCACGGACAGGCCATCGTAGCCGCGGACGAAGGGTTTTTTGGAATGAGACATGGGATTCCTCCAGCAGAGGATGGCCGAGGCAATCCCCTGCCGGGGATTGAACCCCAGCGAGTGGATGAAGTGGCAGCCGGTCAGCCGGCCGCGGCGTCTGGCCGCCCTGGTGGCGGGCGGTGCAGGTCAGTGGAAGATGCTGATTCGGGACATGGCCGCTCCTGCGAAAGGAAGGAGGGACATGGCCCCGAACGGGGACGCATGTCCCTCGTGGGGTGGGATGAAAAGACGGCGGGTTGCCAGGCGCGGCTCACCAGCCGTTGTAGTGCAGCGTGAGGTCGGCGATGACCTGGCGCCGTTCCAGATCGAGGCCGCCGAAGTCGGACAGCCCCTCGAAGCCGCAACGCTTGAGCATCGCGCCGCCCTCGCGGGAGTTGTAGAAGCTCACCATCGCGGACAGGAACATGCGTTGACCGCTGCTCAGCACACCCAGGGCGTCGTTGAGCATCAGCATGTTGGGCCGCAGGTCCCACTTGGTGGTGGCACGCTGCAGACCTTCGCGTGTGCCGTCGCCGAACCACTCGTGGCCGGCGATCTGTGCGCCGCGCTTCCAGGCCTCGAAGAAGGCCTGCGGTGCAGCCTCGAAGTGCGCCTGTTCCAGCGCCATCTTATCGAGCACGTCTTCGGGTAAAGACAGATCCATGAGAGAACTCCTTGAAGGGTGGGAATCAGGGGTGAGCGCGCTGTGTCCAGGCATCGGTATCCAGAGCGCGCTGTGCTGCCATGCGAGTCGGGAAATACTCGACGGACTCCCGCGACACCGGGCCTTCGTCGCCTTGTGTGCCGATGTAGTGGCCGGCCGCGCTGCGCAGCACCTGTAGCGGTAGACGCTTGCCGGTCCAGGCCAGCGCCAGTGCACCACTGCGCACAGCGGTTGCAGAGGAAGATGCGGAAGGTTCAGACATGCCGTGCTCCTTGGTGGGTCGGAGAGCGCGCATCCCGCAGGGGATGGGGTTCCCCTCGGGTGAGTGAGAAAAGGGCATCGTCGCCAGGCCGGCGAGCGTCCGCGGTGGGCGATGCGAAGCGGACTGGATCGGTCAACGCGGCGAACCGCGCTGCAGTCTTGAAGACCGGGACTGCCAGGGGCATGCCGCTGACGACTGTCAGCAATGCATGGCGTGAGGATGGGCACCAGGCATGACTGCCGTCGCAGGGAAAACCGACTCGCGGACGGCCCGCTTTAGGCCAAGTCCGCGTCACGGGACAAGGCGAGGACCAGGGCGCCGAAGGCCACGCGGCCTTCGGCTGGAGAGGAAGGAAAACCACCTGTGGGCGGCGTCAGCGTAGGCCGTCGTCAAAGCCATCCGCTGCGTCAGCAATCGCACCCGGCCCGTTTCGTGGCTGGGGCCGGAAATCTCTGGCGTGCATCCACACACAAAGGGAGCCCGTTGTTCCGCCGGCGGGCACCGGCACGGAATACCCTCGGCCCAAGGGGCCTCCTCACGGCTCGCGCGCCGGCAAGATGTCAGGAAGGCCCTCGTGGCCGAGGAAAGGCACACCGATCAAGGGAATGGCGGCGGACGCGATTCGTGGAGCAATGACCTTCCCGCCCCGTCGCCCGGTGGTGGGCAGACGGGGCGCGCACACCGTTGCAGAAGGAGACGCGCGCTTTGGAGTCCCACGCGGTGCGGGACGTTTGCCTCGCCGCCAGTGAAGTGGCCGGCGCGGCAGGGGCAAGCGAGGATCAGGACGCCTTGGAGGCAGCGCGCCGCTTGCGCGGTGCGCTGCGCCGGCCCGTGGGAGACTCGATCGGCAACGTGCCCTTGCAGTCTGGGTAGCGCGAGCAAGACCAGAATGCGCCGCCCTTTCCGGTACGCTGGCGCACTGGTGCACCGCACTGCGGGCAGGCCGGCGCCGGCGGCAGCCCGATGGAAAGCGTCGCGCCCCGATACTGGCGCACGAGCTGGGCCACCCAGGCGGATTGCTTGGCGATGAAGGTGTCCGGCGTCATCTGGCCGGCCTCGATCATGTCGAGCGCCTGCTCCCACACCGCCGTGGTGCCGGGGTCGGCGATGGCCGAGGGCACCGCGTCGACGAGCGTGAATGCCGCGTCGGAAGCACGGACGGCGCGGCCCTTCTTGACCAGGTAGCCGCGATCGAGCAGGCCCTTGATCGTGCTGGCGCGCGTCGCCTCGGTGCCGATACCCGTGGTGTCCTTCAGCTTCTGCTTCAGGCGCGGGTCAGTCACGAGCTTGGCGACGCCCTTCATGGCCTTGACCAGCTCGCCCTGGGTGTAGGGCTTCGGCGGCAGCGTTTTCAACACCTTCAGCTCGACATGCTCGACCCCACAGCACGATCCGCTCGCCAGCGGCGGCAGCACCTGGCTGCGCTGCGCATCCTCGCCATCGGCATCGTCCGGCTCCGGTGTCGCCAGTACCTGGCGCCAGCCGCTCACGGCGATCTGCTTGCCCACCGCCACGAGCGGCTGCCCGTCGCAAGCGAGCTGCGCCACCGTGCGGTCGAATTCATGGTGTGGAAGAAACTGCGCGAGATAGCGCCCGCGGATGAGCCGGTAGACCGCCAGTTCTTTCTCCGACATGGCCGGGAGCTTGGCCGGCTCCAGCGTGGGGATGATGCCGTGGTGCGCCGTCACCTTGCCGTCGTTCCAGGCGCGCGAACGCTGGTTGCGGTCGAGCTGGCCGATCAAGGGCCGCAGGCTTGGGTCGGTGGCGAGCAGTGCATCGACCACTGCTGGCACTTCCGCGAGCATGCTTTCGGGCAGATAGCCCGAGTCACTGCGCGGATATGTCGTCGCCTTGTGCGTCTCGTACAGCGCCTGCGCGATGTCCAACGTCTCCTGCACATCGAGGCCAAGCTGACGCGAACACACTTCCTGCAAGGTGCCCAAGTCGAACGGCAGCGGCGGTGCCTCGCGCACACGCTCGGTGTCCACCGACACGACCTGCGCATCGCATGCCGCGCGAATGCGATCCGCGGCATGCTGCGCCACCGGCTGCTGAAGGCAGCGACCCGCTGCATCGGTGCTGCCTTCGGGCGGTATCCAGCTCGCAGTGAAGGACTGGCCGGCATGGGACAGCAGTACGTCCACGGTCCAATACGGCGCAGAGACGAAGCGCGCGATCTCGCGGTCCCGATCCACGACCAGCTTCAGCGTGGGCGTTTGCACGCGGCCCACCGACAGCACGCCGGGATAGCCCGCCTGGCGCCCGAGCAGGGTGAACAAGCGGCTCAGGTTCATTCCGATCAGCCAGTCGGCGCGCGACCGGGCGAGCGCAGAGAAATACAGCGGCAGGGTCTGGGCGGACGGCTTGAGCGCACCCAGAGCCTTGCGGATCGACGCATCGTTGAGCGCCGACAGCCACAGGCGCTGAATCGGCCCGCGGTAGTCGCACAGGTCGATGATCTCGCGGGCGATCATCTCGCCCTCGCGGTCGGCGTCGGTCGCGATCACCAGCTCGCCCGCCTTGGCTACAAGCTGCTGCACGACCTCGAATTGCGCCGCGGTCGCCGCCTTGGGCTCGAGACGCCAGCGCTCAGGAAGAATGGGCAGTTGCTCGATGGCCCAGCGCTTGTATTGCGCGCCGTAGCCTTCGGGCGGAACCGCCTCCACCAGATGACCGATGCACCAGGTCACGACGACACCCGCGCCGCTGTAGCAGCCGTTGCCGCGTTGAACGGCACCCAGCACACGGGCGATGTCCTTGCCCTGGGAGGGTTTCTCGCACAGGAACACACGCATGAAGCCTCCTTGGAAATGTGCGACTCGTCGGTTGGGCGCCAGCTTGGCGGGGCCGGGAGATGCCGGCAGCAAGGAAGCCGACTGGTGCAGACACCGCTTTGTGATCGGCAGGCGATGCGTTGCCGCAGCGGCATGCGCGGCAGTGCAACGGCTGGCGCAACGGGGGCGTCGTTTCGGGAGGGCGGCTGGAATTCAGTGGACGACCCTGGCGCTATCCCCTGGGGATAGTTGGTGCATGACGGGCGTCTGACGGTTGCCACAGCCGCCCCTGTAGGGAATCAGCCCTTGGGCTTGCTTTCCTTTGGCGCCTTCGTCGCCTTGGTTTCCTTCGGCAGCGGTACTGCCGCCTCGGGTTCCAGCGTCCGGGGGCTGAGGGTCACGGCCTGGAGGCGGTACGGCAGGATGCCCACGCGCCGGGCCTCGACCTTGAACGTGACGCGCTCGTTCTCGTCAGCGTCCTCCCACTCGTCCTTCACGGTCCGGCCTTCCACCAGCACGCGCATGCCTTTCTGGTACAGGTCCTTCCAGTGGTCGGCGTCTCGATGCCACAGCTCCACCGGCGCCCAAAAGCCGCCGCGGTCCTCGAACTCGCCGTCCTTCTTCGGGATCGGGTTGTCGAAGTAGACGTTCAGGCGCAGCAAACGGCGCGGCTCGTCATTGCCGTTGGGGAATTCGCGATAGTCAGGCGCTGAACCGATATTGCCCTCGCCGACGAAGTGCGTGCTCATGATGACTCCTTGGGGGTGGTAAATGAAACGGTCGCGGTACGTCCGTGGACACGCCGCAGGTAAACCGCTTCGGCCTGGGCGGCCTTGCTGGCGCATTCCAGGGCTTGGCGAGCGATGCTGTGGGTCAGGCTGATCTGCATGTTCAGCGCGATGCGCTGCAACTCCATCGCGTACAGGTCGTCGATCAGCGAGGCCGGCGTCGCCGGGCGGTCGAGCAGCGACTCCCACAGCGCCACGCCCATGGAAGAACGGTCGTGGTTGCGCCAGCGCAGGAAGGTCGTCCCTGCGCCAGTGGCCTGCTGGGCCAGTTGCACGTCGAGCAGGGTGAAGGGATAGGCCCGCGCCTGCTTCAGCACACGCCGCTGCGCCAGCGCGATCAACTCGTCTCGCAGCGCCGTGCATTGGTTGGCCCAGGTCTCCAGACTTCCCTTACCTTTAAAGGGCTGTAAAAGGCCTTTTAGGTAGCCGGCATGTTCCAGACGTTGGAAGTCTGCCTGTTCCAGCGGCGCGAAGCGTCCCGGTTGGCCGGTCGGGGGCGATGCCATCATGGGCTGGCATCCTCAAACGCGGCATCGGCTGCGCGATCCGTGGAAGCTGGTGCCGCCGCATCAGCGGCCGGCGCAGCAGCCGGTGTGCCAGGCTTGCCTGTGCGGCGCGCGACGGGTGGCGCAAAGCGCGAACGGCGCGTGCCTTCCAGCACGTCCTGCGGCAGCTCTCCAAACTTCTCCAGCGCCGCACGCGCCGCAGCATTCTTTGCCGCGAAATCGTCGCGCCTCGTGCCGGAGTAGCGGTACTGCTGGGCCAGCGAGAACAGGCTGCGCAGCGCGTGCGCCCCATCGTTGAGCCAGCGCTCCAAGGTGCTGCGGTCGATCAGCGCGGTGTGGTGGGCGAGGATCAGCTTGCGCGCCAGGTCGTCGTAGTCGGCCAGCAGGTACACCGCCATGAAACCGAGCTGCGCATTGACGAACAGCGGCAGCTTGACCGGCTGCACGTTCATGTTCTCGCCCAGCGTCAGCGCCGGAGGCACATCGGCCAGCGCCTGGTCCACCTGCTCGCGCAGGGCCTGCAAGCTGGCCTTGGTCTGCGTCAGCTTGTCCTCGATGCGCAACATCCACCAATCCGAGTACGGGTCGTCCTGCTCGGCGCCGCGTTTCATCTTGTTCATCACGCTGATGTAGCCGTTGAGGCCGATGATTCCGGGCCGGCCCTCGGCCGGCGCTCGGCCGTGCCAGATGCGCGAAGCGTGATGCGTATGCAGCGTCAGCGACATCGCGCTGCGCAGCGATCCGAGATTCAGTTGCAGGGGTTCGTTGGCCATGGGTGACGACTCGCGGTAAGGGAGCGAGTCGCCAGCATTGGCATCGGCCAGAAGGCCGTCAGTCAACAAACCGCAGCCCATATGTGCCCGGTTTGTTCGCTGCCGGAAGGCTGGCTGTACCGGCTATCCCCTGGGGATAGCCTGTGAGATGACAGCAGGACGGGGAAGCCGCCGATGCGGCACCATGACCTCGACTGGTCAGTGGGTGCGAGCCCTGTACCAGGCGGCACGCCGCCCGTCCACGTCACGGTAGCGCAGTTCGAAGAGGCGCGACTCGTGCAGCACCTGCCGCCAACTGGCGCAGCCGTACCTGGCAGGTTGCTGGTCGGGATACCGTTGCGTGATCCATCGTCCCGCGCTGGCAACGGGTGCCCAGCCTTCCACGGCCAGCTCGACCGAGGCCTCGCGCAGGGCGCGGACGATGCCTGCTGCCGGCCAATCCACCGAGCCATCCGGGGTGATGCCATGGATCACCAGGTCACGGAAGGCGTCGGACTGCACGAACTCGGCAGCCAGGCGCCTGGCCTGGTCCATGTGTTCGGCCCAGCCCCGGAGGCGCTCGAAGTGCTGGTCGATGCGAGCGTAGGCGGCAGCCAGCGCCTCGTGCGCTTCACGACATCCGTCCGAGCTCCACAGGTCGTGCTGGTCGATGAAGTGGTGCACCAGATTATTGCGCAGCGACACCAAATCCCTCAGGCCGTCCTGGGTCTGGGCATAGTCTTCCGCGGACAGGCTCAGGTGCATCCGCATGCTGAACGAGGTGACTTCTGCCGGGGCCTTGCCCAAGGCATCGGCGGATGTGTCGGCTCCATCGGTGACGACATACGATCCCAGGAACTGGCCCACCAGGGCGCCGAGCGTCTTGCCAGCGGCATCGGCAATGCGCGCCGCGCGGATCGACTCCAGTGCGTGGGCCGGTCCCGTGAGATCGTGGTACGCCACGATGGCCTTGATCAGGCGCTCGTACTGCTGGAGGCGGAGCATGCAGCGGCCGAGCAAGCGCTGGACTTCACGCTGGTGGTCCTGCAGATCGCCGTCGGCCAATTCGCTCATGAACCGAAATCGTCCCGGAATCGGTCGATCTGGTGCATCCGCTCGTGCAGGATGGTCACGATGCCGATGTCGCCATTGGAGAGCCGGCGCCAGTAGACGAAGTGCCGTTCGTAGCGGAAGAAGTAGCCTTCGATGCCGAAATCGGCGGGAATGGGCCTAGACGATGTCCGGTGCGTCTGGATGCCGTCGAAGGCCTCGAACAGGCCGGTGATGTAGCGGTCGGCGTGTTCGGTGCCCCAGCGATCGCGCGT
>DATCUN010000034.1:0-5260 GCA_036561825.1 Pseudomonas sp.
TTCGCTGATGTCTAGATTCTTTATCGACCGGCCGATCTTCGCCTGGGTGATCGCCCTGGTGATCATGCTGGCCGGCGGGCTGTCGATCCTCAAGCTGCCGATCAACCAGTACCCGAGCATCGCGCCGCCGGCGGTGGGCATCCAGGTCAGCTACCCGGGCGCTTCGGCGCAGACGGTGCAGGACACCGTGGTGCAGGTGATCGAGCAGCAGCTCAACGGTATCGACGGGCTGCGCTACATCTCCTCGGAGAGCAACTCCGACGGCAGCATGACCATCACCGCCACCTTCAACCAGGGCGTCGACCCGGACATCGCCCAGGTGCAGGTGCAGAACAAGCTGCAGCTGGCCACCCCGTTGCTGCCGCAGGAAGTGCAGCAGCAGGGCATCCGCGTGACCAAGGCGGTGAAGAACTTCCTGCTGGTGATCGGCCTGGTGTCCGAAGACGGCAGCATGGACAAGAACGACCTGGCCGACTACATCGTCGCCAACATCCAGGACCCGCTGTCGCGGACCAAGGGCGTCGGCGACTTCCAGGTGTTCGGCGCGCAGTACGCCATGCGCGTCTGGCTCGATCCGGCCAAGCTGAACAACTTCGCGCTGACCCCGGTGGACGTGAAGAGCGCGATCCAGGCGCAGAACGTGCAGATCTCCTCCGGCCAGCTCGGCGGCCTGCCGGCCTCGCCGGGCCAGCAGCTGACCGCCACCATCATCGGCAAGACCCGCCTGCAGACTCCCGAGCAGTTCCGCGAGATCCTGCTCAAGGTCAACGCCGACGGCTCGCAGGTGCGCCTCAAGGACGTCGCCCGGGTCGAGTTGGGCGGCGAGAACTACAGCATCAGCGCCGAGTACAACGGCCTGCCGGCCACCGGCATCGCGGTCAAGCTGGCCACCGGCGCCAACGCGCTAGATACCGTGGCGGCGGTGCGCGAGACCCTCGACGAGCTGGAGCCGTTCTTCCCGCCGGGAATGAAGGCGGTCTATCCGTACGACACCACGCCGGTGATCTCGGCGTCGATCATGGGGGTGGTGACCACCCTGTTCGAGGCCATCGGCCTGGTGTTCCTGGTGATGTACCTGTTCCTGCAGAACTTCCGCGCCACCCTGATCCCGACCCTGGCGGTGCCGGTGGTGCTGCTCGGCACCTTCGGCATCCTCGCGGCGTTCGGTTTCAGTATCAACACCCTGACCATGTTCGCCATGATCCTGGCCATCGGCCTGTTGGTCGACGACGCCATCGTGGTGGTGGAGAACGTCGAGCGGGTGATGAGCGAGGAGGGCCTGTCGCCGCTGGAGGCCACGCGCAAGTCGATGGGGCAGATCCAGGGCGCGCTGGTCGGCATCGCCCTGGTGCTGTCGGCGGTGTTCGTACCTATGGCGTTCTTCCCCGGCTCCACCGGGGTGATCTACCAGCAGTTCTCGATCACCATCGTCTCGGCCATGGTCCTCTCGGTGCTGGTGGCGCTGATCTTCACCCCGGCGCTGTGCGCCACCCTGCTCAAGCCCATCGCCAAGGGTGAGCATCACCACAAGGGCGGCTTCTTCGGCTGGTTCAACCGCAGCTTCCAGCGCGGGGTCGACGGTTACGAGCGCGGCGTCAAGGCGGTGCTCAGGCGCAAGGCGCCCTACCTGCTGCTGTACCTGGTGATCGTCGCGATCATGGCCTGGATGTTCACCCGCATTCCCACCGCTTTCCTCCCGGAGGAGGACCAGGGCGTGCTGTTCAGTCAGGTGCAGACCCCGGCCGGCGCCAGCGCCGAGCGCACCTACGAGGTGGTCAAGCAGATGCGCGAGTACCTGCTGACCGAGGAAAAGGACGTGGTCAAGTCGGTGTTCACCGTTACCGGCTTCAACTTCGCCGGTCGCGGGCAGAGCTCGGGCATGGCCTTCATCAACCTGCGGCCGTGGAGCGAGCGCAGCGCGCCGGGGCAGAGCGTGTTCGAGCTGGCGCAGCGCGCGCAGATGCGCTTCTTTGGCTTCCGCGACGCCATGGTGTTCGCCTTCGCCCCGCCGGCGGTGATGGAGCTGGGCAACGCCACCGGCTTCAACGTGTTCCTCCAGGACCGCGCCGGTGTCGGCCATCAGGTGCTGACCCAGGCCCGCGACCAGTTCCTCCAGCTGGCCAGCCAGAGCCCGAAACTGGCGGCGGTGCGGATGAACGGTCTGCGCGACGAGCCGCAGTACCAGCTGCTGATCGACGACGAGAAGGCGCGCGCCCAGGGCGTGTCGCTGGCGGAGATCGACCAGACCCTGTCGATCGCCTGGGGCGGCAGCTACGTCAACGACTTCATCGACCGCGGCCGGGTGAAGAAGGTCTACCTGCAGGGCACGGCCGGGGCGCGGATGAACCCCGAGGATCTGGACAAGTGGTTCGTGCGTAATGCCGCCGGGCAGATGGTGCCGTTCAGCGCCTTCGCCAGCGGCCAGTGGATCTACGGCCCGCCCAAGCTGGCGCGCTACAACGGCGTGCCGGCGATGGAGATCATGGGCGCCGCGGCGCCGGGCTACAGCTCGGGCGAGGCGATGGCCGAGGTCGAGAAGCTCGCCGAGCAGCTGCCGCCGGGCGTGGGTCTGGCCTGGACCGGGCTGTCCTACGAGGAACGCCTGGCCGGCGGCCAGGCGCCGGCGCTGTATGCGCTGTCGCTGCTGGTGGTGTTCCTCTGCCTGGCGGCGCTGTACGAGAGCTGGTCGATTCCGTTCTCGGTGATGCTGGTGGTGCCGCTGGGGATCATCGGCGCGCTGCTGGCCACCTACGGTCGCGGGCTGTCCAACGACGTGTACTTCCAGATCGGCCTCTTGACCACCATCGGCCTGTCGGCGCGCAACGCGATCCTCATCGTCGAGTTCGCCAAGTCGCTGCACGCGCAGGGCATGAGCCTGGTCGAGGCCGCGGCGCAGGCCTGCCGCATGCGTCTGCGGCCGATCGTGATGACCTCGCTGGCGTTCATCCTCGGCGTGGTGCCGCTGGCGATTTCCAGCGGCGCCGGCGCCGGCAGCAAGCACGCCATCGGCACCGGGGTGATCGGCGGCATGCTCTCCGCGCTGGTACTGGCGATCTTCTGGATCCCGCTGTTCTATGTACTGGTCTGCTCGCTGACCGAGCGCAAGCGCCGGCCGGGCGTTCAGGCCGAGAAGGAGTCCGCGCAGTGAAGAAGTCGATCCTGTCCCTGAGTATCGTTCTGGCCCTGGGCGGCTGCTCGCTGATCCCCGACTACCAGCGCCCGGATGCCCCTGTGGCCAATGCCTGGCCGCAGGGCGAAGCGTATGCCGCCAGTGCCACGGCCGCGGCAGCCCTGCCCGAGTGGCGCAGCTTCTTCCGCGATCCGGCGCTGCAGCAGCTGATCGGTCAGGCGCTGGAGAACAATCGCGACCTGCGGGCGGCGGCGCTGAACGTCGAGGCCTACCAGGCGCTGTACCGCATCCAGCGCGCCGAGCTGTTCCCGCAGCTCGACGCCACGGGCAGCGGCACTCGCCAGCGTCTGCCGGCCGACCTGACCCGCACCGGCCAGGCCGAGACCAATGGCGAATACCGCGCCAGCCTCGGCGTCACCGACTGGGAAGTCGACCTGTTCGGGCGCCTGCGCAGCCTCAACCAGGCGGCCCTGGAGCAGTATTTCGCCACCGAGCAGGCGCAGCGCGCGACGCAGATCAGCCTGGTGGCCAGCGTGGCCAATGCCTGGCTGGTTCTGCAGGCCGATAGCGCGCAGCTCAAGCTGAGCCAGGAGACCCTGCAGACCTACGAGCAGAGCTACAACCTGACCCGGCGCAGCTTCGACGTCGGCGTGGCCTCGGCGCTGGAATTGCAGCAGTCGCGTACCGTGGTGGAAAGCGCGCGCAGCAGCGTGGCGCAGTTCACCCGCCTGCTGGCCCAGGATCGCAACGCCCTGCAGGTGCTGCTCGGCGGCCCGCTACCGGCGGATCTGCCGGAGCAGCAGGGGCTGGAGGGTGCGCTGCTGGCCGAGCTGCCGGTGGGGTTGCCGTCCGAGCTGCTGCAGCGCCGCCCGGACATCCTCCAGGCCGAGCACGCGCTGCAGGCGGCCAACGCCAATATCGGCGCGGCGCGGGCGGCGTTCTTCCCCAGCATCAGCCTGACTGCTCGGGCGGGCACTACCAGCGCCGAGTTGTCCGGCCTGTTCAAGGGCGGCAGCGGCACCTGGCTGTTCCAGCCGCAGATCAACCTGCCGATCTTCACCGCCGGCAGCCTCAAGGCCAACCTCGACTACAGCCGGCTGCAGAAGGACGTCCAGGTGGCGCAGTACGAGCGGGCCATCCAGGTCGCCTTCAGCGAAGTCGCCGACGGCCTGGCGGCACGCGGCACCTACCAGCAGCAGCTCCAGGCGCAGCGCGATCTGGTCGAGGCCAGCGCCGAGTACTACCGCCTGGCCGAGACCCGCTACCGCACCGGCGTCGACAGCCGGCTGACCCTGCTCGACGCGCAGCGCCAGCTGTTCAGCGCCCGCCAGCAACTGATCGACGTCCGCCTGGCCCAGCTGGGCAGCGAGATCGACCTGTTCAAGGCGTTGGGCGGCGGGGTGGAGTAGGGGCGAGACTCACCCTGCGACAAGGTCCGGGCGTAGGGTAGAAGACTCGCGCAGCGGTCTTCTACCGATGCGTCCACGCAGTCTGCCCGGCAGGTAATCGCTGCGCGAGTTACCGACCCTACGGCTTCAAACGCCGCAGCCCGCGGGTTACGGCGATTGGCGCTCGGCCCGGCGTAGGGTAGAAGACTCGCGCAGCGATCTTCTACCGATGCTTCCACGCGGTCTGCCCGGTAGGTAATCGCTGCGCGAGTTACCGACCCTACGGCTTCAAACGCCGCAGCCCGCGGGTTACGGCGATGGGCGCTCGGCCGGGCGTAGGGTAGAAGACTCGCGCAGCGATCTTCTACCGATGCTTTCACGCGGTCTGCCCGGTAGGTAATCGCTACGCGAGTTACCTACCCTACGCCTGGTTCAGTCGCGCTCCGCCAGCAGCAGCAGGTTGCGCGGGGTCAGCTGGTAGTCGCAGAACTGGCCAAGCTGCACCCGGTAGCCCTGCTCCTCCAGGTACAGCGCACGATCCAGCAGCAGCCACACTTCCAGCGGCCGGCGGAACAGGCCGCGTAGCAGTTCCAGGTTGCGCACCTCGGCCAGACGCTGCCAGCCGGCAGCCTCCAGGGCGGACCAGTCGCGGGCGCCCGGCGCCGGCAGCTGCTTGAGCAGGGCGAGGTCGCGGCACCAGTCGGCGAACGGCTTGTGCAGCCAGGCCGGCGGCAGCGAGGGT
>DATCUN010000035.1:0-7016 GCA_036561825.1 Pseudomonas sp.
CCGTGCGCGCAGCCTTCGGGACTGGCGGCGAGCACCTCCAGTCGATCGCCCTCCGGCAGCAGGGCGTTGAGCGCTTGCGGGTCGAAGCCGGCCATGCGCAGGCTGCCGCAACTGATCAGCGGCCGGCGGATCAGCAGCGGCTGGGCCAGCAGCAGCGCCAGCGCCTGCTCGGCATCCAGCTGCTGCGGGTCGATCGCGCCGGACTTGACCGCCGGCGCCGCGGGGTTGAACCACTCGGCCACCGGCCGCTCGGCAAAGAACGGCCGCAGCAGTTCGCGGGTCCAGGGTTCGCCGAGCAGGTCGCGCACCTGCAGCTCGAAGCCGGCGGCGCGCAGCTGCTGCTTCTGCCGGCGGTTGCTGGCACAGCCGGGCTTTTCGTAGAACACCATGCTGGTCATGCCCGGTCCCCCTTAGCGCGCCTGGATTTCACGCATGGCCTCGGCCAGGCGTTCCGGGGGGATGCCGGTCAGCGAGCCCGGCGGATTGGCCGGGCTGCCGTCGGCGAGCAGGATGGCACCCTCGATCGGGCAGATGCTCGCGCACTGCTGCTCGGTGAAGTCGCCGTCGCACTCGGTGCACTTGTGCGCACTGATCTTGAAATGCGTGCTGCCCTGGGAGATCGCCTCGCTCGGGCAGACATCCACGCAGGCCCAGCAGTTGACACAGGATTCCACTATCTTCAGCGCCATCGCGCACCTCCTCGAATCGAACTGTCGCGGGCCGCGCTCAGGCGTTGGCCCGCAGCGGCGCCTCGTCCTGCTGCAGGCGGCCGGCCTGAAGCATTTCCTGATAGACCGCCAGCACCGCTTCCTCGATGGGCTCCATGGCGTGTTCGCCGTTGGGCTGGATGCCGGCCTCCTCCAGCAGGCCCCACGGCTCGAAGCCGATCTTCGAGCAGAGCACCGCCTCGCAGCCCTTCAGCGCGCGGATGCTGCCGGCCAGCGCGCTTTCCTTCTCGCCGCAGCTGTCGTTGCCGACGCAGTACTGGTCGACCTTGCGGTGGCCGATGAAGCGCACGCCGTTGGCCGAGGCCTCGTAGACCAGGAACTCGGTGGCGTGGCCGTAGTGCTGGTTGATCAGGCCGCCGCCGCTGGTGGCCACCGCCATCAGCACCGGGCGCGGCGCCTTGCCCTGGGCGGCCTCGAGGCGCGGCACCGCCAGGCTGGCCAGGCGCGCCTTCTTGGCCGCCTTGTCGTCCAGTTCTTCCTTGATCGCCGCGTGGATGGCCGCGCGCTTGACCATGGCGGCTGCGTAGTCGATGTCCATCTCCTCGATCTTGTCGAGGGTGAACTCGTCGCCGCGGTCCTCGCCGAGCAGGCCGACCGCGTCGGCGCGGCACTGGCGGCAGTGGCGCATCATGTTCATGTCGCCGGCGCAGGCGTCCTGCAGGTCCTGCAGCTCTTCCGGCTCGGGACTGCGCTGGCCCATCACCCCGTAGAAGGTGCCGTGCTCGGCCTCGGCGATCAGCGGCATGACGTTGTGCAGGAAGGCGCCCTTGGCCTTGACGATGCGGCTGACCTCCTTGAGGTGCTCGTCGTTGACGCCGGGGATCAGCACCGAGTTGACCTTCACCAGGATGCCGCGCGCCACCAGCATCTCCAGGCCCTTCTGCTGGCGCTCGATGAGGATCTTCGCCGCCTTCACGCCGCGGATGCGCTTGTTGTTCCAGTAGATCCACGGATAGATCTTGGCGCCGACCTCCGGGTCCACGCAGTTGATGGTGATGGTCACGTGGTCGATGTTGTGCTTGGCCAGCTCGTCGACGCAGTCCGGCAGGGCCAGGCCGTTGGTGGAGACGCACAGCTTGATGTCCGGCGCCTGCTCGCTGAGCATGCGGAAGGTCTCGAAGGTGCGCTCGGGGTTGGCCAAGGGATCGCCGGGGCCGGCGATGCCGAGCACGGTCATCTGCGGGATGGTCGCCGCCACCGCCTTGACCTTCTTCACCGCCTGCAGCGGATCGAGCACTTCGGACACCACGCCGGGACGCGACTCGTTGGCGCAGTCGTACTTGCGGTTGCAGTAGTGGCACTGGATGTTGCAGGCCGGCGCCACCGCCACGTGCATGCGCGCGAAGTAGTGGTGCGCCTCCTCCGAGTAGCAGGGGTGGTTGTGCACCTTGTCGCGGATGTGTTCCGGCAGGTGCGCCAGCTGGTCGTCGCTGCTACCGCAGGAGCCGGAAGAGCAACCGCCAGCACCGTGCTGCTCCGCATCGTTCTGCCCAAGTACGCTCAGTTCCATGGTCGGTCTCCGGAGGAAAGAGGGATTCACCATTAGCTGAGCAAGTGCCGTGCCGTTCGTTTATCTCATTGTTTTTAAAGAATTATTTGTGGAGCTTCGAGCCTGTTTGTCAGGCTGCCGACAGGGGCGCGGGCATGGCTTTGTCGGATAGGCGACAAGGGGGCGTCGATATCGGGGCATGGGCGCGGAGCGCCCGCAGCCGGGTTCCCACGCGGAGCATGGGAACCAGCGACCGTGAGGAGAGATGATCGCTCCCACGCTCCCGCGTGGGAGCGCCGCCCGGCACGCTCCGGCGCACCGTTGTTTCAGATCTTGCGCATATGGATGTTGAGGGTCTGGATGCGGTAGGCGATCTGCCGCGGGGTCATGCCCAGCAGGCGCGCGGCCTTGGCCTGCACCCAGCCGGCCTGCTCGAGGGCGGCGACCACCCGCTCGCGGTCGCCCAGCTCCTCGTCGGCGAGGTCGATCTCCGGCAGCGGGGCGAGCGGCAGGCTGTCGTGGTCGAGACCGCTCAGCGAGACCACGTCGCGGCCGATGCTGCCGTCCTCGCTCATGATCGCCGAGCGCTCCAGGCAGTTCTCCAGCTCGCGCACGTTGCCCGGCCAGCGGTGGCCCATCAGCAAGCGGATGGCGCCGTCGGTGATGCTCAGCTTGCGGCCCTGCTGGCGGCCGATCTTGGCGAGGAGGAATTCCGCCAGCTCGGGGATGTCGGCACTGCGCTCGCGCAGCGCCGGGATGCGGATGGCCATGACGTTGAGACGGTAGTAGAGGTCCTCGCGGAACTTGCCCTTGTCCACCTCGCTTTCCAGGTCGCGGTTGGTGGCGGCGACGATGCGCACGTTGACCCGCACCGTCTGGTTGCCGCCGACCCGTTCGAACTCGCCCTCCTGCAGCACGCGCAGCAGCTTGGCCTGGAACATCGGCGAGATCTCGCCGATCTCGTCGAGGAACAGGGTGCCGCCGTCGGCCTGCTCGAAGCGGCCCTTGCGCTGCTTGACCGCGCCGGTGAAGGCGCCCTTCTCGTGGCCGAACAGCTCGGATTCGAGCAGGGTTTCCGGCAGCGCGGCGCAGTTCAGGCGCACGAACGGCTGGTGGGCGCGCGGCGAGTTGTAGTGGATGGCGCTGGCGATCAGCTCCTTGCCGGTGCCGGACTCGCCGAGCACCAGCACCGTGCTGTCCCACTTGCCGACCCGGCGCACCTGGTCGAACACCCGGCGCATCGACGGCGTGTTGCCCACCACCATGTTCTCGAAGCTGTACTTGCCGCGCACCTCGCGGCGCAGCTCGTCGCGCTCGTCGGCCACCTCGCGGCTGTCCTCGAGGTTGACCACCAGGCGCACCGTCTGCGCCAGCAGGTTGGCGACGATCTCCATGAAGCGCGCGCGCTCGGGCAGCAGCTCGTCGCGCACTTGCGGCTGGGCGACCAGCACGCCGATGGTGTTGCCCTCGTGGCTCTTGATCGGCACGCCGATGAACGGCAGCTCGAGGTCGTACAGCGCCAGGCGGTCGAGAAAGCGCGGCTCGCCGGCGATGCGCCCGAGCACCACGCTGTTGCCGTGCTTGAAGATGTTGCCGATCACCCCCTCGCCGATGCGGTAGCGCACGCTCTCGCAGGCGCGTACCACGGCTTCCGAGTCGGTGTGCACGGCGCCGACCTGCAGGGCGCCGTGCTGCGGGTCGCCGATCGACACCAGGCCGTGCTCCAGGCCGAGGTCGTTGTGCAGCACGGCGAGGATCTGCGCGAGGATCTCCTCGATCTGCTGCACCCGGCTGAGGGTGCGCGAGATGCGCGCCATGGCCTGCAGCTGGTGGTCGTACAGCTCGGTCCGGGACGGCGGGGCGGTCTTGGCAAGCGTCACATTCATCGGTAGGGCCTCCCGGATCAGTTGCCGGCGGCCGAGAAGGGCAGCTCGACCACCACCCTGCAGCCGTCGTGGTAGTCGCTGTCGATATGCACCGTGCCGGCGTGCTCGGTGACGATTTCCTGGACCATGGCCAGGCCCATGCCGTGGCCGGCCTGGTACGGCGGCTTGGTGCTGAAGAACGGCTCGAACACCTTGAGCAGCAGGGCGGGCTCGATCCCCGGCCCGCTGTCGCTGATTTCCAGGCGCACCACCTGCTGGTGCTCCACCCGGGTGCTGACCAACAGTTCGCGGTGGCTGATCTGGTTGTGGCTCATCGCATCGATGGCGTTGTCGACCAGCTGCTTGATCATGCTGCGCAGGCGGCTTTCCACCCCCATCACCCAGGGCAGGCGCAGCGCCGGCTGCCAGTCGACGACGATGCCCTGCGCCAGCAGGCGGTCGGTGCACAGGCTGATCACTTCGCGAATCAGCTGGTTGACGTTGACCGGCAGCTTGGCCTCGGTCGGGCGCAGCGGCATGGCGCCGCTGAGGCTGTCCAGCGCCTCCATGCCGGCGGCGCTGGCCTCGCGCATGGCGGCCAGCACCGGGTCGCTGCCGGCCTGGTCGCCGAGGCGCCGTTCGAGCATGCGCAGCGCCGCGCTGATCAGGTTGACCGGCCCCTGCAGGCGGTGGATGGCGCCGCTGAAGGTCTCGCGCATGCCGGCCAGCAGCTCTTCCTCGGCGAGCAGCGCCTTCAGCGCATTGAGGTGCGAGTCCTGCTGCTTCTGGCGCAGCTCGGAGATGTCGTTGAGGGTGAGCAGCAGGTAGCGCTCCTCGCCGGGGGCGAAGAACACCTGGGCGCGCTCGTCCTCGATGTGGATCGCCATGCCGTGGCAGGACAGCCAGCGCGGCGCGTGGCCGCCGAGGTCGAAGGAGATCTCCTTGCCGGCGAAGGCGCGGCCCTGGCTTTCCAGCGCGGCGAAGGGGCTGGCGAGGTTCTCGCGCAGCAGCGCCACCAGGCCCTCGCTGCTGCCATCGCGGGTCAGCTCGCGGGCCAGGCGGCAGAAGCTCGGGTTGGACAGCGCCACCCGCTGCTGGTGGTCGAGCACCACCATCGCCGCCGGGGCGGCGTTGACCATCGCCTCGATCATCAGGCGCTGGTTGCTGACGCGCTGCTCCAGCTCGTGCAGGTCGCTGCTGTCGCGGTGCATGCCCAGGTAGTAGAGCGTCTCGCCGTGCTCGTCGAACACCGGCGCCACGGTCAGCTCGGCCAGGTACAGGCTGCCGTCCTTGCGCCGGTTGACCAGCACGCCGGACCACGGCTTCTTCTGCGCCAGGCGGCTCCACAGCGCCTGGTAGACCAGCCGCGGCGTGGTGCCGTTGGACAGCAGCGCCTCGTTCTTGCCGATCACCTCCTCGCTGCTGTAGCCGGTGATGCTGCTGAAGGCGCGGTTGGCATAGAGGATGTTGGCCTTGAGGTCGGTGATCGAGATGGCGATGGGCGCGTGCTCCGCCGTCTGCCGGAATACCTCGGGGAGCAGCTCGGCGCAGGCGGCGGGGATCGCGGGCGTCGCGGTGCTGCAGGTCGGTTGGGCCTGGGTCATGCGCTTTTTCCTCATCACTCGGCGTCGGGTCGGGTCTGTGCAGGGAGCCGGCGAACGCGAAACACACCAGCCGCCAGGGCGTGGCCGGCAAAGGCCATACGGGTCATGAGGGTTTTGCAAACACTGTGCCGCTGCGCAAAACCGCCGCGCGGCGCGCGCGGGCGGGCAAAAGCCGCAGGGCAGAGCGGTTTCGGCGCGGTTGCCGCGGTTTTTCTGTCCGAAAGCCCACGGTTGGCCGGCAATGGCCGCCGCTGCCTGTCGCAAAGCCGACAAAAGTTCGCCGCGGCCGTCGCTGCGGCGCGGCCTGGCGTGCGGTTCCGTTGATCTGGATCAGTCTTTTCCGGGCCTGGGCGGTCGCCAGGGCGCTGCGCCCGGCCATGGCACGCTTGCTGCAAAACCACCCTGCAGCAGGTGAGTGCCCGACAAGGGTGCACGCCAGAGTCAACCGAGTGGGGTGGGGCAATGGACTATCTGTTGTTTCTGATCGGCACCGTGCTGGTCAATAACGTGGTGCTGGCGCGCTTTCTCGGCCTGTGCCCGTTCATGGGCGTGTCCGGCAAGCTCGATCCGTCGATCGGCATGGGCGTGGCCACCACCCTGGTGATGACCCTCGGCGGCATCAGTAGCTGGCTGCTCGAACACTACGTGCTGCTGCCGCTGGGCATCGGCTTCCTGCGCATCCTCGCCTACATCGTGGTGATCGCCGCGATGGTGCAACTGATCGAGATGATCATCCGCAAGGCCAGCCCGGAGCTGTACCGCGCGCTGGGCATCTACCTGCCGCTGATCACCACCAACTGCGCCGTGCTCGGCGTGCCGCTGATCAGCGTGCGCGAGGGCCACGACCTGGTGCAGGCCGGGCTGTTCGGCTTCGGCTCGGCGCTCGGCTTCACCCTGGTGATGGCCATCTTCGCCGGCCTGCGCGAGCGGCTGGCGCTGGCCAGCGTGCCGGCGGCGTTTTCCGGCCCGCCGATCGCCTTCGTCACCGCCGGCCTGCTGGCGCTGGCGTTCATGGGCTTCGGCGGCCTGATCTGACCTGCAACTGCGATGGCCGGCCGCTGCCGGCGAGGAGAGCGAGATGCTGATGGCAACCCTGGCCCTGGCGGTGATGGGCCTGCTGCTGGGCAGCGGTCTGGGCGTGGCGGCGCGCAAGTTCGCGGTCACCGACGCCAACCCGCTGCTCAAGGAAATCGAAGGGCTGATGCCCGGCAGCCAGTGCGGCCAGTGCGGCTTTCCCGGCTGCGCCGGCGCCGCGGCGGCGCTGGTCGAGGGCAATGCCGCGGTCACCTGCTGCCCGCCCGGCGGCGTGGCCCTGGCGGAGAAGCTCGCC
>DATCUN010000036.1:0-4885 GCA_036561825.1 Pseudomonas sp.
AGAGTCGCCCCTGCCGCGCTCGACACGATGCGCGCGCTCGCCAGCGAGTTGTTCCCGCAATGGCAGGACCGACTGGCTCAAGTATCCGGCCGCCCGCAGCGACCTCTTGATCCTGGGAGGCCCCATGGCGAACGCACATGAGCTGGCCCGCGGCCACAAGCGGCTGCGCGCCCTGATCGAGTTCGCGGTCGGTGAGGGCTGGCACGTCAAGCGCACGCCGGGCGGGCACCTCAAGTTCACCAAGGCCGGCTGCGCGGCGATCTACACGAGTTCGACAGCGAGTGACCACCGGGCCGAATTGAACGCCCGTGCGCAGATCCGCCGCGCCGAGCGAGAGGCCCGCATGGCGCCGGCCGGCGGTCGTGGGGACTGCGAGGGGTGCGGCCATGGCTGACATGACCTCGCAGGACATGGCAGGCAAGCTGCTCGCGGCCGGCTTCGAGCGCAGCGGCCCAGCGGCTACGGCCTTGAGCGACCCGATCGCGGACACGCCCATGGTCGTGACGCTTGACCAGTTGCGGCCCTACGACCATGACCCGCGCATGAAGCGCAACCCGGCTTACGAGGAAATCAAGGCATCCATCCGCGAGCGCGGCCTGGACGCGGCGCCGGCCATCACGCGCAGGCCCGGCGAGGACCACTACATCATCCGCAACGGCGGCAACACGCGACTGGCGATCCTGCGCGAACTCTGGTCGGAGACCAAGGAAGAACGCTTCTTCCGCATATCGTGCCTGTTCCGACCATGGCCGGAGCGCGGTGAAATCGTCGCGCTGACCGGGCATCTTGCCGAGAACGAACTGCGCGGTGGCCTCACGTTCATCGAGCGCGCGCTCGGCGTCGAGAAAGCACGGGAGTTCTACGAGCAGGAGAGCGGCGCCGCCCTGAGCCAGTCGGAACTGGCCCGCCGCCTGGCGGCCGATGGCTTCCCCGTCCAGCGGTCGCACATCACCCGCATGGCCGACGCGGTGCGCTACCTGCTGCCCGCCATTCCCACTGTGCTCTATGGCGGCCTGGGGCGCCACCAGGTCGAGCGGCTGTCGGTCATGCGCACGGCCTGCAAACGCACCTGGGAGCACTACGCCAAGGACCGTTCGCTGCCGCTGGACTTCGACAGTTTCTTTCAGGAGGTGCTGGCGCAGTTCGACACGCAGGGCGACGAGTTCGCGCCGCAGCGCGTGCAAGACGAGCTGATCGGCCAGATGTCCGAGCTGCTGGGCATCGGCTACGACGTGCTGGCGCTGGACCTGACCGAATCGGAAAGCCGCCACCGGGCGCTGGTCAGTGACCCGACGCCACCTGCGGCGCAGCCGGCGTTGCCTTCGCCCACCGCCGGCACGCCGACTCCGCCGGGCGCAGCATCGTCCATCGCCACGCCTGCAGCGGCGGCCGGTCCTCCACCCGCCAGCCCTCCGGCGTCCGAGCCCACCTTGCGCCACGACGACACGGCGGTTGGCGAAGCGGCCACGGGAAGCCAGCCGGCCGCACCGGGCGATCTGCTTCGCGAGCACATCGTCTCGCCAGCACCGACGACAGAACGGCTCCAATCGATCCAGCGCATGGTCGCCGACCAGTTGGGCGATGCGCTGCCGCCCGACTTCTCGGCGAGCGTGCTGCAGTCCATCCCGGTGCAAGCCGGCGGACTCTATCCGATCTCCGACGTCTGGTACATCGACGCCGGCCTGGACACGCCCGATCGGCTGCGCATCCACATCGCGCAGTTCGCGCGCGAGATCGCCGGGGAGGCAGGCCTGGACGAGTGCATCGAGGATCGCGCCGATGGCATCG
The DNA here is from genome assembly GCA_036561825.1 of Pseudomonas sp. Lineage (GTDB taxonomy): Bacteria > Pseudomonadota > Gammaproteobacteria > Pseudomonadales > Pseudomonadaceae > Geopseudomonas. The sequence continues at coordinate 1,789 of DATCUN010000036.1, forward strand.
GGTTTGCGTGCCGCGCCCGCGGCCAAGCCCCGTCGCCGCTCGGCCGCGCGGTGCTGACGCTCCTCACTTCCCTGACGGGTCAGCCCGTCGCCGAAGCGGGCCTGGACGGCGCGCAGCTCGCCGCCGACCTGCCGACCCTGTTGCACGGCCAGAGCCAAGGCCATGGCAGCGGCGCAAGGCGCTTGAGCGACACGGCGTTGGTCAAGCTCTTTCGGCTGCTGCGCCTCGCCCGGCGTCTGCTGGACCTGGAAGCCGGCACCACGGCGCCCGGGACGTGAGCGAGGGAGGCCGCATGTCCACATCGCATCCGCTCAACCAGGCCGTGATTGCCCAGGCGCTGTATGACCTTCGCAACGGCCAACTGCGCCGCTGCAAGGCCATGGGCTTCGGCGAGGCCGAGCTGGATGCGCTCAAGCACCCCGCGCTGATCAGCGTGCTGGCCAACGCCAGCGTCTCGTGGTGCTCGGTCACGGTCAACCGCGAAGTGCTGCAGCGCCTGCTCAACCAGGCACAGGACGTGGAGAAGGAAATCGCCACGGTCGATCGCATGCTGCGGCTGGGGGCCAGCACGGAGATGGTCAGCCGCTTCTATGGCCTGACCCATCAGGAAGTCGCCCTGCGGCGGGAGATCCTCGGCCTGCCCAAGCGCAAGGGGCGCCACCCCGTCCTGGACGAGACCCAGGACACCGAACTGTGGCGGCAATGGAAAGCCGTGACCAGCAGCAGGAACGTCGATCTGGAGGACGAGACCTCGATTCTCGATGCGGCCATGGACCTGGCCGAGGGCATGTCGCTGCCGCTCTCGGTGGTCTGGGCCGCGATCAGGAACTGGGTCGATCAGGGATTGGGCTAGGCCATGGCCGTGGACGACACCGCCCCACGAGCCCAGCGCCCTGGCCCCATCGCACTCGCCGACCTGTTCGACGCTGCGCTGAAGGACCTCGCGCCCAAGTCCAGCTCTGGCGCTCCCGCGTCCCTGCCTGCTCCAACGCCCACGCCTCCTACGTCCGGCGACGCCTTCCTGTTCAGTGGCAATCGGCACGAGAGCGTGCCGCGGCGGCTGTTCCTCGACCGCCGCCTGACACCGCTGGAGCGCAACGCCTGGCAGGTGTTCCGATTGATGCTCAACGACGATGGCGTCACGGCATTTCCCACCTATGAGCAGTTGCGCCCCTGGCTGGCGTCGATGCCCTGCGCAGGCCAGGCCTCCCATGAGACCGTGGCGCGGGCGCTGACGCTGCTGCGCCTGACGCGCTGGCTGAGCCTCGTGCGACGACGGCGCGACCCCAAGACCGGTCGCATCCTCGGCAACCTCTACGTCCTGCACGACGAACCGCTGACGCCGTTCGAGGCGATGCAACTCGACGCCGACTACCTGGCCCTGGTCAGCCAGTCGCTGGGGCATTCGGCCAAGGCCGTCCAGGTGGTGGGACTCAACACCCTCCAGGAGATCGCGGACGACCCGATGCTGTCCGGACGCACCTTGCCGTCGCGGCTGCAAGTGCTCGCCGAGCGCCTGGCCGACCAGGGCATCACCGCCTCCGAAAGTTATCCACAGGAGGATGCGGTCCACGATTCCGAAGAAGGGCCCGCGAGCCTTCTTCGGAATGGCGATCGCCCATCTTCGGAATCCGAAGCAGGGCCGAAACCCGCGCCAGACGGCGCTCTTCGGAATTCGAAGCAGGACCGTACAGTACGTAGTAGTCGTATTGATGAAGTACGTACTACCGCGCAGGCGCGTGCGCTGGGCGACCTGCAATGGCCCAAGCGCTTCGCGGAACTGAAGGCGGAACAGCAGGCCGGAGCCAAGATGGCGTTGCAGCAGGTGGACGCTGCCCTGCGGCAGGCCGTGCTGGACGAATGGGCCGCACGGTGCGGCAAGCATGGCATCCGCAACCCCGCCGGTTATCTGTTCGGCATCATCCAGCGCGCCATGCGCGGCGAGTTCAATGCCTGGGCCAAGCAGACCGGCCCGGCACCGCCAACACCATCGGCGGCGCGAGCGCCACCAACCGAGCCGCCGCGCAACGTCGTGCCGCCCGAGGTGGCCCGGCAGCACATCGAGCGCCTGCGCGATCTGCTGCGCAAATCCTGAGCACAGGGCTTGTCAAAGCCGTGAAGTAGATCTCCATGGCGGTCGGCAGAAACGGTCCCCTGGGGACGGCTGTGCGGTGAAGCGCCGGGCGACGGCGCGACATGCTGCGCAAAACCTGAGTAGAGCGCATGCAAGACCATGAAGCAGACCTCCATGGCGCTCAACGGAACGGTCCCCTGGGGACGGCTGCGCGGCGAAGGATCGTGTCGAACGGCAGCGCGACGTGCGGTGCAGCACGCATACCGTCAACAACCGAGGACGGGAACGCCGATGTGAGTGCCCATCTGCGGAGCGGTCCCCAGGGGACCGTTGCGCGCTGCGCCGCCAGCGCGCACAGAACCGGGGGTCGGCTCATTTCGGTTTGTTGACTGACTGCCTTCCGCTGCATGCGGATGCTGGCGGCTCCCTGTCCACCAGCGAGCGATCACCATGGCAACCAGCAACGAACCATTGCAACTCAACCTCGGCTCCCTGCGCAGCGCGATGTCGCTGACGCTGCACACCCACCACGCCTCGCGCATCTGGCATGGCCGCGCCGCCGCCGAGGGGCGACCGGGCATCGTCGGCCTGAACGGCTACATCGCCGTCATGAACAAGATGAAGCGCGGCTCGGAGCAGGACGACCCATACAGCGACTGGTGGATGCTTCGCATCGAAGACAAGCTCGACCAGACCAGGACCACGCTGCAGACGCTGCGCGACCAGGTGGACCAGGCCCTGGCCGGCGTGCCCGCCGCGTTGACCCTGGGCGAGAACCTCAACGTGCAGCCCGTCAAGCTTCCGCTGTTCGTCAATGCGCAGTTGGGCTTTGCCGCCGTCTATCTCCTGGCCGACTACGACGACATCGCGCGCAAGCTGATCCTCGCCCACCACACCGCGCTGATCGATCGCTCGACGTTGGAGCGCTGGCTCAACGAAGGTGCCCACGCGCTGCGCAGCCTGTTCAGCCTGGCCCAGCAATACCGCTACTCGGGCTGCACCCGCGACGACTTCGCGGCCAAG
>DATCUN010000037.1:0-2919 GCA_036561825.1 Pseudomonas sp.
TGGCCAGCTGCTCGGCGGCGTTGAACACCTGCAGGCAGGCGCCGCAGCGCACGGCGCCACGGGCCATGCCCAGCTGCGCGCGGGTGACGCGGAAGCGGGTCTGGCAATGGGGGCACTGGGTGACGAATGACTCGGTCATGCTGCGCTATTCCGGAACAGGTCAGGGGTTGATTCTAGCGCAGCGCAGCCGGCCTCGGCAGCTCAGCGGCGCACACCGCTGATGCGCACCCAGCCTTCCTTCACCGCGGTCGGGTCGAGGTCGAAGGCATCGGCGTAGGCGGCGCGCACTTCCTCGGCCTGCTCGGCGAGGATGCCGGACAGCGCCAGGCGCCCGCCGCTCTTGACCAGGGCGGTGATGGTCGGCGCCAGCTGCACCAGCGGGCCGGCGAGGATGTTGGCCACCACCACGTCGACCGGCTGCGGCGGCAGGTCGGCCGGCAGGTAGACCGGGAAGGCGTCGGCCGGCAGGCCGTTGCGCCCGGCATTGTCCAGGGAAGCCTCCAGCGCCTGCGGGTCGATGTCGGTGCCCAGCGCCGATTCGGCGCCGAGCAGCAGCGCGGCGATGCCGAGGATGCCGGAGCCGCAGCCGAAGTCGAGCACGCGGCAGCCAGCGAGGTCCTGGCCGTCCAGCCACTCCAGGCACAGCGCGGTGGTCGGGTGGGTGCCGGTGCCGAAGGCCAGGCCCGGATCGAGCAGCAGGTTGACCGCGTCCGGCTCCGGCGCTTCGTGCCAGCTCGGCACGATCCACAGGCGGCGGCCGAAGCGCATCGGGTGGAAGTTGTCCATCCAGCTGCGCTCCCAGTCCTGGTCCTCGATGCGCTCGACCTGGTACTCGGGCAGCTCGCCGCCGCGCAGCAGCTTGAGGTGGGCGAGCACCGCGTCGGCGTCGGTGCCGTCCTCGAACAGGGCGAGCAGGTGGGTATGGGTCCACAGCGGGGTAGTGCCCAGGTCCGGCTCGAAGATCGGCTGGTCCTCGGCGTCCATGAAGGTCACGGAGACCGCACCCAGCTCCAGCAGCTGGTCTTCCAGCACGGCGGCCTGGTGGGGAGTGATGGCGAGTCGGACTTGCAGCCAGGGCATGGCGGAGGCCTCTTGAAGATGGGCGGGCGAAGGCGGGCAAGCTTACTGGAGGGGGCGGGGGCTGTGCCAGCATGAAGGTAGCCCGCTGTAGGGGCGAATTCATTCGCCTGGCAGGGCCGCGTTGGCGAATGAATTCGCCCCTACGGCAATGTCCCGTGAAACGACAGAGGCCGCCCGAAGGCGGCCTCTGTGCAAGCAGCGAGTCGAGACTCAGTGCTTGTCCATACCCAGTTTTTTTTCCAGGTAGTGGATGTTGACGCCGCCCTTGCAGAAGCCGGGGTCGCGCACCAGCTCCGCGTGCAGCGGGGCGTTGGTCTTGATGCCGTCGACGATCAGCTCGTCGAGGGCGTTGCGCATGCGGCCCAGGGCCTCGTCGCGGGTGGCGCCGAAGGTGATCAGCTTGCCGATCAGCGAATCGTAGTACGGCGGTACCGAGTAGCCGTCGTACAGGTGCGAATCGACGCGCACGCCGTTGCCGCCCGGAGCGTGGAAGTGCTTGACCTTGCCCGGGCTGGGCATGAAGGTCTTCGGGTCCTCGGCGTTGATCCGGCACTCGATGGCATGACCGCGGATCACCACGTCGTCCTGGGTGATCGACAGCTTCTCGCCGCCGCCGATGCGCAGCATCTCCTTGACGATGTCGACGCCGGTAACCATCTCGGTGACCGGGTGTTCCACCTGCACGCGGGTGTTCATCTCGATGAAATAGAAACTGCCGTTTTCATAGAGGAACTCGAAGGTGCCGGCGCCGCGGTAGCCGATGTCGATGCACGCCTGCACGCAGTGGGCCTGGACCTTGCGGCGGGCTTCCTCGTCGATCAGCGGCGCAGGCGCCTCCTCGATCACCTTCTGGTGGCGGCGCTGCAGCGAGCAGTCGCGGTCACCGAGGTGCACGGCGTTGCCCTGGCCGTCGGACAGGACCTGGATTTCCACGTGGCGCGGATTGGTCAGGAACTTCTCGAGGTAGACCATCGGGTTGCCGAAGGCGGAACCGGCTTCGTTGCGGGTCAGCTTGGCCGAGTCGATCAGGTCCTCTTCCTTGTGGACCACGCGCATGCCGCGACCACCGCCGCCGCCAGCGGCCTTGATGATCACCGGATAGCCCACTTCGCGGGCGATCTTCAGCGCTTCTTCCTCGTCTTCCGGCAGCGGGCCGGCGGAGCCGGGCACGGTCGGTACGCCGGCCTTCTTCATGGCGTCCTTGGCCGAGACCTTGTCGCCCATCAGGCGGATCACGTCGGCGGTCGGGCCGATGAAGGTGAAGCCGGATTTCTCCACCTGCTCGGCGAAGTCGGCGTTCTCGGCGAGGAAGCCGTAGCCCGGGTGGATACCGTCGGCGCCGGTGACTTCGGCGGCGGCGATGATCGCCGGGATGCTCAGGTAGGACTGGGCGGAGGACGCCGGGCCGATGCAGACAGACTCATCGGCCAGCGACACGTGCATCAGGTCGCGGTCGGCAGTCGAGTGCACAGCCACGGTCTTGATGCCCAGTTCCTTGCACGCGCGCAGCACGCGCAGGGCGATCTCGCCGCGGTTGGCAATCAGGACTTTTTGCAGCATCGCAGGAATCTCCGCGTGTCAGACGATGGTGAACAGCGGCTGGTCGAACTCGACCGGATGGCCGTTTTCCACCAGTACCGAGCCGATGGTGCCGCTGGCTTCGGCTTCGATGTGGTTCATCATCTTCATCGCTTCAACGATGCACAGGATGTCGCCCTTCTTCACGGTCTGGCCGACGTCGGCGAACGGCTTGGCGTCCGGCGAGGAGGCGCGGTAGAAGGTGCCGACCATCGGCGAGCGCACCACGTGGCCGGCCAGGGCCGGGGCAGCGGGGGCGGC
>DATCUN010000038.1:0-1558 GCA_036561825.1 Pseudomonas sp.
CGCGCATCTTCTTCAACCACACCCGTCACAAATTCGCGATCCGCTGGTTCGACGCCGCGTTCGATGTCCTCGCCTTCGAAGGCGAAGAACACCTCAGCCAACCCTTCACCTACCGCATCGAATTCACCTGCAGCGAGCAAGACCTCAGCGCCGAGAAGATGCTCAACAAGGACGCCAGTTTCAGCCTCTATCCGCCGCCGGCAAAGCCTCCTTACCCTGGCCTGCCAGTGCCCGAGGTCAAGCCGTTGCGCAGCCTGTATGGGATGGTCAATAGCTTCCAGCGCCTGTCCGCCTCCCGCGACGAAGCGCGCTATGAAATCACCCTGCAACCGCGCCTTGCCCTGCTCGATCGTGGCCGTCAGTACCGCCTGTACCAGCAGCAGTCGGCGCCGGAGATCGTCGAGCACATCCTGCGCAGCCGCCACGATTTCCTCGGCCAGCACTTCTTGTTCCAATTGGTGCGCGAATACCCCCGGCGCGAGCAGGTCATGCAGTACGGCGAAAGCGACCTTGCGTTCATCGAGCGGCTGCTGGCCGAGGTCGGCATCTGGTACCGCTTCACGCATGACGACCGCCTGCGGATCGACGTCGTCGAGTTCCACGATGACCAGCGCCACTACCAGTTTGGCGTGAAATTGCCACTGCGCTCACCGGCCGGTTTCGCCAGCGGTGAGGACGGCGTGTGGGGTTTGCAGACCCGCCACCAGGTGGTGGAAAAATCCATCAACTTTCGCGCCTATCACCCCCTTGATGCCCGCGCCTTTCTCGATGGCGAGGTCGACCAGACCCGTGGCACCACGACCAGCACCTACGGCGAGGCCTACCACTACGCCGAACCCTATCGCGTGCTCGGTGACAAACTGGACCAGGACGAAGACCTGCTAAGCGAAAGCGGCTTTTTCTACGCGCGCCTGCGCCACGAGCGCTACCTCAACAGCCAGACCCATCTCAGCGGCGCCAGCAGCAGCGCCACCCTGGCGCCAGGCCAGGTGCTGAAAATCGCCGGCGCGCCCCAGGCCTTTGCCCCTGGCGCGGTGATCACCGGCCTGCGCACCCGTGCCGCCCGCGACCGCAACATCGAAGTGCATTTCGAAGCCATTCCCTACGCCGAGATGGTCTGCTTCCGCCCAAAGGTCCCGCCCAAACCGATCATCGCCGGCACCCTGCCAGCCCGGCTGAGCAGCCCCGAGCGCAACGACCGCTACGCCGAAATCGATCTCGAAGGCCGCTACCGCGTGCGCTTCCTGTTCGACCGCGACATCTGGAAACCCGGCCAGGAAAGCACCTGGCTGCGCCTGGCCCGGCCTTACGGCGGCGACACCCACGGCCTGCACCTGCCAATGCTCGCCGGCACCGAAGTGGCGGTGGCTTTCGAACAGGGCGACCCGGACCGCCCCTACATCGCCCACGCCCTGCACGACAGCGAACACCCGGACCACGTGACCCTGCGCAGGCGCGACCACACCCGCAATGTGCTGCGTACACCGGCGAATAACAAGCTGCGCATGGAAGACCTGCGGGGGCAGGAGCACGTCAAGCTCAGCACCGAATATGGCGG
>DATCUN010000039.1:0-2319 GCA_036561825.1 Pseudomonas sp.
GCGGCACGCGGGTGGTCTTGCCGGCGCCGGGCGGCGCCTCCAGCACCACTTCGTGGCGGCGGGCGAGCGCCTCGCGCAGCGCGGGCAGGACGGCATCGATGGGCAGGGCGGACAGACTCATGGGGGCTCGCAACGGCAGACGGCAAGGGCGGCGATTATAGCGGCGAAGCGCCAGCGCCTTCCGGGTGTCATGGCCGAACGCTTACACTATGCCCCCGCGTCTGGCACCGCACTGCCACGCTGCAGCAGCGCCACCCAAGGAGAAGATGCATGCGCACCTGTCACCGGATCGTCAGCGGCGTCCTCGCCGCCACCCTGCTCGCCCAGCTCGCAGGCTGCGGCACCCTCTTCTATCCGGAGCGCCGCGGCCAGCTCAACGGGCAGATCGACCCGGCCATCGCGGCGCTGGATGCCATCGGCATCCTGTTCTATGTGATACCCGGGCTGATCGCCTTCGCCGTCGACTTCGGCACCGGCGCCATCTACCTGCCGGAGGGCCGCTACTCCGTGGCGCCCGAGCGCCTGCAGGATGCCCTCGGCAGCGACGGCCGTGTCGACCACGTCCGCCTGCGCGCCATCCTGCAAGAGGAGCTGGCCCGCGACCTGCCGCTGGACGACCCGCGCCTGATCCGCCATAGCGGCAATCTCGAACAACTGGCCGCCTACGGCCTGCGCCCAAGCGCCTGAGGAGAACTGCAATGAACCTGAGCCGCGAACACGGCCGTCTGATGCGCCTGGCCTCGGGCGCCGCCCTGGCCACCGCGCTGGTCCTGATCGCCGCCAAGGCCTTCGCCTGGTGGTTGAGCGGCTCGGTCAGCCTGCTCGCCGGCCTCACCGATTCGCTGCTCGACGGTGCCGCCTCGCTGCTCAACCTGATCGCGGTGAACTACGCGCTGCGCCCGGCGGACGATGACCACCGCTACGGTCATGGCAAGGCCGAGGCGCTGGCCGGCCTCGGCCAGGCGGTGTTCATCGCCATCAGCGCGGTGCTGGTCGGCATCCGCGGCTTCGAGCGTCTGCAGGCCCCGCAGGAGATCACTGCCACCGGCATCGGCGTGGCGGTGATGCTGCTGTCGCTGGCCATGACCGCCCTGCTGCTGGTATTCCAGCGCCATGTGGTCAAGGTCACCGGCTCCACCGCGATCCGCGCCGACTCGCTGCACTACGCCTCCGACCTGCTGCTCAACACCAGCATCCTCGCCGCCCTGCTGCTGGCCGCCTACGGCTGGCAGCGCGCCGATGCGCTGTTCGGCATCGCCATCGCCGCCTACATCCTGTGGAGCGCCCTGACCATCGTCCGCGAGTCGGCGGCGGTGCTGATGGACAAGGAGCTGCCGCTGGAAATCAGCGAGCGCATGACCCAGCTGGCCCTCAACGTGCCCGGCGTGCTCGGCGCCCACGACCTGCGTACGCGCATGTCCGGCACCCGCTGGTTCGTCCAGCTGCACCTTGACCTGCCGGCCAGCCTGAGCCTGCACGAGGCGCACGACAAGTGCGTGGCGGTCGAGCAGATCATCCGCGAGGAATTCCCCCGCGCCGAAGTGCTGGTGCACGCCGACCCGCAACATTGAGCCATCCCCCCTTCTGCCCCCTGACGCTACCGGTCTGGCCGGCCGCGCTGGCGGGCAGCAATCACGGGACATAAAAAAGGAGGCCTTGCGGCCCCCTCGGGATGTTTCGTCCGGATCGCGACTGCGGTAACAGCCTGCTCGGCGCAACGCCTGGTGGGCAGTGCGGGCCTGGGGCCGCAACCGGGTGGGTTGCCGGCAGCGCGGTGCCTGATTGGGCTCTGCGCGGGAGTGAGCGTCCGGGCCTTGAAACTGATTCAAACTGTACGCGCTTTCGTGCAGCAGGAGTTTGCGAAGATTGTCCCCTGAAACATGACTTGCGCAAGCAAATGCCAATCCAGCATGCTTCTGCGCAATTTCATCAAACCGGCCGGCCCTCATGAGCAAACTCGATCGCTACGACCTGCGCATCCTCGCCGAGCTGCAGCGCGACGCGCGGATTTCCAATCAGGAGCTGGCCGAGCGCATCGGCCTGTCGCCCTCGCCCTGTTCGCGACGGGTCAAGCAGCTGGAGGACGACGGCTACATCCTGCGCCAGGTCGCCCTGCTCGACCGCAAGAAGCTCGGCCTGACCCTCACCGTGTACGTGCTGGTGGGCATGGACCGCCACACCCCGGAGCGCTTCGAGCACTTCGAGTCGGCCATCCGCCAGTGCCCGCAGGTGCTCGAATGCAGCCTGGTGACCGGCATGGAGGCGGACTACCAGCTCAAGGTGGTGGTGCCGGACATGGACCACTACCAGCAGTTTCTG
>DATCUN010000040.1:0-8827 GCA_036561825.1 Pseudomonas sp.
ACGGCCGGCTGGTCCAGCGTTTGGGCGCGGGGGGCACGATGCTGCTCCAGGGCCGCCAACTGGCGGTCCAGCAGGGCCTGCCAGTCGAGGCGGCCGTCGGCCTCGCGCGCCGCGCGGGCTTCCAGCCCCTGGCTGTGCAGCTGGCCGATGACCACCTGGCGCTCGGCGAGGTTGAGGGCGGTCCCGGTCACTGCCAGGCTGTCCAGCTTGAGTGGCGGCTGCTCGGCGAGACCGTGCAGGGTGAGCGTGGCCAGGCGCAGTTCGCCGTTGCTCAGCTGCAGCTGCGGGCCGGGGTGGAACTCCAGGCGCTCGGCGGTAGCCTCCAGCTGCTGCAGATCGAGCAGTGGCCGGCCATCCGCCTCGTGCACTTGCAGGCCATTCAGCTGCAGCTGGCTGTTGTCCAGCTGCAGCTGCAGGCCGTCCTTCAGCTCCAGGCGGTAGTCGCTGGCCAGGCTGGCCACGCCCTGTTCCAGCTCCAGCGGCAACAGCCGGCGCACATAGGGCCACCAGCTCTTCAGGGCGATGTCGGTGATGCTCAGGTGGCCTTCGGCACGCAGTGGCTGCAGGCTCAGCAGCGCCTGCAGCGACACGCTGGCGCCACTCGAGCCGCTGGCGGTGAGACGGAGCTGGCCCTGGTCCTCGGCGCGGGTGCCGAAGTCGAGCAGCTCGATGGCGAGGTTCTCGTAGCGCACCTCGACGCTCGGTTGCGGGCGCAGGTCATTGAGGTGCAGGCTGCCGCCGCTCAGCTGCAGGCGGTCGACATGCAGAGGAAACAGCTCGCCGGCGGGCTGCGCTTCGGCTGCGCTCGCTGCCGGCGGCAGCCTGAACAGCTGCAGCAGGTTGAACGTCCGGTCCGTGGCGAACAGCAGCTCGACATGCGGCTGCTCCAGCTGCAGCTCCAGCAGGTGCAGCGCGCCCTGCCACAGGCTGTCGACCTGCAGGTTGGCGTACAGGCGGCTGAAGGCCAGTTGCTCGGCACCGGGGGCACCGAGGCGCAGCTGGTGCAGGGTCAGTTCGAGGCTGAAGGGATTGAACTCGATGCGCTCGAGGCTGGCCGGCAGCGTGGCGTACTCGGCCAGCTTCTGGTTGGCCAGCTTCAGGCCCGCCCAGGGCAGCAGGAAGAAGCCGAGCAGGGCATACAGCAGCGGGGCGAGTACCAAGGCGGCAAGGCCGCGTTTCAATCCTTTGGACATGGCTGGGCGCTTCGGTCAATGCATGAAGTGCCTTGGAGTATGGCATGCGCTGCCGGTTCCGAATGTGGCGGGCTCCGCCAGTTCGGCAAGGGCGGCAGGCGGCGGGATAGCGTCCCGACCGCGAGTCGGGCGCGATCCCGCAGGCTACGGCGTCAGAGGTGCAGGACCAGCGTCTTCAGCGGATGACGGCCGTCGTGGGAGGGGAAGTCGGCGGCCGGGGTCAGCACCTCGGCCTCGCGCACCGGTCGGCCGCTCTTGCTGGCGCAGCGCAGCACCTGCTCGCGCCACTCATCCAGTTCGACCTTCGCCAGGTTGTTGCAGCACACCAGGACACCGCCCTCGGCGGTGGCCAGCAGGGCCGGCTTGAGCAGGCTCTGGTAGTCGCGCAGCAGGTCGACGGTGCCGAAGGCGCTGCGCGCCCAGGCCGGCGGGTCGAGGAACACCAGATCGAACTGCTCGGCGCCCAGCCGCGGGTAGTCCGGCAGGCGCTGGCCGTGGCGGCGGGCCACCGGCAGGCCGGCGAACTGGCGGATGGCGGGGAAGTAGTCGGAGGCGACGAAGCGCATCGACGCAAGGTCCGGATTGAGCGCGGCATTCTCGCGACCGACCGCCAGGTTGCCCTCGGCGAAGTCCAGGTTGGTGACGCTGCGCGCGCCGCCGGCCGCGGCGCACAGGCCGACGCCGCAGGTGTAGGCGAACAGGTTGAGCACCGACTTGCCGGCGCTGTGGCGCTTGACCCAGCCGCGGGCGTTGCGCAGGTCGAGGAACAGCAGCGGGTCCTGGCCGGCATGGCGGGCGCGCACGCGGTAGTTGAGGCCCCATTCGTGGCCGACCAGATCGGCCAGTGCCTCCGGCGTCGCCTGGTACACCGGGTCGCGGCGGTCGATGCGCGAGTGGGGTTGCGAGCGGTCGTTGTACACCGGCAGCAGCGGCGTGGCCAGGGCCTGCTGGCAGCTGTCCAGCAGTTGCAGCAGGGCGTCGCGCTCGAGCGGCTGGTGGAAGCTCTGCACCAGCAGCTGCGGGCCGTAGCGGTCGACGGTCAGGCCCGGCGCGCCTTCCTGGCTGCCGTGGAACAGCCGGTAGCAGTCGGTGCCCTGGGCGTGCAGTTCGGCGAAGAGGGCCTGGCGGCGCTCGAGGGCGGCGCACAGCGCCTGGTTCAAGGCGGACATGCGCGTCTCCTCGGAAGATGGCGCGGCAGTTTACCAGCCCTGTCGCCTCGACGCCCGTGCCGAGCAGGCCGCTCAGCGCTGCAGGCGCTGCTCGATCAGCGCGTCCACCACCGACGGATCGGCGAGGGTCGACAGGTCGCCGAGGTTGTCCAGCTCGTTGCAGGCGATCTTGCGCAGGATGCGCCGCATGATCTTGCCCGAGCGGGTCTTCGGCAGGCCCGCTGCCCACTGGATCCGCTCGGGGCGGGCAAAGCCGCCGATCTCGCCGGCCACCAGGTCGGCCAGCTCCTGGCGCAGCGCCTCGCTGGGCTGGGCGGCGTTCATCAGGGTGACGAAGGCGTACACGCCCTGGCCCTTGAGGTCGTGGGGATAGCCGACCACCGCCGCCTCGGCCACCGCGTCGTGCAGCACCAGCGCGCTTTCCACCTCGGCGCTGCCCAGGCGGTGGCCGGAGACGTTGAGCACGTCGTCGACCCGCCCGGTGATCCAGTAGTCGCCGTCCTCGTCGCGGCGCGCGCCGTCGCCGGTGAAGTAGTAGCCGGGATAAGGCTTGAAGTAGGTGTCGAGCATGCGCGGGTGATCGCCGTAGACGCTGCGGATCTGACTCGGCCAGCTGGCCTTGAGCGCCAGCATGCCGGCGCCGGGACCCTCGACCTCGTGCCCCTGTTCGTCCAGCAGCACCGGCTGCACGCCGAAGAACGGCCGGGTTGCCGAGCCGGGCTTGAGGGGGGTGGCGCCGGGCAGCGGGCTGATCATGATGGCGCCGGTCTCGGTCTGCCACCAGGTGTCGACGATCGGACAGCGGCTGTCGCCGACCACGTGGTAGTACCACTCCCAGGCTTCCGGATTGATCGGCTCGCCCACCGAGCCGAGCAAGCGCAGGCTGGCGCGCGAGGTGCGCTGCACCGGCGCTTCGCCTTCGCGCATCAGCGCGCGCAGGGCGGTGGGGGCGGTGTAGAAGATGTTCACCTGGTGCTTGTCGACCACCTGCCAGGGGCGCGCGGCGTCCGGATAGGTCGGCACGCCCTCGTACATCAGGGTGGTGGCGCCGTTGGCCAGCGGGCCGTAGATCCCGTAGCTGTGGCCGGTGACCCAGCCGATATCGGCGGTGCACCAGAACACCTCACCGTCGTGGTAGTCGAACACGTAGCGGAAGGTCATCGCCGTGGCCAGCAGGTAGCCGGCGGTCGAATGCATCACCCCCTTGGGTTTGCCGGTGGAGCCGGAGGTGTAGAGGATGAACAGCGGGTCTTCGGCGTCCATCGGCTCGGCCGGGCAGTCGGCGTCGACCTGGCCGAGCGCCTCGTGGTACCAGTGGTCGCGGCCGGCGAACCAGTCGATGCCGGCATGGGTATGGGCGACCACCAGCACGCTGGCGACGTTCGGGCAGTCCTGCAGGGCGTGGTCGACATTGGCCTTGAGGGCGATGTGCTTGCCGCCGCGCAGGCTCTCGTCTGCGGTGATCACCAGGCGGCAGTCGGCATCGAGGATGCGGTCGCGCAGGGCATCCGGGGCGAAGCCGCCGAACACCACCGAGTGCACGGCACCGATGCGCGCGCAGGCGAGCATGGCGCAGGCCGCCTCGGGAATCATCGGCAGGTAGATGCATACCCGGTCGCCCTTATTCACGCCCAGGTGCTTGAGCGCATTGGCCAGGCGGCAGACCTGCTCGTGCAGTTGGCGATAGGTCAGGCGGCTGGACTGGGCCGGATCGTCGCCCTCCCAGATGATCGCCGTCTGTTCGCCGCGCTGCGCCAGGTGGCGGTCGAGGCAGTTGTAGGCGACGTTGAGCTGGCCGCCCTTGAACCAGCTGGCCTGGCCCTTGGCGAAGTCGCCGTGGTGCACGCTGCGCCAGGGCTTGAACCAGTCGAGGAAGCGGCGCGCCTGCTCGGCCCAGAAGATCTCCGGCTGCTCGATGGACTGGCGGTACAGGCGCCGGTAGTCGTCGGCATGCAGGAAGGCGTGCTGGTAGGTGGCGGCAGCGACCGGGTGAACACGGATGTCGAACATGGCGCAGCTCCTGGGAGGCTGTCCGCGATGTCCTTCAGCGTGGACCCGGAGGGAGGGGCTTGCAAGTCACGGCCCGCCACCGCTCGGGGCGGGCCGCAGGGGGCGGGGGATCAGCCGCGATGGCGGGCGCGGAAGAAGTCGATCAGACCCTGGGTCGAGCCGTCCGCGGCCGGCGTCGCGTCCTCGCCGGTGAGGCGGCCGTAGAGGTTCTTGCCCAGCTCCTTGCCCAGCTCGACGCCCCACTGGTCGAAGGCGTTGTTGCCCCAGATCACGCTCTGCACGAACACCTTGTGTTCGTAGAGGGCGACCAGCGCGCCCATGCGCCGCGGGCTGACGCGTTCGAGGACGATGGTGTTGCTCGGCCGGTTGCCGGGGATGACCTTGTGCGGCGCCAGGCGCTGCACTTCGTCCTCGCTCAGGCCCTGGTCGCGCAGCTCGGCCTCGGCTTCCGCGCGGGTCTTGCCGCACATCAGTGCCTGGCTCTGCGACAGGCAGTTGGCGTACAGCCACTGGTGGTGGTCGGCCAGCGGGTTGTAGCTGGTCACCGGGACGATGAAGTCGGCGGGAATCAGCTGGGTGCCCTGGTGCAGCAGCTGGTGGTAGGCGTGCTGGCCGTTGCAGCCGACGCCGCCCCAGATCACCGGCCCGGTGCCGCAGCTGACCGGGCTGCCGTCCTGGCGCACGCTCTTGCCGTTGGACTCCATGTCCAGCTGCTGCAGGTGCTGGTTGAAATTGCGCAGGTGGTGGTCGTAGGGCAGGATCGCGTGGCTGTGGGCGCCCCAGAAGTCGCCGTACCAGACGCCGAGCAGGGCCAGCAGCACCGGCATGTTCTGCTCGAAGGAGGCGCTCTGGAAATGCTGGTCCATGGCGTAGGCGCCGGACAGCAGCTCCTTGAAGTTGCCCATGCCGATGGCCAGGGCGATCGGCAGGCCGATCGCCGACCACAGCGAGTAGCGCCCGCCGACCCAGTCCCACATCGGGAAGATGTTTTCCGCGGCGATGCCGAACTCGACCGCGGCCTGGCGGTTGCTCGACACGGCGATGAAGTGGCGGTGCAGGTCCGCCACGGCGCAGCCCTGGTCGAGCACCCAGCGGCGCGCGGCCTGGGCGTTCTTCAGGGTCTCCAGGGTGGCGAAGGATTTCGACGAGACGATGAACAGGGTGGTTTCCGCGCGCAGGTTGGCGGTCACCTCGTGGAACTCGCTGCCGTCGATGTTGGCCAGGTAGTGGCAGCGTACGCCGCGCTGGGCGAACGGCAGCAGGGCCTCGGAGACCAGCTGCGGGCCGAGGAAGGAGCCGCCGATGCCGATGTTGACCACGTCGGTGATCGGCTTCTCGGTGTAGCCGCGCCACAGGCCGTTGTGGATGCGTTGTACCAGCTCGGTCATCTGGGCGAGGACGCGGTGCACCTGCGGCATCACGTCGACGCCGTCGACCAGCACCTGCTCGCCGACCGGGCGGCGCAGGGCTGTGTGCAGCGCCGGGCGGCGCTCGGAGGCGTTCACCGGCGCGCCAGAGAACAGCTGCCCGATCGCCTGCGACAGCTTCATCTGTTCGGCCAGCTCGACCAGCAGGCCGAGGGTGCGCTCGTCGATCAGGTTTTTCGAATAGTCGAGGAACAGGCCACCCTGGCTCAGCGAGTAGCGGCGAAAGCGTTGCGGGTCGGCGGCGAAGGCCTGACGCAGGTTGAACTGCTGCATGAGCTCGCGCTGCGCGCGCAGGGCCTGCCACGCCGGTTGCTGGGTGGCGTCCAGCGGTTTGAGGTAGTGTTCCATCGACTGATCCGGTGTCTGGTGATGGCTATAGGAAAAAGACAAGCCCGGAAAGTTCCGGGCTTGTCGGGCGACGCATAGCAGGTCAGGCGACCTGCACGGGAATCGCCTGGCTGGTGTGGCTGAGCTGGTTGCCCGGGTTGAAATACAGCATCTGCGGCTTGTGCTGGGCCAGTTCGGCTTCGCTGTACTGGGCGTAGGTGCAGATGATCAGGCGGTGGCCGACGTCGGCCTTGTGCGCGGCGGCGCCGTTCACCGAGATGGTCTTCGAGCCGTCCTCGGCGCGGATCGCATAGGTGGTGAAGCGCTCGCCGTTGTCGACGTTGTACAGCTGGATCTGCTCGTATTCGCGGATGCCGGCCAGATCCAGCCATTCGCCGTCGATGGCACAGGAGCCTTCGTAGTCCAGTACGGAATGGGTCACTTGGGCGCGGTGCAGCTTGGCTTTGAGCATGATGCTATGCATGGCGGGTTCCTCTTCAGGCCGTGGCGTCGAGATCCACGAGCAGATTGTCGATCAGCCGAGTCGTGCCAAGGCGGGCTGCGGCCAGGATCACCAACTGGCGGTCGGCAGGGGTGGCCGGCTGCAGGGTGAGGGGGGTGCGGATTTCCAGGTAGTCCGGCACGAAACCGGCCTCGCTCAGGCGGGCATTGGCCCCCTCGAGCAGGGCCGGGTAGTCGTGCCGCCCGCTGCGCAGCGCGGCGGCCAGGTCGCTCAGCACCCGGTACAGCGCGGGGGCGCTGGCGCGCTGCGCCTCGCTGAGGTAGCCGTTGCGCGAGGACAGCGCCAAACCGTCGGCGGCACGCACGATCGGCTCGCCGATGATCTGGATCGGCAGGTCGAGATCGCGGACCAGCTTGCGGATCACCGCCAGTTGCTGGAAGTCCTTCTCGCCGAAGATCGCCAGATCGGGCTGGACCATGTGGAACAGCTTGGTCACCACCGTGGACACGCCGTCGAAGTGGCCGGGGCGGCTGCCGCCGCAGAGGCCTTCGGAGACGCCCGGCACGCTGACGATGGTCTGCCCGGCCATGCCGTCGGGATACATTTCCTCGACGTTCGGCGCGAACAGCAGGTGACAGCCGGCCTCGAGGAGTTTCTCCTGGTCGGCGGCGAGGGTGCGCGGATAGTTGTCGAGATCCTCGCCGGCGCCGAACTGCAGCGGGTTGACGAAGATGCTGGCGACCACGAAATCGGCGCGCTGGGCGGCCTTGGCCACCAGCGCGACATGGCCGCTGTGCAGGTTGCCCATGGTGGGCACCAGGCCGATGCGCTTGCCTTCGCTGCGTGCGCGGGCTACGGCGGCGCGCAGTTCGCGAACGGTCTTGACGGTGATCATGCGGAGAAACCATGTTCGGGGGCGGGGAACTGGCCGTCCTTGACCGCCCGTACGTAGGCAGCCAGGGCATCCGGGATGCTGCTCTGGCCAGTCATGAAGTTCTTGACGAATTTGGGCACGTGGCCGGACAGGCTCAGGCCGAGGGCGTCGTGCAGCACCAGTACCTGACCGTCGGTGCCGGCGCCGGCACCGATGCCGATCACCGGAATGCCGACGGCGCGGGTGACTTCCGCGGCCAGGGTGCTGGGCACGCACTCCAGCAGCAGCATGGCGGCGCCGGCCTGTTCGAGGGCCACGGCATCGGCGAGCAGTTGCCGGGCCTGGGCCTCGCCGCGGCCCTGGACCTTGTAGCCGCCGAAGACGTTGACCGACTGCGGGGTGAGGCCAAGGTGGACGCAGGCCGGAATGCCGTTGTCGGCCAGCCGGCGCACGGTTTCGCCGAGCCAGGCGCCGCCTTCCAGCTTGACCATGTGCGCGCCGGCACGCATCAGCGTGGCGGCGTTGTCCAGCGCCTGCGCGAGGGTGGCATTGGCCATGAACGGCATGTCGGCAACGATCAGCGCGCCCCGGTTGCCGCGCTTGGTGCAGGCGGTGTGGTAGGCCATGTCGGCGACGCTGACCGGCAGGGTACTGTCGTGGCCCTGCAGGACCATGCCCAGCGAGTCGCCGATCAGCAGCATCTCGACGCCGGCTTCGCAGGCTACCTTGGCGAAGGTGGCGTCATAGCAGGTGAGCATGGCGATCTTCTCGCCACGCTGCTTGTAACCCTGCAGGGTGGTGAGGGTGACATCAGGCATTGTGGTTATCCTCGTTGGCGCCAACCTGTACCGGCGCGGGGCAAACGGTTGCTTATAGTCCTGATGGGGGGGGATGAAGTCAATTACGCGGTGTTACCGGCGCGTTACGTCGTTACCGCCGGGTTGGCCGCCGCGGGCAGGCGCTCCAGCCCCTGCGGCGGGCAGGCGGCGAGCAGTGCCTGCAGCGTGCGGCCGTCCGGCAGCACCAGCTGCGGGGCAATCTCCGCCAGCGGGTAGAGCACGAAGGCCCGCGCGTGCATATGGTAGTGCGGCACGCGCAGGCGCTCCTCGTCCAGCTGCAGGTTGCCGAACAGCAGGATGTCCAGATCGAGGGTGCGCGGCCCCCAGCGCTCGGCCTTGCGCACGCGGCCCTGCTCGCGTTCGATGGCCTGCAGCGCATCGAGCAGTTCCAGCGGCGCCAGCTCGCAGTCCAGCGCGGCCACGGCGTTGACGTAGCGCGGCTGGTCGGGCGGGCCGAGCGGGTCGCTGGCATACAGTGAGGACTGCGCCACCAGCCGGCAGCGCGGCAGGCGGCCGAGGGCGGCG
>DATCUN010000041.1:0-5527 GCA_036561825.1 Pseudomonas sp.
ATGGACCTGCCCGCGTGGTGGCGTTGCCCGAGCGCGGGCCTGCAATGCCAGAACAACAATAATCCGGAGGCAGTATGCCCAAGGCAGCAAGAAAGGATCGCCGGCGCGCCGGCAAGCCACCGTACCTGCGCGAGCTGCTCGCCGTGGCCGTGGCACTGAGCAGCGGGGCGGTGAGCGCCCTGCCGACCGTCGAGCTGGGCGAGTCGACCACCCTCGAATCGTCGCTGACGGTCAACTACACCGCCTCGATGCGCACAGAGAAGGCCGACGACGAGTATCTCAACGATCTCAACGCCGACGACGGCACGCGCAACTTCGACCGCGGCTCGCTGATCACCAACCGGGTCAGCCTGTTCGGCGAGGCGCTGCTGCGCCATGACAACCTCGGTGCGATGCTGCGCGCCAGCCACTTCTACGATGCGGCCTACCGGAGCAGCAACGACAACGACTCGCCGCTGACCGTCAACAAGATCGGCGCCCACGACCATTTCACCGAGAAGAGCCGCGAGCGCAGCGGCGGCGAATTCCGTCTGCTGGACGCCTTCGTGTTCGGCAGCTGGGACCTCGACGGCCGCTACCTGTCGGCCAAGGCTGGCCGCCACCTGGTGGCCTGGGGCGAGAGCCTGTTCTGGCCGAACATCAGCCAGGGCCAGGCGCCGGTGGACGCCACCAAGTTCAACGTGCCGGGCACCGAGGCCAAGGACGCTTACCTGCCGGTCGGCCAGGTGTCGGCGTCCTTCACGCTGACCGACGAGCTGACCCTAGTTGGCTTCTGGCAGTACAAGTGGGAAGAAACCCTGCTCAGCCCGGTGGGCGACTACTTCGGCAGCGACTACTTCGGGCCCGGCGCGCAGTTCTTCCGCCTGGCGCCAGGGATGATAAGCGGGTTGCCGGACCAGAGCTTCCGGGTGGTCAACTACGCCGGCGAAGTGGAGCCGGACGACGACGGCCAGTGGGGCCTGGGCTTGCGCTACCAGCTGGCCCAGAACACCGAGGTCGGCCTCTACCACTACCGCTACCACGACCGGGTGGCGTCGCTGTTCTTCGACTTCACCGGCAACACCCAGTACTCCTCGCTCAAGAGCGTCGGCCGCGGTACCGGGGCGGGCAACGCGCCGGCCTTCCAGCTCGGCTATTTCGACGACATCGCCCTCACCGGGGTGAGCCTGAGCACCAAGCTCGGCGATGCGGTGCAGATCGGCAGCGACCTCAGTTACCGCGAGGACGCCGCGGTGTACCTGTCCAACGGCGCACCGACCCGCGGCAACCTGATCCAGGGCAACCTCAACGCCGTCTACATGCTCGGCCCGAGCGCGCTGGCCCACCAGACCACGCTGATGGGCGAGGTGATGCACCAGCGCATCGACAGCGTCGACACCCTGCACGTCAGCGGCGGCATGCCGGGCGAGAACGGCAGCTTCGACGACTTCGAGTACGACGGCCAGACCCGCGGCAGCACGCTGGTCGGTGTCGGCGCGATGTTCGACTACCCGAGCCTGTTCAGCGGCTGGGACCTGACCACCAAGGTGTACTGGAACCAGAACGTCTCCGGCAGCGCTTTGTCCGGCCTGGGCCGCGACGAGAAGCGCATCACCGTCGGCGGCGACTTCAAGTACCTGGGCAACTTCCAGGTCGGCATGACCTACGTCGGCTATCTTGGCTCGGCCGACATCGCCAACGGCCGCACCCTGGCGGATCGCGACTACGTGTCGCTGAACGCCAAGTACACCTACTAAGAAGGGGAGGGACCCATGAAGAAGCACACGCAACTCGCCAGCCTGCTCGCCTGCGGCGCGCTGTTCGCGCTCGCCACGCCGGCGCTGGCCAAGACCGCTGAAGCGGCCCAGCTGGACAGCAGCACCTACACCTGCACGGGCGCCGAGCGCGCCGGCAACGCCGACGGCAGCATTCCGGAGTATTCCGGCAAGTGGCTGGGCGCGCCGCCGCACGTGAACTTCCAGGGCACCGGCAACCATCCGCTCGATCCCTATGCGGACGAGAAGCCGCTGTTCACCATCACTGCGGCGAACATGGCCGAGCACGAGCAGCACCTCACCGACGGCATGAAGGCGCTGTTCCGGCAGTATCCCGATACCTTCAGCATGCCGGTCTATCCGACGCATCGCGATTTCCGCTTCAACGACAGCGTGTGCGAGGCGACCAAGGCCAACGTCGGCTTCGCCCGGCTGACCGATGACGGCGAGGGGGTGGTGGCCAAGACCGGCGGTACGCCGTTCCCGATGCCGAAGAATGGTCTGGAGCTGCTGAAGAACTCCTCGCTGTTCACCATACGCGCGTGGACCGAGGAATACGTCTCGGACAACGCCTACGTGCTGCGCGACGGCAAGGTCAACTGGGGTCGCGTGCACTCGAAGAACCTGGCGCCGCACCTGGAGCCGGGCCGCATCGGCGACACCAACGGCCACTCGGCCTTCTACCTCAACCAGACCCTGCTGCCGCTGCGCGACAAGGGCGAGGTGAACACCGGCGTGGAGTTCTGGAACGACAAGACCGAGCCGCGGCAGAGCTGGCGCTACGACCCGGGCACCCGCCGCGTGCGCCAGGCCCCCGGCTATGGCTTCGACATGGCGTTCCCCGGCACCGGCGGCTCGATCACCGTGGACGAGGTGCGCCTGTTCAACGGTTCCGGCCAGCGCTACGACTGGAAGATCGTCGAAAAGAAGGAGCTGTACATCCCCTACAACGCCTATCGCATCCACTCGCCTGAGTTGAAGTACGCCGACCTGCTCAAGCCGGGCCATATCGACCCGACCCACATGCGCTACGAGAAGCACCGCGTGTGGGTGCTGGAAGGCACCCTCAAGACCGACTACCGCCACCTGTACGGCAAGCGTCGTCTGTACATCGACGAGGACACCTGGTTCCCCATCGCCGCCGACAACTACGACAGCCGCGGCGAGCTGTGGCGCACCTCGATGCTCAACTTCTTCTACGCCTACGAGACCCAGACGATGCAGGCCGGGGTCGGCCTGTACCACGATCTGCTGGAAAACACCTACCTGGCGTTCAACCTGATCAACGAGCAGCCCAAGGGCTTCAAGCTGAACGTGGCGGGCTTCCGCCCGGCGATGTTCGGACCGGAGGCGGCACGCCGGGGCGGTCTGTGATGGACGGGGCAGGGGGCGCGTGCGCCCCTTGCCTCGCTGCAGGCACCAGCTACGCCGAGCTGCAGGGGCTGATCGGCCTGGTCTACGACGGCCTGCTCGAGGACAAGCCGTGGAACGCCCTGCTCGACGCCCTGCGCCGGCAGTTCGGGGCCAACTACGCCTCGCTGACCATCCGCCTGCCGAGTGCCGAGGATCGCGGTCTGGTGGTGTTCGCCGGCGAGGCGCGGCCGCACATCCATGCGCTGTACAGCAGCTCGCTGTACGCGGTCGATCCGTTCGTCAACCTGCCGCGCGACACCGTGGTGATGCTCGAGGAGTTGATCGACGAGCGCGAGTGGCTGGCCAGCGTGATCTACCGCGATTTTCTCGAACCGCTGCAGGTGCGCTACATGATGGGCGCCGACATCCGCAGTGACGACGGCCGCGAGCGCGAATTCCGCCTGCGCCTGAGCCGTCCGCCGCAGAGCGGGCCATTCAGCGAGACCGAGCGGGCGCTGTGCGGCCTGCTGCTGCCGCACCTCAAGCGCGCGCTGCGCCTGTACGCCCACCTCGACCGGGTGGAGAGCGCCTGCCGGCTGTACGTCGGCACCCTGGAGCGCATGGGCATCGGCTCGATCCTGCTCGACGAGGCCGGTGGAATCTGCCGGATCAACCGGGCCGCCGAGGCCATCCTCGCCGAAGGCGACAGCCTGCAATTGCACAACGGCATGCTCGAAGCCGTCGCCCCGCGCGACGACCGCCGCCTGTGGCGGCTGATCAAGCAGGCCGCCGCCGGACGCAACGGCAGCGGCCTGGTGGAAGCCATCGCCCTCGACCGCGGCGGCCAGCCTGGCGGGCTGAGCGTGCTGGTGCGCAGCATCCCGCTGGCCGCCGAAGCCGGCCGCGCCGCCGCCGTCGAACTGATCCTGCGCGACAGCAACCGCCCGGCGCAGCCCTCCGAACCGCTGCTGCGTCAGCTCTACCAGCTCACCCCGGCCGAGGCCTCGCTGGCCGTGCTGCTCGGCGAAGGCCTGACCCTCGAGGAAAGCGCCGCGCGCCTGGGCATCAGCCGCAACACGGCGCGCAGCCACCTGCGCGCGGTGTTCGCCAAGACCGGCGTGAAGCGGCAGACCGCGCTGGTGCAGCTGTTGCTGTGCAGCGTGGTGGCGATGGATTGAGTCGCGACCGGCAGGGCTATTCCGCAATCCGGTAACGGGTGCTGCGCCCGCCACCGGGCAGCTTGCACAGGCAGCCCCTGTCGAGCAGGTCGGCCAGATGGCGGGTGGCGGTGGCCTTGGAGACCTTGGCGACAGCCTGGTACTGAGCAGCGCTGATGCCGTCCTCGAAGCCGCGTTCGCCGCCGTCGAGTAGGCGGTTGAGCACCTTGATCTGTTCGGCGGACAGCGGTTGACCCCGGTGCTGCTGCCAGAAGCGCGACTTGGCCAGCACGCGGTCGATGCGCGCCAGAGCCTGCTGCAGGCTGCGCAGCAGGGTGTGCAGGAACCATTCGAGCCAGTCGGTGATGTCCAGCCCGGCCTTCTGGCTGCTCTCCAGGATGCGGTAGTAGCCGCGACGGTCGTCGAGGATGCTCGCCGACATGGCGTAGAAGCGGATCGCCTGGCGTTCGCCTTGGGCCAAGGCCAGGTCGGTGATGGCGCGGGTCAGGCGGCCGTTACCGTCGTCGAAGGGGTGCAGGGTGACGAACCAGAAGTGCGCGATGCCGGCGCGCAGCAGTGGGTCGAGGGTGGCATCGTTGCGGCTGGCGGTGAACCAGTCGAGAAAGGCCGCCAACTGCTCCTCCAGGCCCTCGCGCGGCGGTGCCTCGAAATGCACGGTGGGACGGTCGAGGCGCCCGGACACCACCTGCATCGGCTCCTCGCCGCGCAGGGCGCCGACGCGGATGCGCCGTGGCAGCAGGTCGAGATCCTGCTCGGGGAACAGCAGTGCGTGCCAGTGCAGCAGGCGCTGCGGCGTCAGCGGCAGCTCGAACTGCTGGGTGGCGTCCAGCATCAGCTCGGCCAGCCCCTCGCTGCGCGGACTGACGCGGGCCTGTGCCTCGGTCTCCAGGCCCAGGCGGCGGGCCAGCGAGGAACGCACCGAACCGACGTTGAGCTGTTCACCCTCGATGGCCGAGGAGGTGACGATGTTCTGTAGCAGGGCATCCAGCTCGCTCTGCGCGCCGAACTCGCCACCGGCGGCGCCGGCCATGCCGAGCAGCCGGCCCTGGGCCTGCGTGCAGTCGCGCAACAGAGGCGCCAGACGCTCGGCCTGCCAGCGGAAATGCGGCCAGTCGGGCTGCTGCCAGATCCAGCGGGGTTGTTCCATCGTCTGCCTGCTCGCGGGTGGTGAGCCGATTATGGGATTTATTCGGCTCATTTGGTGAGCCGATTATGGCGGCTATTCGGCTCAGGGGCCAGTCG
>DATCUN010000042.1:0-9132 GCA_036561825.1 Pseudomonas sp.
GTTCTTCCCGGCCCAGGTGCTGCCGATCATGGTCAACCCGCAGCACTGGGCGGAAACCCTGCAGCGCGTGGCCAAGACCGAGCACCACTGCGTGGCGCTGTTCTACATGGACAATCCGCCGGACAGCGCCGAAGACTTCGACCCGGACAGCCTGCCCACCCATGGCACCGTGGTGCGCGTGCACCACGCCAGCAAGCAGGACGACACCCTGCAGTTCGTCGCTCAGGGCCTGGCGCGGGTGCGCATCCGCAACTGGCTGAGCCGCACGCCGCCCTATCTGGTGGAGGTCGACTACCCGCGCACGCCGGCCGATCCCAGCGACGAGGTCAAGGCCTACGGCATGGCGCTGATCAATGCGATCAAGGAGCTGCTGCCGCTCAACCCGCTGTACAGCGAGGAGCTGAAGAACTACCTCAACCGCTTCAGCCCCAACGACCCCTCGCCGCTGACCGACTTCGCCGCCGCTCTCACTACCGCGCCGGGCAGCGACCTGCAGGCAGTGCTCGACACCGTGCCGGTACTCAAACGCATGGAGAAGGTGCTGCCGCTGCTGCGCCGCGAGGTGGAGGTGGCGAAGCTGCAGAACGAGATCAGCGCCGAGGTCAACAGCACCATCGGCAAGCGTCAGCGCGAGTTCTTCCTGCGCGAGCAGCTCAAGGTGATCCAGAAGGAGCTGGGCATCACCAAGGACGACAAGAGCGCCGACAGCGAGGAGTTCCGCAAGCGCCTGCAAGGCAAGACGCTGCCGGCGGCGGCGCAGAAGCGCATCGACGAGGAGCTGAACAAGCTGTCGGTCCTGGAGACCGGCTCGCCGGAATACGCCGTCACCCGCAACTACCTGGACTGGGCCACCAGCGTGCCCTGGGGCGTGCTGGGCAAGGACAAGCTCGACCTCAAGCACGCGCGCAAGGTGCTCGACAAGCACCACGCCGGCATGGACGACATCAAGGAACGCATCATCGAGTTCCTCGCCGTCGGCGCCTTCAAGGGCGAGATCGCCGGCTCCATCGTGCTGCTGGTCGGCCCGCCCGGGGTGGGCAAGACCAGCATCGGCAAGTCGATCGCCGAGTCGCTGGGCCGGCCGTTCTACCGCTTCAGCGTCGGCGGCATGCGCGACGAGGCGGAGATCAAGGGCCACCGCCGCACCTACATCGGTGCCCTGCCGGGCAAGCTGGTGCAGGCACTGAAGGAGGTCGAGGTGATGAACCCGGTGATCATGCTCGACGAGATCGACAAGATGGGCAGCAGCTACCAGGGCGACCCGGCCTCGGCGCTGCTGGAAACCCTCGACCCGGAGCAGAACGTCGAATTCCTCGACCACTACCTCGACCTGCGCCTGGACCTGTCCAAGGTGCTGTTCGTGTGCACTGCCAATACCCTCGACTCGATCCCCGGCCCGCTGCTCGACCGCATGGAGGTGATCCGCCTGTCCGGCTACATCGGCGAGGAGAAGCTGGCCATCGCCAAGCGCCACCTGTGGCCGCGCCAGCTGGACAAGGCCGGCGTGCCCCGGCAGCGCCTGAGCATCAGCGATGCGGCACTGCGCCTGGTGATCGAGGGCTATGCCCGCGAGGCGGGTGTGCGCCAGCTGGAGAAACAGCTGGGCAAGATCGTGCGCAAGGCGGTGGTCAAACTGCTGGAAGACCCCGCAGCGACGCTGAAGGTCGGGCCGAAGGAGCTCGAGGACTACCTGGGCATGCCGGTGTTCCGCAAGGAACAGCATCTGGAGGGTGTCGGCATCATCACCGGCCTGGCCTGGACCAGCATGGGCGGCGCCACCCTGCCGATCGAGGCGACGCGCATCCATACCCTCAACCGCGGCTTCAAGCTGACCGGCAAGCTCGGCGAGGTGATGAAGGAGTCGGCGGAGATCGCCTACAGCTACATCAGCTCGCACCTGAAGAAGTACAAGGGCGACCCGACCTTCTTCGACCAGGCCTTCGTCCACCTGCACGTGCCGGAGGGCGCCACGCCCAAGGACGGCCCCAGCGCCGGCATCAGCATGGCCAGTGCCCTGCTCTCGCTGGCGCGCAACCAGGCGCCCAAGACCGACCTGGCCATGACCGGCGAGCTGACCCTCACCGGCCAGGTGCTGGCCATCGGCGGGGTGCGCGAGAAGGTGATCGCCGCGCGGCGGCAGAAGATCTTCGAGCTGATCCTCCCGGAGGCCAACCGCGGCGACTTCGAGGAGCTGCCGGACTACCTGAAGGAAGGCCTGACCGTGCACTTCGCCCGTCGCTACGCCGACGTGGCCAAGGTGCTGTTCCCCGCGACGTGAGCGGCAGAGCCTGGACTGCGGACGCCACCGCAGCCCAGGCTCGGAAAACGTCATCGCAATCGGCTAGGCTGGCGCCTTGTCATCCTGCCACTTTCCGGAGCCCGCCGATGCCCATCCTGCCTGCCCTGCGCCTGCTGCCGCTCGCCGGCCTGATCCTGCTCACTGCCTGCGCGCAGAAGGCACCGAGCACCCTGAGCCTGGACGAGCAACCACGCTATTGCGATCCGCTGGAGCTGCACGAAGGCCAGGAGTTCAACCTGCGCCTGCCCAGCAATCCCACCACCGGCTTTCGCTGGGTCATGCGCGAAAACGCTGCGCCGCAGCTGAAACAGCTCGGCCCGGAGGTCTATACGACCCCGGAGGAAGCCGGCGTGGTCGGCAGCGCCGGCGTCTCGACCTGGCGCTTCCGCGCGGTCGCCCGTGGCGAAGCGCGCCTGGAGCTGGACTATCGTCGCCCCTGGGAAAACGGCGTGGCTGCCGCCAAGAACTTCGACTGCCGTATCTCGGTCAAGTAGTCCCGCGCCCCCCGGCATCCCCAGCTCACCATTCGTCTCCAGAGCGGGCAGG
The DNA here is from genome assembly GCA_036561825.1 of Pseudomonas sp. GTDB lineage: Bacteria > Pseudomonadota > Gammaproteobacteria > Pseudomonadales > Pseudomonadaceae > Geopseudomonas. The sequence goes on from DATCUN010000042.1 coordinate 2,846, forward strand.
CCATCGCCAAATCGCCTATAGCAATAGTAACGGCTGTGTGTCGTGGGGGGGGATGGACATCATGAACAAGTATGGGCGGCAACTGTTGCTCAGTATGACGGCGCTGCTTTCCGCCTGCGGCAGCCTGCTCCCCAGCGAGCAAGCAACCGTGAGTTCGGTGTTCCGCGACTATGGGGATGCCGAAAGCCGCTACTCGCAGGCCGTCCCCGGGGTCACCAACCGCCCCGAGCTGTTTTCTCTGGGCTTCGACCCCCTGGCCAATGGCAACGGTCGCCTGCTGTCGTTTCTCGACGTGCGCACCATGTTCATCCAGCCGAACATCCCCATCGACTACCTGCCGGACAGTCTGGTGACCTGCCTGCAAGCCAAGGAGCGCTGCACCGGCTATGCCTTCGAGTTCACCCAGACTGACACCCAGCGGGTCGGCAGTTTCTGGGCCGACGTGCTGAACTTCCGCAAGAACCGCGAGATGAAGGGCTGGACGTTCCGCGCGGTATTCGTGCTGGTGGACGACAAGCTGGTGCACAAGGTCAGCAACGGCGAGCCGCAGATCCGCCGCATGCAGGTCGAACGCAACCCGCTAGGCCCGCTGCAGGGCGCCGGCGAGTACCTTTCCGACCAGCTGAAGTGAAGGTGCTGCGAGGCAGCCCGGCAGTCCGCTAGAATGCCGGGCTTTTCCATGCCGGAAGCGCGCGCCGTGAAGCAGACCCCCGACCGCATCTACGCCACTCCCCAGGAGCAGGTCGCCGACTTCGTGTTCAACGAGGCGGTGGTGCGGGTGTTCCCCGACATGATCAAGCGCTCGGTGCCGGGCTATCCCGCCATCGTCGAGAACATCGGCGTGATCGCCAGCCAGTTTGCCCAGCCGCACAGCACGCTGTACGACCTCGGCTGCTCGCTGGGTGCGGTCAGCCAGGCGCTGCGCCGCCATGTGCAGGCCGAGGACTGCCGGGTGATCGCGGTGGACAACTCCAACGCCATGGTCGAGCGCTGCCGCGAGTACCTGCATGCCCAGGACTCGATGTTCCAGGAGCTGTTGCCGGTCGAGGTCCTCGAGGCCGACATCTGCCAGCTCGAGTTCCGGCCGGCCTCGGTGGTAGCCTTGAACTTCACCCTGCAGTTCATCCCGCGCGAGCAGCGTCTCGAACTGCTGCAACGCATCCGCCAGGCGCTGCGGCCCGGTGGTGCACTGATCCTCTCGGAGAAGCTGCGCTTCGAAGATGCCGAGGAGCAGGAACTGCTCACCGACCTGCACATCGCCTTCAAGCGGGCCAACGGCTACAGCGAACTGGAAATCGCCCAGAAGCGCAGCGCCATCGAGAATGTGATGAAACCGGACAGCCTCGCCGAACACCGCGAGCGCCTGCTCGCCGCCGGCTTCTCGAAAGTCATCCCCTGGTTCCAATGCCTGAACTTCGCCTCGCTGATCGCCCTGCCATGACCGACCTCGCCACCCGCGCCAACCTCAACGCCCTGATCGACACACTGCGCGGCACGCCGCTGGCTGCCTGGGCCGCCAGCCTGCCCGCCCTGCTCGCCGGCAAGCTGGCCGACGGCCACGGCGACCTGCCGCGCTGGCAGGCTGCGGTCGATGCTCTGCCGCCGCTGACTGCGCAGCAGCGCGAGCTGGCCGAATGCTTTGCCCTCGCCGGCGCCTGCACGGCCGAGCAACGCACGGCGCTGGAACAGGCGCTCAAGGGGCTGATCCCCTGGCGCAAGGGGCCGTTCGAGCTGTTCGGCGTGCACGTCGACACCGAATGGCACTCGGACTGGAAATGGGCGCGGGTCGCCCCCCATCTGGACCTGGCCGGCAAGCGCGTGCTGGATGTCGGCTGCGGCAACGGCTACTACCAGTGGCGCATGCTCGGCGCCGGCGCCGACTGCGTGGTCGGCGTCGACCCCAACTGGCTGTTCTTCTGCCAGTTCCTCGCCATGAAGAACTACCTGGCGGATCTGCCTGCCTGGCACCTGCCGCTGACTCTGGAGGAGCTGCCGGAAAAGCTCGAGGGCTTCGACACGGTGTTTTCCATGGGCGTGCTCTATCACCGCCGCTCGCCCATCGACCACCTGCTGGCACTGAAGGACTGCCTGGTCAGGGGCGGCGAACTGGTCCTGGAAACCCTGGTGGTGGAGGGCGACGTCAACACCGTGCTGGTGCCGGAAGACCGCTATGCGCAGATGCGCAACGTCTGGTTCCTGCCCTCGGTGGCGGCGCTGGAGCTATGGCTGCGCCGCGCCGGCTTCGTCGACGTGCGCTGTGTGGACGTCAGCGTCACCAGCATCGAGGAGCAGCGCTCCACCGAGTGGATGAAGTTCCAGTCGCTGCCGGAATTCCTCGACCCGCAGGACCAGCGCCGCACGGTGGAAGGCCTGCCGGCGCCGATGCGCGCCGTGGTGCTGGCGCGCAAGCCGTAATCATGGTGCGCACGGCGCACCCTACGAGCACCACTGCATTGATGGTTCTCACGCTCCCGCGTGGGAACCCGAGCCTGGGCGCAGAGCGCCCCCGGATGCGTGCCCACGCAGGAGCGTGGGCACGATCATGGATCTTCTACCGACTCCTCAGCGGCAGCCTGCCCGGTAGGCAATCGCTGCGCGAGTTGCCTACCCTACATCTCGACCGCCTGCGGCTCAGCGCGCCGCCGCGGCGACGATCAGCTGTTTCATCTCCGCCACCGCCTGCTTGAAGCCGACGAACAGCGCGTGGGCGACGATGGCGTGGCCGATGTTCAGCTCGTTGATGCCCTGGATGGCCGCCACCGCTTCGGCATTGTGGTAGTGCAGGCCATGACCGGCATTGACAATCAGGCCGTGGCGCAGGCCGCACTCGACGCCGTCGCGGATGCGCGCCAGTTCGTCGGCGGTTTCCGCCGGGGTGTGCGCGTCGGCATAACGACCGGTGTGCAGCTCGATGGCCGGCGCACCGATGCGCGCGGCGGCCTCGATCTGCCGCGGATCGGCGTCGATGAACAGCGACACCTTGCAGCCGATGGCCGCCAGTCGCTCGACCGCGGCGCGAATGCGCGCCTCCTGCCCGGCCACGTCGAGACCACCTTCGGTGGTCAGTTCCTGGCGGGTCTCCGGCACGAAGCAGGCGTGCGCCGGACGGATCTCTTCGGCGAAGGCGAGCATCTCCTCGGTGACGCCCATCTCGAAGTTCATCCGCGTCTGCAGCACCTCGCGCAGTACGCGCACGTCGCGGTCCTGGATATGTCGGCGATCCTCGCGCAGGTGCACGGTGATGCCGTCGGCGCCGGCTTCCTCGGCGTCCAGCGCGGCCTTCACCGGGTCGGGATAGCGGGTGCCGCGGGCCTGGCGCAGGGTGGCGATGTGGTCGATGTTGACACCCAGCAGGATGCGGTTGGCTTCAGTCACGGCGGGACTCCTTGCGATTGATGAACAGCTCGCGGCTGACCAGCGGCCGGCCGCCCAGATGCGGCGCCAGCGCCTGGCGCATCAGCCGCTTGGCCGCGCTCAGGGCGCCCGGCTGCGCCCAGTTGGCCTCGGCCAGCGCCAGCAGCTCGTCGCCGTGGAACAGCCCCGGCTGCAGTTGGGCGACCGGCTGGAAACCCAGCTCGGGCAACCACTGGTACAGCGTGGCGGGATCGACCGGCTGCCCCTGGCAGTCGCGGTCGAGAGCGAAACCATAGCCCAGATCATCCAGCAGCCGCCATTCGAAGGCGCGCAGCAGCGGTTCCAGCGGCCGCCCACCCGCCAGCGCGGCGAGGGTCGCGGCGTAGTGGTCGAACAGGGCGGGATGCGGGTCTTGCGCCGGCAGCAGGCGCACCAGCAGCTCGTTGAGATACAGGCCGCTGAACAGCGCATGGCCCGAGAGCAGATGGGGAATGCCGGCACTTTCCAGGCGGGCGACGTTCGGCAACTCGCCGCGGCCACGCAACTCCAGTTCCAGCGGCACGAACGGCCGCGCCAGCGTGCCGGCCTTGCCGCGCGCACCGCGCAACACCGCGCGCAGACGCCCTTCCGGAGTCAGGAAATCCACCAAGGCGCTGGTTTCCTTGTACGGGCGGGAGTGCAGGACGAAGGCGGGATGGGCGGCAGCGATCATGTCAACCGTAGGGTGCGCCATGCGCACCGGCGAAAGCCTGGACAGCGGCACAGGTGCGCATGGCGCACCCTACCACAGCGGTTGCAAACGCCGGTCAGATGTCGCCGTAGCCCAGCGAGCGCAGGGCGCGTTCGTCGTCGGACCAGCCGCCCTTCACCTTGACCCACAGGTTGAGCATGACCTTGCTGCCGAACAGCTCTTCCATGTCGCGGCGGGCTTCCTGGCCGATGCGCTTGATGCGCTCGCCCTTGTCGCCAATGATGATCTTCTTCTGTCCATCGCGCTCGACCAGGATCAGCGCGTGGATGTGCAGCACGCGGCCCTGTTGCTGGAACTGTTCGATTTCCACGGCAACCTGGTAGGGCACCTCGGCACCCAGCTGGCGCATGACCTTCTCGCGCACCAGCTCGGCGGCGAGGAACCGCGAGCTGCGGTCGGTGAGCTGGTCTTCCTCGAAGAAGTGCTCGCCTTCCGGCAGGTGCTTGGCCACCTGGGCCTCGAGGGTCTCGAGGTTCTGCCCGTGTTGCGCGGAGATCGGCACGATCTCGGCATTGGGCAGCTGCTCGGCCAGCCACTTCAGGTGCGGCAGCAGCTCACCCTTGTCCTCGAGGCGGTCGATCTTGTTGACCACCACCAGCAGCGGGCCTTCGACGTACTTGACCCGGTCGAGGACCATCTGGTCCTCCTCGGTCCAGCGCGTGCGGTCGACGACGAAGATCACCACGTCGACGTCCTTCAGCGCCGCGCTGGCGCTGCGGTTCATGTAGCGGTTGAGCGCCTTGTCGTTATCCTTGTGCATGCCGGGAGTGTCGACGTAGATCGCCTGCACCGGGCCTTCGGTCTTGATGCCGAGCAGGGTGTGCCGGGTGGTCTGCGGCTTGCGCGAGGTGATCGCCAGCTTCTGTCCGAGGATATGGTTGAGCAGGGTCGACTTGCCGACATTCGGCCGGCCGACGATGGCCACGTAGCCGCAACGGCTCGGCAGGGATTCAGTCATTGCCATTCTCCACGCCCAAGGCCACCAGTGCTGCAGCGGCCGCCACCTGTTCGGCGATACGACGGCTGGCACCCTGGCCACGGGTCTTTTGATTGAGCAGGGCAATTTCGCATTCGACGAAGAAGGTCCGGCAATGCGGCTCACCCTGGATATCCACCACATCGTAGCGCGGCAGTTCGCAGCCACGCGATTGCAGGAACTCCTGCAGGCGGGTTTTCGGATCCTTGTTGGTATCGACCAGGGTCAGCTCGTCGAAATAGGGTGCCAGCCAGGCCAGCACGCGATCGCGCGCCGCCTCCATGCCGGTGTCCAGGTAGATGGCGCCGATCAGCGCTTCGGTGGCGTCGGCGAGGATCGACTCGCGGCGGAAGCCGCCGCTCTTCAGCTCGCCGGAGCCAAGGCGCAGGTATTCGCCGAGGTCGAAGACCAGCGCCAGGCGCGCCAGGGTCTCGCCCTTCACCAGCCGCGCACGCAGGCGTGACAGCTGGCCTTCGCGGGCCTGGGGAAAGCGCTTGAACAGCGCCTCGCCGACCACGAAGTTGAGGATGGCATCGCCGAGGAACTCCAGCCGCTCGTTGTTGCGGCCGGCAAAGCTTCGGTGGGTCAGGGCCAGGACCATCAGCTCAGGGTCCTGGAATTTATAGCCGAGCCGACGCTCGAGTCGTTGCAGGGGATTACTCACGGGGCACGGACACGGTATTCGCGGTCAAAGTGGACAACCAGGTCGAGGTTTTCGATCAGCGGCTCGCGCTTCTCGTAGTTGAGGTGAACGTAGAACTCGTCGTTTTCCATGCTCACCTCCATCATTTCCTTCAGGTCAAAATCAAGATTGTTGACCTCCATTCCACGCCCCATATGAGCGTAAAAGTCGTTCGGCGAGCGAATCTGGTGGGCACTTTCCGTAGCGGCGGAGGTAATGATTTTCTGCAGAGAGTAGAAGTCCATGTAGTGGGGAAAAACCTTTAGAAAAACGCTGGCGATAAATCCCACGATGCAAAGGACCACCAGCCAGCTCAACATCGACAAGCCTTTCTGCGAACGTGCAAACATCATGATCGACCTCGTATCCGGGAGTATTCAACACTCAATGGATCAGCCCGACCCGCGAGAACGTCGGCAGGTGGCTGAGCTTGGGCTCCGGCCAGCTCATCCACACGGCGAACGCCTTGCCGACGATGTTGCGATCCGGAACCATGCCATGCAGCGCAAGCGGAATCGCCGGAT
>DATCUN010000043.1:0-5213 GCA_036561825.1 Pseudomonas sp.
TCCAGCGCCGCGGGCGCGCTGGCCAGGCTGATGCGCACCCGCGCGCAGGCGGTGTCCAGCACGTCGACTGCCTTGTCCGGCAGCTGACGGCCGGCGAGGTAGCGGGCCGACAGTTCGGCGGCGGCCACCACGGCATCGTCGCGCAGGTAGATGCCGTGGCTCTGCGCGTAGACCGGCGCCAGGCCGCGCAGGATGGTCACCGCCTCGGCCACCGTCGGCTCGAGCAGCTGCACCGGTTGGAAGCGGCGAGCCAGCGCCGGGTCCTTCTCGAAGTACTTCTTGTATTCGCTCCAGGTGGTGGCGGCGATGGTGCGCAGCTCGCCACGCGCCAGCGCCGGCTTGAGCAGGTTGGCGGCGTCCGAGCCGCCGGCCTGGCCACCGGCGCCGATCAGGGTGTGCGCCTCGTCGATGAACAGGATCATCGGCCTGGGCGCGGCCTTCACCCCGTCGATCACCCCCTGCAGGCGGCGTTCGAACTCGCCCTTGACGCTGGCGCCGGCCTGCAGCAGACCGAGATCGAGGCCGAGCAGCTCGACGCCCTTGAGCGCCTCCGGCACCTCGCCGCCGGCGATGCGCAGGGCCAGGCCCTCGACCAGCGCGGTCTTGCCGACGCCGGCCTCGCCGACCACGATGGGGTTGTTCTTCCGCCGGCGGGCGAGGATGTCGATCATCTGGCGGATCGCGCCGTCGCGGCACAGCACCGGGTCGAGCTTGCCGTCCCGGGCCTGCTGGGTGAAGTTGTGGGTGAAGCGTGCCAGCGCCGATTCGCCGTCCGCCACGGGCTGGCCGGCGGCCGGCTGCGGATGCGGCTGCTGGCTGCGGGCGAAGTCGCGCAGGCGCTCGGTGCTCAGCCGGGACAGCAGCTGCTGGTAGCGGGTGCCGGCATGGCGCAGCGGGCTGCACAGCAGGGCGAGGAGCAGGGCGGCCTGGTCGATCTGGCTCTGGCCGAGCTCCAGGCTGGCGGCCAGCAGGGCATCCTGCAGCCACTGCACCAGTTCGGTGGCGAATACCGGGTTGCGCGACGCGCTGGCCTCGCCGCGCGGCTGCAGCACGCGGGCCAGTTCGCCGGCATCCACCCCGGCATCCTGCAGGGCGCGGGCCAGCAGGCCGTCCGGGCGCTCGAGCAGGCCGAGCAGCAGATCCTCGACCAGGATCTTGCTGCCGCCGCGGGCCACGCAGCGCTCGGCGGCGCCTTCCAGGTCGCGGCGGGTCGCGGCATCGAGGGCCTGGACCAGCTGTTGCAAATCGACGTTGATCATTTCATCGCTCCTTGATTGATGCGGCTGCCCAGGGTGACCAGGCCGTCGGCGCGGTCGCGGCCGAGCCAGCTGGTCCAGCCCAGGCGGCAGGGGTTGGCGGCGCCGATGCGCAGCTCGCGGATTTCGTCCCGGCGCAATTCCAGGCGGATGTCGTAGTCGAGCGGGTCGCGCAGGGTGAAGCGCACCAGCGCACACAGCGGCTGGTAGCCGTCGCCCAGCGGCAGGAAATCGTGGAAGCCTTGCCAGCCGAGCTGGCGGATGTGGATGCGGAACTTGCCGCCGCGGTCGCGCACCCGCTCGCCGAGCACCAGGCTTTCGCCCAGCTGGCTGTTGGCGCGGCCGAGGCGGTTGCGCTGTTCGTCGAGGATGGTCACCCGGCGCTCCAGGCACTGTTCGATGTGCAGCTCGGCGTGCTTGAAGTAGTAGCGCAGCACCGATTCGATCAGCGCTGCCGAATGGGCGCGCAGGCTGAGCAGGCCGAGGTAGGGCAGCAGGCGTTTCCAGTTCAGCTCCGATGCGTTGCGGATCTGCTCGCCGCCGAGGCCGATCAGCGCGAACAGCTGGGCGGACAGCGGATCGCGGGCGCCGCTGGCGAAGCGCGCGTGGTAGCGGTACTTCTGCCAGATCGGCAGCAGCAGGCGCTGCAGGCGGCTGTTGAACAGGTCGAGGAAGTGGCGGGTCGGGTTGTCGGTGGCGCTGTCGCCCAGCGCCTGTTCGCCGTAGAACGCCGGCAGCGGCGAGCCGGCACCGCACAGGCCGACCAGGTTGATGCACAGGCGCGCGCGCAGCTCGCCGTGCTCCTCGAAGAACTGCACGCGCTCGATGTCGCAGCCGGGAAAGCCCAGGCTGGGGTTGGCCTGGAATTCCAGGCGCTCGTACAGCGCCTGCTCGTCCAGCTGCGGATGGGCAGCCTGCAGGCGGTTCAGCACCCGCTGCACGCCCTGGAACAGGCTGTACTCGCGGATGCTCCGGCCGAGCCGGTTCAGAGCAGGGGCTGCTGCCCCATGCGCGGCGTCCATTGGTACACCTCTCCCTGAGTGCTCTGCACGCGCAGCTCGTGGTACGAGTTGAGGCTGGCGTACAGGGCGAAGAATTCGTTGAGCACCGAGGCGAAGAGGAACAGGTCGCCCTCGCCCAGGTAGCAGTCGGCGGCCATGACCAGCTCTGTGCGCACGCCGCGCACCGGCAAGCCGCGGTGTAGGCGGTCGACGTGCCGGTGGTCGATCTGCTTGAGCCCGCCGAGCAGGCGCCGGCTGACCTTTTCCGCGTGCTGGTCGTAGTGGCGCGGCAGGTCGTAGGTCTCGAGAATGGCCTTGAGCTCCTCGACGTTGGCCAGCGACAGGTAGTTGAGCGACATGTTGGAAATCAGCTTCCACAGGTAGTCGCGGTGCAGCGGCGGTGCGTAGCTGGGGGTCACCGCGCCGATGTTGCGGAACGCCAGGAACTCCGGGGTGCCCTCGCAGGGCCGGCAGATGTCGCCGATCCCCAGTTGGCGCGGCAGGTTCTGGTTGGTGCAGGTCAGCTCGATGGACAGCGTCTCCTGCTGGTCGGCCTGGCGCGCGCCGAAGCTCAGCCAGGTCTCCAGGCCGTCGCCGAGCAGCGAGGGCTGCTGGCGCACGCTGTAGTGCGGGCGGGCGTGGGGCACGTCGAAGCTGGCGTCGTGCTCGAACGACTCGAACGGCACGTATTCCTCGTAGCCCATGCCGCCGGGCCGCCAGCCGGTGACCCGGTCCACCGAGAACACCGCGCAATGCTGCGGGTCGTATTCGGCCGGGCGCAGCAGGTACTGGTCCTGGCGACCGTCGAGGCGGATCGGCGTGGCGTCGTGGGCGAACAGGTTGACCACCGGGGTGCAGTACAGGCGCAGGTTGTCCAGGGTCGGGCGGATCCGCTGCACGCCGGCCTGGCGGATGTCGAAGCGCAGCTCCAGGCCGCGCGTCTGCTTGAGTTGCTCGTCCGGCAGGCGTCGGAGGACCTCTAGCCCGTGCAGGTCGACGAACAGGAACTTGTCCTGGAAGGCGAAGTATTCCTGCAGGTAGCGATAGCCGCGGAAGGTGTTGAGCGGGTAGGGAATCAGCGCCTCGTCCTCGGCGAAGCCGACCGGTTGCACCTGCGTGGGATCCAGGCGCAGGGGCGGCAGCGGCTCGCTGGCGGCATCGCGCAGCGGCCGGCCGTCGGCGTCGAGGGCGACCAGCTGGATGCCGTCGAGGTGGCGCAGCAGGCCGAGGTAGAGCAGCTGGCTGATGTAGCGCTCGCCACTCAGGTGCAGGCGCAGCCGGCGCAGGTCCAGCTCGCCGAGATGGCCGTCGGCGCTCATGGTCAGGCGCAGGCTGAGCAGCGCGCCCTCGCCCTGTACCGCGTAGTCGAGGGCGCTCAGCGCCAGCGGCAACACCTCGGTGGCGTAGGCGGTGCGGAAGCGGCAGGTCGCGCCCTGGATCGGCTTCGACTCCACCGGCGTGTGGCGGGGTACCGTCAGCGCCGGACCGGGACGCTTGAGCGGCTCGAACTGCAGCATGCTGAACGCCGGCAGCGGGCGCATGTAGTTCGGCCACAGCAGGTGCATCAGCGAGTGGGTCAGCTCCGGCAACTCGTCGTCGAGCTTCTGGCGCAGGCGCCCGGTGAGGAAGGCGAAGCCCTCGAGCAGGCGCTCGACATCCGGATCGCGCCCGCTCTGGCCGAGGAACGGCGCCAGCGCCGGGCTGCGCTCGGCGAAGCGCTTGCCGAGCTGGCGCAGGGCGTTGAGTTCGCTCTGGTAGTAGTGGTTGAAGGACATCAGGCCTATCCCTGGCTTATTGATTGGATCAGGCTGGTGCCTGATTCAGGAAAAATGTTCCAACTGCATGCAAGGCTGGAACGGCCATCAAGCAGGCAAAGGTCAGAGCTCTGTGCGTTCTGGTGTTGCGTATCCGGGCGAAAAGACCAGAGCAGCCAGCAAGAAAGCTCAGAATGGCCAGACAGCCGAACAGATCACTGTCGGCCAGTACGGAGGGGTAGCCTTGAATGCTCATCAGCATTTGCACCTCATGGCGTTCCATCGAGGGTTCGCGCCAGCGCCGGGCAACGTCCGGCGAAACGCTTGCCGAGCGGGCGCTGGGCGGAGAGTTCGCGCTGGTAGTAGTGGTTGAAGGGCATCAGGCCTGTGGCTCCCTGTTGGTGCCGTTCAGCTCATCCTGTAGACGGATATATTCGCGCCAGCCTTCGGGATGCCGGGCGTCATCGAGCCAGCTTGCACGCTGCTTCGGAGTGAGGTTCAGCCAGTACGGCCACCAGTAGTGGTTCCACCAGTGTTCGAGGCTACCCTGCAGGCTGCCAAGCCCATCGGCATCTACCTCGGGGAATACTTCCCAGGGCTTTGGCGGCGCTAGTTCTGGCAGGTTTTGCAGGAGTTCGATGCTGTTGCTGATAAGCAGCAGGGCCGTTCCCTGGCCTAATTTTTGCCTTTGAATCGAAACGGCCTCGGGGGCCGGACATTGGCGGCTGAACGTGTGGAACTTCGCGGTAGGCTGTTGCCGATTGAATCCGAGCCTCTCAATCAATTGTTCAATATTGGTGAGGTGCTCCGTGTCCAGATGCACATCCAGCAGATAAGCCCCAAGGCCGTCGACCTTGAGCGACAGCACACAGGGGTAGCCCAGACCTTGCTTAGGCAGTGCCAAACTCCGAGGCAGATACACCGAAATCAGTTCCTGCAGTTCTGCTCGTCGTCCCTGATGAAGCAATTGCTTAGCCGATGGCTTCCTGTGCAGGAAGGCAAATGGGTTCATGTTCAATTCTCGTAGATGTGGTCGGCGACCCAGTCAGCACCGAAATAGCCAGCTGCGCCGACAACGATGCCCCCGATCAGGCCGCTAATAACTGCACCTGGACCGGTTTCTATACCCAGAGCTGCACCGGCGGCACCACCGACCTTGAAACCAGCCCAAGCTGCACCCCATCCACCGGCCTGGCGGATAG
>DATCUN010000044.1:0-1778 GCA_036561825.1 Pseudomonas sp.
AACGGCTAAAACTCATGCAGCTCGCTCCAAGCACCCTGCCAGTCGGGTCGCGAGGAGTTAACTCAATAGACATGGCTAAGCATGTAGAACCGATAGTGGAGAGCTGGCGGACGGGGGTTCAAATCCCCCCGGCTCCACCAAAACCTGACACAAAGCCCCGAACTCCGGGGCTTTGTGCTGTCTGGGCCTGCCATTTTCGGCAGGTGTGCCACTGACAGGTCACACCGACGTGGGGCATCGGCAGGTGCCCAGCATGAAGCCTGCCCCTTCCTACCTGGCCCGGAACCGCCACGGAATCTTCCATTTCCGCATGGTGATTCCGTCGAAGCTCTTCTTCTCCCGCTGCTGTTTCTGCTCCGGCGCCTGGCTTGGCCGGGTCGGTGGTGGAATATTGCTGGCAGGTGCCGCGCAGGTTGCGTTCGGCAGGCCGATACTTGGCCTTATCCGCCCGCATCAGGACGTCATGCCATGCCCGGTCTTTCTCTTTCTGCTCCGGCCGCTGCCCGTATCGCCCGCCTCCTGCTGGCCGGGCTGCTGGCGTTGGCGTTGAGTGCCTGCGCCGCGCTCGGCAGTCGCGAGCCGATCAACATGCATGTGGTGGGCTTCGATCCCTTGCCGGGGGAGGGCCTGGAGATGCGCTTTGCGGTGAAGCTGCGCCTGCAAAACCCGAACACCACGCCGATCGAGTACGACGGCATTGCGCTGGAGCTGGAGGTCGGCGGCCGCGCGCTGGCCACGGGGGTGAGCGATCAGCGTGGCAGTGTGCCGCGCTTCGGTGAGAAGCTGCTGGTGGTGCCGGTCAGCATCTCGGCGTTTTCCGCCGTGCGTCAGGCGCTGGGGCTGGCCGAGACTGATCGCTTGGACAAGGTGCCCTACGTGCTGCATGGCAAGCTGTCCGGTGGGGCGTTCGGCAGTCGGCGCTTCTCTGAAAAGGGCACGCTGAATCTGTCGAGGGTGGGGCGCTAGGGGCGATCAGCCGGCCAGATCCCAGATCTTGCGATCCTGGAGGGCGCGGGTCGGGATGTAGCGCGGTTTGCCGCCGATCTCCTCCAGCTCGGTCAGGCCGGCGAGTTCGTTGACGATGCGATAGCGCTTGCCGGCCGTCTTGTCCCTGAGTGGGTACAGCAGGGCGATCTGTTGGGCCAGTTCGGTGAGGGTGGACATGTCGCTGCTCCGTGAATCGATGGCAGCTGTTTACCGGATGCGGGTTGCAGGCGTGTGAACGTCGGCGAAAGCCGTGGGCTGCAGGGCATCCGGCCGAGGCGGGTGGCTCAGCCGGTCGGCCAGTCGCGCGCCAGTCCGCGCAGCAGGGCATCGATCATCTGCGGTGCGTCGCGTTCGGCGTCGAACAGTTCGGGGTCGCGCAGCCAGTCGCTGAACAGGCCGATAATCAGCGCGTGCAGGCTGCGGGCGGCCAGGCGCGGAGTCTGGCCGGGGTTCAGGCGGCCCTGGCGGTCGGCGCGCTCGAAAAGCTCCTCGCAGAGATCGATGAACTGATTGACGAAGGCTTCGTGGCGCTCCTCGACGTGGCGCAGTTCGTCGGTGAACTCGCAGCGGTGCAGCAGGATGGTGAAGATCCGCCGCTTCTGCGGGTTGCGCGCCAGGCTGGTGATGGCTTCGCTGCACATTTCGCGCAGGACCTGCAGCGGATCGCGGTCGCCGCAGGTGGACAGGCGCTCGGCCAGCTGCTCCGGCGGCAGGCGCACTTGCTCGAGCATGGCCTGGAACAGGTGGGCCTTGTTCTCGAAGTGCCAGTAGAGCGCGCCGCGGGTCACGCC
>DATCUN010000045.1:0-3601 GCA_036561825.1 Pseudomonas sp.
GCGAGTCGCCAGCCACGGTTGCCCGAGCGCTGCCCGGCCGCGCGGCGCGGCTACGCGACCGGAGTGGCGGCGACGAGGGGGTTGTGTTTGAACACCAGGGCCTTCAGCCCGGCGTCGGGGTCGATGTCGGCAAACTCGGGCTGGTTTTCCAGGCGCATCTCGAAGGTCAGGCTCGGCGCCTCGCTGGCCATGCCTTCGATCAGGAAGTCGGGACCGATGGCAGGATCGTTGATGCAGGCCAGTACCACCCCCTGCGCGGTGAGCAGGTCGGGCAGGCGGCGCAGGATCTTCTGATAGTCCTTGGTCAGGGCAAAGCTGCCCTTCTGGAACGACGGCGGGTCGATGATGATCAGGTCGTAGGGGCCGTATTTCTTCACCTTGCTCCATGACTTGAACAGCTCATGGCCGAGGAAGCTGACCTGACTGAGGTCCTGCTGGTTCAGCCGGTGATTGTCGCGCCCGCGGTTGAGGGCGGCCTTGGCCATGTCCAGATTGACCACCTGCTCGGCGCCACCGGCAAGCGCCGCCACCGAGAAACCGCAGGTATAGGCGAACAGGTTGAGCACGCGCTTGCCCGCGGCCTGTTCCCGTACCCAGCGCCGGCCATAGCGCATGTCGAGAAACAGGCCGGTATTCTGCTTCTTGCCCAGATCCAGCTTGAAGCGCAGGCCGTCCTCGCTGATCAGCCACTCTTCCACCTCGTCGCCCAGCAGCCACTCCGTGCTGCTGTCCAGCCGGTAGCGGTGCTGCAGCAACAGGCTGTGCGCCTGGCTGTGCCGCCACTCGGCGGTTTGGCTCAGGGCCATGAGCATCTGCTTGAGCATGGCCAGTTCCGCCGCCTCCGGCTCGCGGAACAGCGCCACCAGCAGCACGCCCTGCAGCCAGTCCACGGTGACATGCTCGAGCCCCGGCCAGCGCCGCCCGCGGCCGTGGAACAGGCGCCGGGTCTCGTCGGGAACGGCGCCCAGGGCGGCAATGACCTGCTGCTGCAGGGTGGCTATGGCATCGGCATTCATGGCTAGTCGTCAGTGATCGGTGATGGCGCATTTTAAGCGCTGCGTCGGGCGGCTGAGGACAAAATCCTTTCCGGCTAAGATGGGCCTTTCCGTACCCAGTGAGAGCGCCCCCGTGAGCAACAATCCCTCCTATGGTGTCGGCGACGCCTCGTACCAGGCCGCCGGCGGTATCGACGGCCTGCGCCGACTGGTCGACGACTTCTACCGGATCATGGACGAGTCGCCCGCCGCCGCCGACCTGCGCCGCATGCACCCCGAGAGTCTCGATGCCTCGCGCGACAAGCTGGCCTGCTTCCTCAGCGGCTGGCTGGGCGGGCCGAAGCTGTTTGCCGCGAAGTACGGCTCGATCGTGATTCCCGCCTTCCATGCGCAGTGGCCGATCGACGAGGCCGGCAGCGCGGCCTGGCTGGACTGCATGGCGCAGGCCATCGCCCGCCAGGGCTATGCGCCGGAGTTCGCCGAGTACCTGCTGGGGCAGCTGCGCGTGCCGGCGCAGCGCATCGTCCAGGCCAGCCGCGCGCGCCACGGCCAGTCCTGAGCGCGCCTCAGCGCTTGAGCAGCGCGCGGATGTCCGCCAGCGCGCTGTTGCCGCGCACCGCCTTGACCTCCACCGGGGTGTCCTCCAGGCCTTCCCACTGCAGGTCCTCGGCCGGCAGTTCGTCGAGGAAGCGGCTGGGCGCGCAGTCGATCACCTCGCCGTACTGCTTGCGCTTGGCGGCGAAGGTGATGGCGAGGTTCTGCTTGGCGCGGGTGATGCCGACGTAGGCCAGGCGGCGCTCTTCCTCGACGGTGTCGGCCTCGATGCTGGAGCGGTGCGGGAGGATTTCCTCCTCCATGCCCATGATGAACACGCAGGGGAACTCCAGGCCCTTGGAGGCGTGCAGGGTCATCATCTGCACGCCCTCGGCGCCGTCCTCCTCCTCCTGCTGGCGTTCGAGCATGTCGCGCAGCACCAGCTTGGCGATGGCCTGCTCGATGGTCATGTCGCCGTCCTCGTCCTTCTCCAGGGTGTTCTTCAGCGCCTCGAGGAGGAACCAGACGTTGCTCATCCGGTAGTCGGCGGCCTTGTCGGTGGAGCTGTTCTCGCGCAGCCAGTTCTCGTAGTCGATATCGGCGATCATCCCGCGCAGCGCGGCGATCGGGTCGTCCTGGGCGCACTCGCGGCGCACCCGGTCGATGAAGTGCTTGAAGCGCGCCAGGCGCTCGCAGTAGCGGCTGTCGAGGTGCTCGGCCAGGCCGATCTCGTCGCTGGCGTCGTACATGCTGATCTTGCGCGCGGTGGCGTAGTTGCCGAGCTTCTCCAGGGTCGCCGAGCCGATCTCGCGGCGTGGCACGTTGATCACCCGCAGGAAGGCGTTGTCGTCGTCCGGGTTGACCAGCAGACGGAAGTAGCTCATCAGGTCCTTCACCTCCTGACGGGCGAAGAAGCTGGTGCCGCCGGACAGTCGATAGGGAATCTGGTGGTGCTGCAGCTTCAGCTCCATCAGCTTGGCCTGGTAGTTGCCGCGGTAGAGGATGGCGAACTCGCTGTACGGGCGGTCGGTGCGCAGGTGCTGGGTGAGGATCTCCATGGCGATGCGCTCGCACTCGGCGTCCTCGTTCCGGCAGCGGATCACGCGGATCTCGTCGCCGTGACCCATCTCGCTCCACAGCTGCTTCTCGAACACGTGCGGGTTGTTGGCGATCAGCACGTTGGCGCACTTGAGGATGCGGCTGGTCGAGCGGTAGTTCTGCTCGAGCATCACCACCTTGAGGCTGGGGAAATCGTCCTTGAGCAGCATGAGGTTTTCCGGCCGCGCGCCGCGCCAGGCGTAGATCGACTGGTCGTCGTCGCCGACCACGGTGAACTGCGCACGCTCCTGGACCAGCAGCTTGACCAGCAGGTACTGGCTGGCGTTGGTGTCCTGGTATTCGTCGACCAGCATGTAGCGCACCTTGTTGCGCCACTTCTGCAGCACCTCGGGGTGGTCTTGGAACAGCTTGACCGGCTGCAGGATGAGGTCGTCGAAGTCCACCGCGTTGTAGGCCTTGAGGGTGCGCTGGTAGTGCAGGTAGACGATGGCGGCGGTCTGCTCGCGCGGGTTGCGCGCCTGCTCCAGGGCCTGCTCGGGGAGGATCAGGTCGTTCTTCCAGGCGCCGATCAGGTTCTTGATCTCGTCGACGCCGTCGTCGCCCTGGTACTCCTTCTGCATGATGTCGGCGAGCAGCGCCTTGACGTCCTGCTCGTCGAAGATCGAGAAGCCCGGCTTGTAGCCCAGGTGGGCGTGTTCCTTGCGGATGATGTTGAGGCCGAGGTTGTGGAAGGTCGACACCGTCAGGCCCTTGCCCTCGCTGCCGCGCAGCAGGCTGGAGACGCGCTCCTTCATCTCGCGGGCGGCCTTGTTGGTGAAGGTCACCGCGACGATGTTCTGCGCGCGGATGCCGCACTGCTGGATCAGGTAGGCGATCTTGCGGGTGATCACGCTGGTCTTGCCGGATCCGGCGCCGGCCAGCACCAGCAGCGGGCCGCTGATGTAGTGGACGGCTTCCTGCTGGCGGGGATTGAGTCGGGACATGCGGGCAGGGGTGTCTGGCTGCGAAGGAGG
>DATCUN010000046.1:0-2427 GCA_036561825.1 Pseudomonas sp.
GCTCAAGGACCTCTTCCCATGGCACAAGTCATCAATACCAACACGATGTCGTTGAATGCTCAGCGTAACCTGAGCACCAGCGGCAGCTCCCTGGCCACCACCATCCAGCGCCTGTCGTCGGGTTCGCGCATCAACAGCGCCAAGGACGATGCGGCTGGCCTGGCCATCTCCGAGCGTTTCGGCACCCAGATCCGCGGTACCGACGTGGCCATCCGCAATGCCAACGACGGCATCTCGCTGGCCCAGGTCGCCGAAGGCTCGCTGACCGAAATCGGCAACAACCTGCAGCGCGTCCGCGAACTGTCGGTGCAGGCGTCCAACGCCACCAACTCAGCTAGCGACCGCAAGGCCCTGCAGGCCGAAGTCACCCAGCTGGTCAGCGAAATCGACCGCGTGGCCAAGCAGTCCGACTTCAACGGCACCAAGCTGCTGGACGGCTCGTTCTCCAGCCAGCTGTTCCAGGTCGGCGCCAACGCCGGCCAGGCCATTGCGATCGACAAGGTCGTAGACGCCAAGGCCAGCTCGCTGGGCAATACCACGTTCGCCAATGCCTACAAGGGTACCGCCCTCGATGCCGCCGGCACCGCGGGTGTCAACGAAGACCTGGCCACGGCCGATACGGTGTTCACCGGCCTTCAGGTATCGATCACCCCGAAGGACGGCACTGCCGCCGCCATCAATATCGGCGATATCTCGGTAAAGGCCGGTGAGTCGATCTCCAAGGCTACCGCCGCCGCGGTCAACGCCAAGCTGGGCGAAACCGGCGTGATGGCCAGCGTTGACAGCTCGGGTGTGATCAGCCTCAGCTCGGTCAAGAATGGCCAGACCTTCGAACTGGCTGCTGGTGGTCCGGCTACGGCAGGCGCAACCGCCGTGGCTGCTGACTTTGGCAACATCGGCCTGGAAGAGAGCAGCACCGATGGCGGCACCATGACCGGTGCAACCGCCAGCGTGCTGTCCTCGGTAGACATCTCCACCGTCGAAGGTGCACAGAAGGCGCTGGAGATCGTGGACAGCTCGCTGAGCGCGATCAACAACACCCGTGCTGACCTGGGCGCCATCCAGAACCGCTTCACCTCGGTTGTGGCCAACCTGCAGACCTCCACGGAGAACCTGTCGGCCTCGCGTAGCCGCATCCGCGATACCGACTTCGCCAAGGAAACCGCAGAGCTGACCCGCACCCAGATCCTGCAGCAGGCCGGTACGGCCATGCTGGCACAGGCCAACCAGGTGCCGCAGAACGTGCTCAGCCTGCTGCGCTGATCCAGCCGCTCCACAACGGCGCCGGGCTGACCGGCGCCGTGTCCACCGCCTCACGTTTCACCCAAGCCTGAAGGAATCCCCATGGCACAAGTCATCAACACCAACACGATGTCGTTGAATGCTCAGCGTAACCTGAGCACCAGCGGCAGCTCGCTGGCCACCACCATCCAGCGCCTGTCGTCCGGTTCGCGCATCAACAGCGCCAAGGACGACGCGGCTGGTCTGGCCATCTCCGAGCGTTTCGGCACCCAGATCCGCGGCACCGACGTCGCCATCCGCAATGCCAACGACGGCATCTCGCTGGCCCAGGTCGCCGAAGGTTCGCTGACCGAAATCGGCAACAACCTGCAGCGCGTCCGCGAACTGGCCGTGCAGTCATCCAACGCCACCAACTCGGCCAGTGACCGCAAGGCCCTGCAGGCCGAAGTGACCCAGCTGGTCAGCGAAATCGACCGCGTCGCCAAGCAGTCCGACTTCAACGGCACCAAGCTGCTGGACGGTTCGTTCTCCAGCCAGCTGTTCCAGGTCGGCGCCAACGCCGGCCAGGCGATCGCCATCGACAAGATCGTCGATGCCACGACCGCCAAGCTGGGTACGTCGACCTTCGCTACCGGCAAGGTGGCTGATGCGACGGCCGCCCTGACCGCCGATGCCACCCTGACCGGCACCATCAAGGTCGGTTCGGCCACCGTCACGCTGGACAAGATCGAACTGAAGAGCGGCGCCACCGTTTCCGATCAGAACAAGGCTGCCGTCACCGCCATCAACTCCAAGCTCGGCGAAACCGGCGTGCTGGCAGAGCTGGATGACACCGGCAAGATCGTGGTCACCCAGGTCAAGGACGGCGTCGCAATGACCGCCGCCGACATCACCCTGACCGGTGCTGCTGGTTTTGCGCACACTGCCGACCCTGCGGTTACCACCGCCAACGTCGCCAATGTGGACGTCTCCACTGTCACCGGTGCGCAGAAGGCACTGTCGCTGGTCGACAACGCGCTGAGCTCGATCAACAACACCCGCGCAGACCTGGGCGCCGTGCAGAACCGCTTCACCTCGGTCGTTGCCAACCTGCAGACCTCCACGGAGAACCTGTCGGCCTCGCGTAGCCGCATCCGCGATACCGACTTCGCCAAGGAAACCGCAGAGCTGACCCGCACCCAGATC
>DATCUN010000047.1:0-12159 GCA_036561825.1 Pseudomonas sp.
ATGGCGTTGCGATCAGTCTGGATACGGGCGGCGAGCGTGTCGCTCAGCGGCAGGCGCTGCCGCAACAGGGCGGGGCTGGGCAGCGGCTGGGCGCTGCGGCGGGCCGGGGATTGGGGGGTGGCGAGTCGGGCGGAAGCGGAGACATTCATGATCTGGCGGTCCTTTGGCCGGCGGCAATGCCGCGCGGCGCTAGCGAATTGTTCGGTCGAGAGGTAGCGAAGCGGCGGTGCAACGGCTAAATCGCCAGTCGTAGCGGCAGTAGCGGTAACAGGTGCGGTAGCTGTTCATCGGTGGATCCTCGTTGCGTCGGGCCTTGTCCGGCCGGAAAAACAAAACCCCCGGTTGGGTTGCCAACCGGGGGTTTGGGGGAGCTGCTGGGTGGCGACCCTGTTACTCGGGCGCCTGTGGGGTATCAGGCGCTCAGGCAGCTAAACCAATACCCATAAAAAGAATACGCGCCAGCGACGACCAGCGGCGCGCACGCCAGCGCGGCGCAAGCGGCACCGGTGCGGGCGAGGGGCTGATGGTCGAGGCTGAGCGGCATGTCGTTCTCCAGAAGGATGCTGGAACCTTACTGCAGGGGTGGCCGGCTGACAAGCCGGCCGCATCCACTCAGAGGCTCATCACGTCGATGAAGCGCGGGGTAGCATCGTCGTCGATCTTCAGGCTCTGGAAGTCGAACAGGTTGCGGTCGGCCAGCTGCGAGGGCACCACGTTCTGCAGGGCGCGGAACATGATCTCAGTACGCCCCGGCGACTTGCGTTCCCACTCGTGGAGCATCTCCTTGACCACCTGACGCTGCAGGTTCTCCTGCGAGCCGCACAGGTTGCACGGGATGATCGGGAACTCCTTGAGCTGGGCATAAGCCTCGATGTCCTTCTCGCTGCAGTAGGCCAGCGGACGGATCACCACGTTGCGGCCGTCGTCGGAGAGCAGCTTGGGCGGCATGGCCTTGAGGGTGCCGCCATAGAACATGTTGAGGAAGAAGGTCTCGAGGATGTCGTCGCGATGGTGGCCGAGAGCCATCTTGGTCGCACCGATCTCGTCGGCATAGGTGTACAGGGTGCCGCGGCGCAGGCGCGAGCACAGCGAGCAGGTAGTCTTGCCTTCCGGGATCTTCTCCTTGACCACCGAGTAGGTGTCCTTCTCGATGATGTGGTAGTCGACGCCGATGGACTTCAGGTACTCCGGCAGCACGTGCTCGGGGAAGCCCGGCTGCTTCTGGTCCATGTTCACCGCCACGATCTCGAACTTGATCGGCGCGACCTTCTGCAGATAGAGCAGCACGTCGAGCATGGTGTAGCTGTCCTTGCCGCCGGACAGGCAGACCATGACCTTGTCGCCGTCCTCGATCATGTTGAAGTCGGTGACGGCTTCGCCGGCCAGGCGACGCAGGCGTTTCTGCAGCTTGTTCTGGTTGACCGAAAGGGTGCCCATGGTGGTGTGGAGTCCGGGGGAGTTGCGAAAAAGGCGCTCATTTTACGCGCAAACGCGCGATCACCCCAGCCCAATCGAGACCACCGATCGCGGATGTCGGCGCGGCGCTGCGAGGCGGATCACGCCCTGCGCCGCAGCCCGGCAATCGCCACACGGGCGCATGCTAGGCTCACCCCATGAACAGCCTTTTCGATCCCGACCTCGAGCTTGTCGAGCAACTGCTGACGCTGCTGCGCCAATCCCCCGACGGCCTCAGCGAACACCAGCTCATCCATCTGCTCAAGAGCGGACACTGCACGCACATCCCCAATCTGCCGCTGCGCGACAGGCTGGTGCTGTTTCGCACCCATTTCCTGGTGTTCAACGCCCTCTACCGTCTACGCGACCGCCTGTGGGCCGAGCAAAGCGCGCACCTGGAAATCAACCCCCTGCTGATCCGCCTGCTGCCCTATCGGGATGGCGCGCAGGGCGTCGTCGAGCACGATGCGCTGCGCGCCTACTACCTCGACGAGACGCACCTGCGCGACACCAGCGAAGCGGATGTCGAACACCTGCTGCAGAGTTTCTGGACCCGCATGCACCACGGCGAGGAGCAGCAGGCGGCGCTGGAGCTGTTCGGCCTGGACGCGCGCACCGACTACCCGGCCATCCGCCTGCGCTATCGCCAGCTGGTCAGCCAGCACCACCCGGATCGCGGCGGCAGCACCACACGCCTGCAGTCGATCAACAAGGCAATGGAAATTCTGGATCGCTATTACAACCCTCGCTGAGAGGCGAAATCGCTCTACCCTCCCCCGCTGCAGCCGGCGACCAGCACCTATACTGCGACATAAGGTCGCATAGGCCGACCCGGCACCGGACGGCACTGGCCACGTGCCTCCGGCGCCTCGTCTGGGGCGATCCGCATATAAGAAGGAGGTATTGCTCATGATCAACCACGTTTGGGGGCTCTTCACCCATCCTGATCAGGAATGGCAAGAGATTCGTGGCGAGCACGAAAGCATCAGCCACATGTATTTGAGCCATGTCCTGATACTGGCTGCCATACCGGCCGTTTCCGCCTACATCGGCACCACCCAGGTCGGCTGGTCGATCGGCGGCGGCGAGGCGGTACGCCTGACTGCCGGCAGCGCACTGCAGATGACCATACTGTCCTATATCGCCATGCTGGTCGGTGTTGCGGTGATGGGTGCCTTCATCCACTGGATGGCCCGCACCTACGATGCCAACCCCAGCCTGAGCGACTGCATGGTGTTTGCTGCCTACTGCGCCACGCCCCTGTTCATCGGCGGCCTGGCCGCCCTGTATCCGAACATGTGGCTGAGCATGGCGGTCGGCACGGCAGCGGTGTGTTACACGGCCTACCTGCTGTATGTCGGCATCCCATCCTTCATGAACATTCCCAAGGATGAAGGCTTCATGTTCTCCAGCTCGGTGCTGGCGGTGGGACTGGTGGTCCTGGTGGCGATCATGGCCACCTCGGTCGTCCTGTGGGGATTTGGCGTGGGTCCCGTCTATGCCCGTTGAATAAGCACGGACCCTTCACTTGAGGCCGCCTGCGGGCGGCCTTGTTGTTTGTGCCGCGCACGCTGCCGGCCAGTTTGGGCATAATCGGCGCCACACTTCCGGAACCGCCCGCTCATGCCCGAACAGCTCATGGCCCGCGTCGAGGCCTGCTACCAGCAGGCCGAAGCCTTTTTCGCCCGCCGCTTCCTGCGCCCCGAGGTCAGCCTGCGCCTGCGCGGCCTCAAGGCCGGGGTCGCCCACCTGAGCGAGAACCGCCTGCGCTTCAATGCCCAGCTGTACCGGGAAAACCGCGAGCATTTCCTGCGCCAGACCGTAGCCCACGAGGTGGCACATCTGGTCGCCCACCAGCTGTTCGGTAGCGGCATTCGCCCGCACGGCGGCGAGTGGCAACAGGTCATGGCCAAGGTCTACGGCCTGCCGGCCGAGCGTTGCCATTCCTACGCAGTGAAGCGCCGGCAGCGGCCTTATATGTACCGCTGCCAGTGCCCAGATGGGGAATTTACCTTCACCCCGCAGCGCCATGCGCTGGTGCTGCGGGGGCGCCGTTACCTGTGCCGGCGCTGCAGGGCGACGCTGGTGTTCAGCGGCGAGCAGCGGCTGCCGTGAGTTCGGCCGGCTCGGCCACCAGCGGCAGCTCCACGGGCGTGCGGCTCGGCTTGGCCAGCTCGCGCTGCAGTTGCGCGTTGTCCAGCTGACCGACCCACTTGGCCACCACCACGCTGGCCACGCCGTTGCCGATCAGGTTGGTCAGCGCGCGCGCCTCGGACATGAAGCGGTCGATGCCGAGGATCAGCGCCAGACCGGCCACCGGCAGGCCACCGACGGCGGACAGGGTGGCAGCCAGCACGATGAAGCCACTGCCGGTCACCCCAGCGGCGCCCTTGGAAGAGATCAGCAGCACCGCCAGCAGGGTCAGCTGCTGGGTCAGGTCCATCGGCGTATCGGTGGCCTGGGCGATGAACACCGCGGCCATGGTCAGGTAGATCGAGGTGCCGTCGAGGTTGAAGGAGTAGCCGGTCGGGATCACCAGGCCGACCACCGACTTGTGGCAACCGAGCTTCTCCATCTTGTTCAGCATGCGCGGCAGCGCCGACTCTGAGGAAGAGGTGCCGAGCACGATCAGCAGCTCCTCACGGATGTAGCTGACGAAGCGCAGGATGCTGAAGCCGTTGGCGCGGGCGATGGCGCCGAGCACCACCAGCACGAAGAACACGCAGGTGATGTAGAAGCACAGCATCAGCTGGCCGAGCTGCACCAGCGAACCGACGCCGTACTTGCCGATGGTGAAGGCCATGGCGCCGAAGGCCCCGAGCGGCGCCAGCTTCATGATCACGCCGATGATGCCGAACATCACATGGGCGATGCCGTCAATGAACTCCAGCACCGGCTTGCCGAGCTTGCCCATGCGCTGCAGGGCGAAGGCGAACAGGATGGCGAAGAACAGCACCTGGAGGATGTTGCCCTCGGCGAAGGCGCCGACCACGGTGTTCGGGATCACGTTCAGCAGGAAGGCCACGGTGCTCTGCTCGGCACCGGCCTTGGTATAGGCGGCGATGCTGCTGGCATCCAGAGTGGCGGGATCGATATGCATGCCGGCGCCCGGCTGCGCCAGGTTGACCACCACCAGACCGATGACCAGCGCCACCGTGGAGACGATCTCGAAATACAGCAGGGCAATGCCACCGGTCTTGCCCACCGCCTTCATGTCCTGCATGCCGGCGATGCCGCTGACCACGGTACAGAAGATGATCGGCGCAATGGCCATCTTGATCAGCTTGACGAAGCCGTCGCCCAGCGGCTTCATCGCCGCGCCGGTTTCCGGATAGAAATGACCCAGCGCAACGCCGATGGCGATCGCGACCAGCACCTGGACGTACAGGCTCTTGTAGAACGGTTGACGAGGCATGACTGTTTTTCTCCCGGGCGACCGTCTTCCAGCTCCTTGCGGCAGACTTCACCAAGCGCGGTAGCCCCCTATCCGGGGGACTTGTTGTACCCCTCGTCCAGGACGCAGGGGCAGATGGATACAGCAAGCCCCGTGCCAGCCTCGAAAAAACCCAGAAAACCCTCTTTAATCAATGACTTGACCAATTCGCAAGGCTTCCAGCCGCCCTCCTCCGGCGGGAATCCGCCGCCCACCCGGCGGGGAATCCGCCAGCCTTGCCTTCACAGCCGTGATTCGGCCGCCTACGCTTGTGAGTCAGTCAACCCGGAGGACTTGTCATGCGTTCCAGCCTGATCGGCGTATTGCTTGCGTTCAGCGGCCTGAGCCACGCCGCCATCCAGACCCAGGAAATCCCCTACCAGAGTCCCGACGGCACGCAGCTGGTCGGCTACTACGCCTGGGACGACGCTGTTTCCGGCAAACGCCCCGGGGTGGTGGTGGTGCACGAGTGGTGGGGGCTCAACGACTACGCCAAGCGCCGCGCCCGCGACCTCGCGGCCCTCGGCTACAGCGCCCTGGCCATCGACATGTATGGCGAAGGCAGGAACACCACGCACCCGGCCGACGCCAAGAGTTTCATGCAGGCGGCGACTGCCGACGCCGATGCCGCCCGCAAGCGCTTCCTCGCCGGCCTCGACCTGCTCAAGCAGCAGCCGCGGACCGACAAGAAGAAGCTGGCGGCCATCGGCTACTGCTTCGGCGGCAAGGTGGTGCTGGACATGGCCCGCCAGGGCGTGCCGCTGGCCGGCGTGGTGAGCTTCCACGGCCCCCTCGCCACCACCACCCCGGCAACCCCCGGCTCGGTGAAGGCCCGGATCCTGGTGGAGCACGGCGCCGCCGATAGCATGGTCGACGCCAAGCAGGTCGATGACTTCAAGGCAGAAATGTACAAGGCCGACATCGACTACCGCTTTGTCAGCCTGCCCGGCGCCAAGCACGGTTTCAGCAATCCCGACGCCGACGCCTACCAGGCCCAGGGCCTCGATCTCGGCTACCAGAAGGCCGCCGACGAGCGCTCCTGGGATGACATGCAGGAGTTCTTCAAGGAGCTGTTCGGTCAGCGCTGAACAGCGCATCCGGCAGACAGGGCGCGCCATCCAGCCGCGGCTGGCACGCCAGGAACTCCAGCGCCGAGGCTGGCCACGAGTGGCGCTGCGCCTCCGCGGCACACTGCTCCCGGTCCAGGGTCAGGGCTTGCAGGCAGGCCTGGCGCAGGTCCTCGGCCATAACGCCGCTGACACCCTGGCGCAGCACGTCCAGCGGCCCGCAGACCGGAAACGCCGCCACCGGCGTGCCGCAGGCCAGCGCCTCGAGCATCACCAGACCGAGGGTGTCGGTGCGCGAGGGGAAAACCAGCACGCTGGCGCGCCGATAGGCCTCGGCCAGCCCGGTGGCATCCAGGTAGCCGAAGAAGCGCACCTGCGGATAGCGCCGCTCCAGCTCCGCGCGCAGCGGCCCGTCACCCACCACCTGCTTCTCGCCTGGCAGATCGAGATCGAGGAACGCCTCGAGGTTCTTCTCCGGTGCGATCCGCCCGGCATACAGAAACACCGGCGCCGCCCCCTCCTCGGTGTCGAGACGCGGCTGGAACTGCTGCAGATCCACGCCCTTGCGCCACAGCGCCAGACGGGGGAAGTCGCGCTGGGCGAACTCGTCGCGCAGCCGCTCGGTACTGACCAGCACCTGCTGGCTGGGTCGGTGGAAGGCCCGCAGCCAGGCATAGCCCCAGGCCAGCGGAATCCACGACCAGCGCTCGCTCACATACTCGGGAAAGCGCGTGTGGATCGCCGTGGAAAACGCCAGCCCCTCGCGCTTGAGCCAGCGCCGCGCGGCCCAGCCGAGCGGCCCTTCGGTGGCCAGGTGCACGGCATCCGGGGCAAACGCCCGAATCTTCCCGCCGACCTTCCAGACATCCCAGGCCAGCGGGATCGCCGCATAGCCCGGACAGGGCAGCGTGCGGAAGTCCTGCGGCGACAGCACGCACACCTCGTGGCCGAGCGCCTGCAGCTCCGTGCTCAGCGCCCGCAGGCTGGTGACCACGCCGTTGACCTGCGGCGCCCAGGCATCGCTGACGATCAGCAGCCTCATGCGCTTGGCTCCGCCAGGGGCTCGACCGGGTCATCTTCCACCGACACCCCCGCGTCGGCATCGGCGGCCAGGCGGTACAGCTCGATGTGGCCGTCGGCATGCTCGATCAGCGCCGAGCAGGACTCCACCCAGTCGCCGCAGTTGAGGTACTCGATGGCGCCTACGCTACGGATCTCGGCATGGTGGATGTGGCCGCAGACCACGCCGTGGAAGCCGCGCCTGGTGCACTCGTGGGCCAGCGCCTCCTCGAACTCGCTGATGTAGCTGACCGCGCCCTTGACCTTGTGCTTGAGCCAGGCCGACAGCGACCAGTAGCCGTAGCCCCAGCGCTGGCGCCAGTGGTTGAGCCAACGATTGAGCGTGAGGGTGAACTCGTAGGCCGAATCGCCGAGGAAGGCCAGCCACTTGTGGTAGCGGGTGATCACGTCGAACTGGTCGCCGTGCAGCACCAGCAGGCGGCGGCCGTCGGCGGTCAGATGCTCGGCCTCGTCGACCAGGCGGATATTGCCCAGCACCAGGTCGGCATAGCGGCGCAGGCATTCGTCGTGGTTGCCGGTGACGTAGATCACCTCGGTGCCGCGCCGACTCATGTTGATCAGCCGGCGGATGACGTTGGTATGGCTCTGCGGCCAGTACACGCCGCTGCGCAGCTTCCAGCCATCGATGATGTCGCCCACCAGGTAGACGCGCTCGGGGGCATAACGCTTGAGGAAGGCGTCCAGGCGCTCGGCCTGGCAGTCGCGGGTCCCCAGGTGCACGTCGGAGATCCACAGGGTACGGATGTACTGCTTGCCCTTGGGCGGGAGCGCTTGGACGCTGGTCATCGACGGACTCCGTTTTTTCCGATCTTCGGCGGCGTCGATGAAGGCGGCGTGACAGCGCCGCGGCAGTGCGGTGACAGGACTCAGGGAATGCTGCGTTCGACCCCGTGCGGCTTGACCGACAGGCAGGGCCTGCCGTCCAGCCGCGGCTGATGGGCCAGGAACTCCAGCGCCGAGGCCCGCCACGACTGGCGCTGCGCCTCGGCGAGACAGGCGTGGCGGTCCAGGCTCAAAGCCTGCAGGCAGGCGCGACGCAGGTCCTCGTCCATCACCCCGCTGACGCCCTGGCGCAGCACGTCCAGCGGCCCGGCCACGGGAAAGGCGGCCACCGGCGTGCCGCAGGCCAGCGCCTCGAGCATCACCAGGCCGAGGGTGTCGCTACGCGAGGGGAACACCAGCACGCTGGCACGGCGGTAGGCCTCGGCCAGGGCCTCGCCGCGCCGGTAGCCGAGAAAGCGCACCCGTGGATAGCGCCGCTCCAGCTCCGCGCGCAGTGGGCCGTCGCCGACCACCTGCTTGTCGCCCGGCAGGTCGAGATCGAGGAACGCTTCGAGATTCTTTTCCGGGGCCAGGCGGCCGACATAGAGAAATACCGGCCCGCCCTCCCCCTGCGGCTCGAGGCGCGGCCGAAACTGGCGCAGGTCCACGCCCTTGCGCCACAGCCGCAGATGGGCGAAACCGAGCCGGGCGAACTCGCTCTGCATGCGCACGGTGCTGACCAGCACCGCGGCGCTCGGCCGATGGAACACCCGCAACCAGGCATAGCCCCAGCTCAGCGGCGTCAGCGGCCAGCGCGCCTGGGTGAACTCGGCAAAACGCGTGTGGATGGCGGTGGAAAACACCAGCCCCTCACGCTGCAGCCAGCAGCGCGCCACCCAGCCAAGCGGACCTTCGGCCGCCAGGTGCACGGCATCCGGGGCGAACGCGCGGATCTTGTCGGCCACTCGCCAGAGATCCCAGACCAGGGCGATTTCCGGGTAGCCCGGACAGGGCAGCGCATGGAAATCCTGCGGCGACAGCACGCGCACCTCATGGCCGAGCGCCTGCAGCTCGTCCACCAGCGCGCGCAGGCAGGTGGCCACGCCACTGACCCGCGGCTCCCAGGTATCGCTGACGATCAGCAGCCGCATGCCTGCGCCTCGGCCCGCCAGGAGGCGAAGCGGCTGGCAAGCCGGAAACGGCACGGCTGCGGGCTGTTACGCGACGGGCACGGCGGGGCGCTGTCCATCGACAATCTCCGGCAGGCTGGAGCGGTAGTCGCAAACCGCGCAGACCAGCAGCATTGGCCACTGCCGCACACGCAGACTACAGCATGGTTACCGCAGCATAGCCCAGCTCAGGCAAGAGCCCTGCCGGCAGCGGCCCGCCGAATCGGTGCCGAACAGCGCCGGGGCGACTCAGTCGCTGCGCGGCCGGTCGCTGTGTCCGAGGTCGCGCTGCGGATCGATGCGGTCGCGCACCCGCTGCTTGAGCACCTTGGCCTCGGGGAAACCGCCGTCGGCCTTGCGCTCCCAGATCTCCACGCCGTCGCAGGTGATGCGGAACACCCCGCCGGTGCCGGGCTCCAGCGCCACCCGGCCGAGGTCGTCGCTGAAGGTGGACAGCAGTTCCTGGGCCAGCCAGGCCGCGCGCAGCAGCCATTGGCACTGGGTGCAGTAGGTGATGACGATTTCGGGCTTGGGGGTGGACATGCCGGAGACATCCTCAACGTGATACGGGCGGGACGCCATGATAGCGCGCCGCGCGTCAGCGATTGCGCAGCAGCCAGGCCGGCCAGAGGGCCAGGGCGAACAGTACGGTCAGCAGCCAGAAGCTCTGCACGAAGGCCTGGGCATCCCCCGCGGCGCTCGCCCCTTCGGCGACATGGCGCCACTCGAGGAAGAAGGTCAGCAGGTTGATGCCCAGCGCCCCGCCGAGCTGACGCATGAAGCTGATGGTGCCGGTGGCCGGCGCCAGCTCCTCCGCGGGCAGGTCCTGCACCGCGCCGGTACTCACCCCCGGCATGATGCCGCCGATGCCGAGGCGACCCAGCGAGGCCCAGGCGCAGATCGCCCAGAAGCTCGCGCCGGTCCCCATCAGCGCCTGCCCGGCGGTGGACAGGGTGAGCAGACCGAGGCCGCCGACCAGCAGCCAGCGCGCGGCCAGCCTGTCGCTCAGCCAGCCGCCGGCGAACACGGCGACACCCAGCACCAGGCCGGTGGGCAGCAACAGCAGGCCGGCGTCGCTGGCGCTGTAGCCCTCCACCGTCTGCACGTACAGCGGGATCAGGTAGGTGATGCCGAACAGACTCACTCCCAGCACCATCGACACCCAGCTGGTATGGCGGAAGCTGGCATTGCGCCACAGGCGCAGTGGCAGCAGCGGCGCGGGGTGGTGGGTGCAGCGCCAGAGGAAGGCGGCCAGGCCGAGCAGGCCGACCGCGCCGATCACCAAGGTGGCGTCGTGCAGCCAGCCGAAGCGCTGCGCCTCGGCCAGCGCGGCGAGGATGCCGAACAGCGCCAGGTTGAGCAGGATGAAGCCGGGCACGTCGAGGCGCGGCGGCGTCAGCGAGCGCAGGGTGGGCAGCAGCAGCGCACCGCCGAGCAGGCTGAGGATGCACACTGGCGCCGGCAGCCAGAACACCGCGTGCCAGCCGAAATGGTCGACCAGGAAGCCGGCCAGGGTCGGCCCCAGGGCCGGCGCCATCATCGCCCCCAGGCCGAACAGGCCGAGGGCCAGGCCGCGCCCCGCGCCCGGATAGGCGCGGAAGATCAGCACCATGGACAGCGGCTGGGCGATACCGGCGCACAGCCCCTGGACGATGCGGATGGCGATCAGCGCCCAGATCGAGGTGACGAAGGGCGCCACCAGCGAGGTGAGCAGGAACAGGCCGAAGCTGGTCAGCAGGGTCGCCCGCGGACCGAAGCGCGCCTGCGCCCAGGACGACAGCAGCAGGCCGGAGGTCATCGCGGCGAGCACGCCGGTGACCAGCCACTGGGCCAGCGGCCGGCCGATGGCGAAGTCCGCCATGATCGCCGGCAGCGCCACGTTGATGCTGGTGGACGACAGCACCATGGTCATGGTCGAGACGATCAGCAGGGCCAGCAGCCAGCGCGGGTAATGCCTGCCGAAGCGGGCCTGCAGGCTGTCGAGGTCGTGGCCCATGTCAGCGCCGCTCCAGGTTCGCCTGCATCTGGCCCAGCACGCGCTGGAACACCTCCAGCTCCTGCTGGTCGACGTTGGCAAGGATCTCGCTGCGCAGCTGGTCGGCGATGGCCTCGATGCGGGTGATGATCTCCCCGGTCTGCGGCAGCAGCTCGACGCGCTTGGCCCGCCGGTCCTCGGCCACCGTCACCCGGCGCACCAGTTGCTGCGCCTCGAGACCGTCGAGCAGGCGCGCCAGGGTCGGACACTCGACACCGACCATGGCGGCCAGCTCGCTCTGCGTCGGCGCGTCCGGCTGCCGCGCCAGGTGCAGAAGCACCAGCCAGCGCGCCTGCGACAGCCCCAGGTGGTTGAGCCGGCGATCCAGCTCGGCACGCCAGGTGCGCGCCAGCTGGGCGACCTGGGCACCCAGGCGGTGATCGGTATGGGCCATGGACAAGCCTCCGGATAATCAATGAGCTAATTATTAGCTGACTAAACATTAGCTCGCAACCTACCTAGCCGAAGAGCGCCGAAAGGAAGGATGACAGGGCGCTGCGGGGCAGCGCCGGCTCGCGTGCTCGCGAGCCAAGGTCAGGCCATGAGCGCGCCCTCAGGCGCCCAGCTCGGACTCCAGCGCCGCCCGCACGCAATGCAGCACGCCGAGCGCCACGCGGCCGTCGAACGCCTCGGCAATCGCCGCTACCGGCGGCAGTTCGGCGTCGCCGTCGAGGAAGGCATCGTGGATCTCGCCGAGTAGTTCCTCGGGCAGATCCAGCGCCTGCTCGAGGCTGAGCTGCTGGCGAGCGATGGCTTCGGCCAGCAGGCTGTAGACGTTCTTCTCGCTGCAGTCGAGCTGGCGGGCGATCTGCTGCGGGGTCATCCCGGAGCGGGCCAGGCTGACCAGCTCGTGGCGCAGGTCGGCCACCGGCGCGGCCGGCGCCGCCGGGCTGTCGGTGAGCACGTCGAGAAAGGCCTGGCCGTAGCGCTCCAGCTTGCGCGCGCCGACGCCGCTGACCCGCGCCATGTCGGACAGCGACTGCGGCTGGCTGCGCAGCATCTCCAGCAGGGTGGCGTCGGGGAAGATCACGTAGGGCGGCACGCTGTGCTCCTCGGCCAGCTTGCGGCGCAGGGTGCGCAGCGCCTCCCACAGCGGCCGCTCGTCGCCGCGCACCAGCTGGCTGGCCTGGCTCGGCCCGCCGGAACTGCGCTGGGCAC